>JBCCDM010000061.1:0-19797 GCA_039030795.1 Cyanobacteria bacterium P01_A01_bin.84
ACATTTTTTTGGGTCAAAAAAGGGTCAAAGCTTTGTATGTCAATAGTTTTACATCGAATTGGTTATTTTCTTGATATATCTGGATTTGAGCGATTTTTTAGGGTTTGACGTATATTCCTTGTCCTGAATGGCTTTGAGGCTGTTTCCTCCTTGTTTTTTGTCTAAGTCCCGATAGTTAAATTAATATATAGCAGTTCTAAAACCTGCCGTGAAAGTTATTTTGTAGAGACTGTCGATCGGAACCTCTCTATGATGGATTCAATTTTCACAAACTATCTAGGATTGTCACCTGTAATATGTGATTCGCTCTAAAGGATGGAGAAAAGATATATTTAGTTTTATCCATCCTTCTTACATAACGGACGCACAAACTTATGAATAACTTATTACGGGGACTCAATATTTATTTAATTGGGATGATGGGATCGGGTAAATCTACCATTGCACGTTTACTTGCACAAAAAATGGGTTATGGATTTGTAGATACCGATGATTTAATTGTTAAAGCTGCCAATAAAAGTATTAATCATATATTTGCAGAAGAAGGAGAAGCAGCTTTTCGTCAATTAGAAAGCGAAATTTTAGCACAACTTTGTGCTTATACCAGGTTAAGTATAGCAACAGGTGGAGGTATTGTTTTACGTACCCCAAATTGGAGCTATTTACATCATGGTTTAGTAGTTTGGCTGGATGTACCGGTTGATTTGCTCTATCAACGCTTAGCTGAAGACCGAAACAGACCGTTATTACAGGATGCAGATCCCCAAGGAAAGTTACACAGTATTTTAGAACAAAGACAAGCCTTATATGCTGAAGCTGATTTAAGAATCAGCATTAGTCAAGAAGAAACACCAGAAGAAATTGCAACCAAGATAATAGCAACTATTCCTAGCGTTCTGAAACAGCATAAAATTCAAGAACATACAAATAATCATCAAAATTAAATTTAGGGAACGCAAAGAAATAAATCATCCATTTATAAACATTACTGTTTATTCTTTGTCTCTGCCCTTGAGATTCTCTACCCTCTGAATTCAACTCTGGAGCGGGATTTTTTTTATTTTCTGCATTTTTTTACATAAGTACTTAATTGGCTGATTTCAGCTAATTTGTACTGATTTTAGTTTTTATCACTTAGGTGGATAGTTGTTTTTTTTACATTATTCTTCGGTATCAAAATAGTTTTTACTTGCAAATAATTTTCATATCAAAAGAATATAAATCCTTACCAGAATGTCTTTTAAGAGTAAAATTTAACATTATTATAACATTTAAAATATTCTCTCAAGAAAATAAATATACAGTATCAAATAGCACTTGTTTTTTTTGAAGTAAAGATGTAATCTCTTCTATTGGTATCGAATACTTGAACTCTATTTTATTTAATAGATTATGAACATCTTATATTTATTTCTGCCGCTCCTAATTTTAGGGGTGTTACCCTTGTTTGCCCAAAATACTATATTTCAGCAACAAACTATATTTCAGCAACAAAATTCTTTAAGCAAATACGAACAACGAAAAAAGCAACGGTCTGACGAAGACCATCGTGGTGGTGGTCGAAGAGATTTGTATCTTTTGCATTTTTCATAGGACTTCAATCATTGAGTTTAGAAACCCAGTCTCTTTCAAGCTGGGAGTAAATCTGAGAAAACTGAACAAGAACCTGAACTGGGTATAAGCTAATATAGCTACGCCAAAAGTCTCCTACAGGACTTGTTCATATTCCTTTAAAATGTTAATTGCTGGCTTTATGCACTTTCCGAAGGGGCAGGCATTAACTAACTGTTATGGATAATATGTTTCAAGGGATTGGGGTATTACGTGGGGAGGTCATTGAAGAGAAAGAGGAGGAGAAAGAGAGATTTTCTATCTCTATCAAGACACCCACGTCTACTAATATTTATCAGCTATTCTTTACCCCACGTTACCGTAGGTCATTGTATGCTCTGAAAGAAGAAATCAAAAATACTGGTAATAACCAACGACTAATTGTTTACCCAAGAATTCTCCACCTGCCAGGAAGGGATAAACCACATCAAGTCCGATTTCAGTTAGTGGGGTTTGATAGTGGTTCTAATTCTGGTGTGGCCGAACTTGCTGACTTTGAATTCAAGCTCGCCGGTAAATGGCAATTTATTGCCGTTTGTAGAACTCCAGTTATCAGCATCCACAGGAATTTCACTGAAGCTGATTTGGAATATTATAAATCCTTAGAGCAGGACAAGCGCAAACGATTTGCGAGTGCATCTCACGTTCCCTTACTGTGGAAAGATGCCCCTGTTCCTCCGTTTCGTTTCAATCCAAAATTAGACAGAGACAAGCAAGGAGAAACCTTCTTTGTGAAAATCAAAGCTAAGTTTCTTCCAGATAAAAACTTGTTTGCTATGGAAAGCTTAATGGGTGTACCTACAACTGAGTTACCTAAATTTATTAAGTTTAAAGACAAGACAGCTAAACAGAAACCCGGAGCTAAGAAACCCGGAGCTAAGAAACCCGGAGCTAAGAAACCTAAACCAGAAAATAAACAGGCTAAAGACAATAAACCATTTAAAAAACCAGTAAAAGTTAACTCCTCTCAAACAGAAGTCTAAGAAGAGTTTGTATTGCTCACTTAATGGAGTTACTAACCGAATTTCACAAAATTTAGAGAGGGCGGCTAGGTTGTAAAAACAACCATTGTCGCCCCTACTCAGCAAGCAAATTTAATATTTAAGGTGGTGGGATAAACAATTAAGTAATTACCAATCAGCACTTATTGAGTTAAATATTGCTGTTGGTAACTAAGAACTGCTTATTGACTTTACATCATTCCCATTCCGGGCATACCCATGCCACCCATGCCACCCATGCCGCCCATGCCGCCCATGCCGCCCATGCCGCCCATATCCGGGGCACCACCGCCAGCAGGTTTCTTCTCGGGTTTCTCAACCACTATTGCTTCAGTAGTTAACACCATTCCGGCTATAGAAGCAGCATTTTGTAAAGAAGAACGAACTACTTTCGCTGGGTCAATAATTCCAGCAGCAATTAGGTCTTCAAATTCCCCAGTTGCAGCGTTATAACCTACGTTAAAATCAGTATCTCGGACTCTGGAAACAATTACAGAACCTTCTGCACCAGCATTATCTGCAATTTGACGTAGGGGTGCTTCTAGGGCACGTACAACAATATCAGCACCAATCTTTTCTTCTTCAGAAAGGTTGCTCTTAGCTGCTTCAACCTTTGTGGCTAAATGAATTAGGGTTGTACCACCACCGGGGACTATTCCTTCTTCTACAGCAGCCTTGGTTGCGTTTAGGGCGTCCTCAATGCGTAATTTGCGGTCTTTGAGTTCGGTTTCAGTTGCTGCACCTACTTTAATTACCGCTACACCACCAGCAAGTTTGGCAATACGTTCTTGTAGCTTCTCGCTATCGTATTCGGAGTCTGTTTCCTCCAACTGTTTACGAATTTGACCAATACGTTTTTCTACGTCGGCTTTAGTAACATCACTACCGGCAACAATAGTGGTATTTTCTTTGTCGATTTCAATTTTACGAGCGGTTCCTAACATCTCTAAAGATGCAGTATCCAAATTCAGACCAATTTCTTCGGAAATCATTTGTCCGCCGGTCAGAACTGCAATATCTTGTAACATTGCCTTGCGACGTTCGCCAAATCCTGGTGCTTTAATAGCACAGGCAGACAAGACACCACGAGCTTTATTGACCACCAAAGTAGCTAAAGCCTCACCATCAACGTCTTCAGCAATAATTAATAAAGCTTGACCAGCACGGGCTACCTTTTCCAAGACTGGTACTAATTCTTGGATATTGCTGATTTTTTTATCTGTAATTAGGATGCGAGCATTTTCAAACTCTACAGTCATCCGTTCATTATTGGTAATGAAGTATGGAGAAACATAGCCCCTGTCGATTTGCATACCTTCAACGACTTCTAATTCCGTTGAAAGGGATTTTGATTCTTCAACAGTGATTACGCCATCTTTGGTAACTTTTTCCATTGCTTGGGCAATCATGCTGCCGACTTCTTCATCGTTACCAGCAGATACCGTAGCAACCTGGGCAATAGTTGAACCATCTGCTCCGGCACTAATTTCAACGGGTTTAGAAATGTTTGCAATCTCTTGCAACAAAACTTCAACTGTTTTATCAATACCCCGCTTTAACATCATGGGGTTACTACCAGCAGCCACGTTCTTTAAACCTTCACGAATCATTGCCTGTGCCAAAACGGTAGCTGTAGTGGTACCATCTCCAGCATTATCTTTGGTTCTGGAGGCAACTTCCTGGATTAACCTAGCACCAGTATTCTCCAAAGGGTCTTGCAGTTCAATTTCCTTGGCAACGGTAATACCATCGTTAACAATCTGAGGTGTACCGAATTTCTTTTCCAAAAGAACATTACGACCTTTTGGTCCCAAAGTAATTTTCACGGCATCAGCAAGAGCGTTGATACCTTTCTCAAGTGACCGACGTGATTCCTCATCAAAAGAAACGATTTTCGCCATATTTTCCATTCCAAGAGCACTTTCTGTATTATAATTTAGCACTCTTGGCAGCAGAGTGCTAACTTACAAGCAATACAAGTTACAGTCTTAATGGCAAAAAAATGATTAATATAACAGTGATACTCAAGGAAATTAATGAGAGCGGTTAAGGCGGGAGATGAATTTATACAACTCCCTTGGGGTAATCGGAATTTCTAATCTCTGTGGTTCCGGCTGGTTAACATCCCTCCAAGCAATCGGAATAGCCGACCCTTGTGGTTCTGGCTGGTTAGCGGTAGTTATTACTTTTTTGTTGGCTTGGGTCGTCACATGGCTCTTAATACCAACTGTACGTAAATTCGCTTTGCAAGTCGGTTGGGCAGACCAACCTAATGCACGACGGCTAAACAGAGAACCACTACCAAATGCTGGTGGTTTGGCGATATATGCCGGAGTTATTGCCGCAGTTGTGATTGCGACGTTGTTACGTCCAATTGAATTGCATAGCGTTCTCGTTCAAGTATTAACAATTCTTTTAGGCGGCTCTATGTTAGTTTTGGTCGGTTTTATTGACGACCAATTTGGCTTACCCGCATGGTTTCGCTTAGTTATTCAAATACTGACGGCGTTATTACTATTTGCAAATGGTATAAACTTCCAAGTTACTTTGGGTTCGCCATTCGATCCAATTTTGTCAATATTTTTGACAGTATTATGGGTTGTAGGAATTACTAATGCCATTAATTTAATGGATGGTATGGATGGCTTAGTTGGTGGTGTAAGTTTTATTACATCTATGAGCTTATTAGCTGTATCTGCACAGTTTCCGAATAAAGCTGCTGCTACTTTGGTGTTAGCGGCTTTAGGAGGTGCTGCCCTAGGCTTCCTACGTCATAATTTCCACCCATCGCGAATTATTATGGGCGATGCGGGGGCGTACTTTTTTGGCTATGTGTTAGCAGCGACAAGTATTCTAGGCGAATTACAAACAACTACTGTATTTACACTGGTACCACCAGTATTATTTTTGCTATTGCCAGTCTTAGATACTTCACAAGTATTTATCCGACGACTCATAGCAGGAAAAAATCCTTTAACAACTCCTGGGAAAGACCATTTACACCATCGCTTATTAGCGTGGGGCTTATCTCAAAGGAGAGCAGCATTTACCCTATGGTCAATTGCTTTAGCGTGTAACTTAATCGCAATGAGATTTCGGGGTATGTCTTCTACTGTTATGCTTGCCACTACTAGTGGAATTATTTTTCTGTTAGCTTTGGCTATTTTGCAAAGACTAAATGGGAAGAAGAAGGGAGAGCTTAGTTCCCGTAGCGTTTCCGATAGAAGAAGACAAAATTAATAATTAGCTTAATAAAAGCATTTACTAAAATTTACCCTTCTAATTTTACTTAGAAGGGTATTTTGTTTATTAACTGTTAACCGTTCGTTAGCTATTAGCTTTCAAGTAACAAATAAAATTAAACAAACTTAAAAGAGTTACTATTAATTTTCAAATCACCAGCACCTTGTACTATTCCAAGTAGTTCATCTTGACCGGGGGTTTTTAAGAAAATGCTTTGTCCTTGTGGAAGACTTTGGGATGAAGTACCCAAGCTGTAATCACTAGCTTTTCCTGACAGTTGAATTACATCACCTTGTTGGGAATTAAAATTACGGATGAGAGCATAAGAATCTGCTCCTAGAGTGTTGTCTTGACCGTCATTATAAGAAGGTCCGTTTGTATTCCCTAAAATGAAAGTGTCGGCTTCGTTAGTACCTAAAAGAACATCTTTTTGATTATTAGAATTTGAGCTAGGGGTATTATCATCTGCATTTTCAGCTATTTTAAAACTGATGCTATTTTCCCCAAGAAGATTTCCTTGAGCTTTATCTGTGTCATAGGCTTGTGTTTTTAACGTGTAATCTCCTGCTGTTAATTTTCTACCATTATAGTTGCCTTCCATATCACCAAAGCTAGCGTAAGGAGCGAAGTTTTCTACTTTTTGATAGTTATTGAGGTCAAATTTTACACTCTCAATTTTATTTGCATCTGGATTATTGTTATTAGCAGCAGCAACTACAGCTAGATTTTTACCCTGAAGCTCGCTAACTGATAATGTTTGACCGTCCTCAATGGAACCAATAACCATATTAGTATCAGCGTTTATCAACTGATAGTTTAATAAATTTGCTGAGGAATTTTGACTCTCACCCTTGACGACACTATTCTCTTTATTTACCGGAATAAACTCAATATTGTCTATTCGTGCGTGTTCTGCTGTTTTGCTTGTCCCATCTTCAATACCTTGGAGAGTAAATTTATCTCCTGCTTTGATTTCTACCCCCTTTATTTCCTGACTTGTTAAAGTTTTCTCATTTGCAAAATGACTACCCAATTGTTGATCTAGGTCGATAGAAGCAAGCTGTTTATTACCTTGTTTGAGTGTCAAATTAGCTACACCATCATTTTCATCAAAGTAATTTACCTTGATATTGTATTTACCCGAATCTCCATTAAATGTAAAACCTGCTTCTCCTGTACCTTCAGTTTTTCCACCTCTGAGACTAATTACTTTGTTACCCGAAGCTGCATTAATCGACTCAATTCGATATTCACCAGATAACTGCATATCCTCCGCTTCAAAGCTTAAGGGTGAGTTATTACCGGGTTCTGGTTTCGGGTCTGGTTTTGGTTGTGGTGTTGGTATTGAATTCTCCCCTTTAACTTTTGAAGGTTGTGCATCTGCATCTTGTAGGAATCCGTCATTACTGAGAGTAATTTTATCGATGACATATCCATCGGAACGTCCATCAATTTTCAAACGGTACTCAGTATTTGGATCGAGTTCAACTTGTGCAGGTGACTTTTTACCATGTGGATCAAAGGTTTTTCCCCAACGATATTCGCCATTTGCTTGACCGAAACTAGTAAATAACTTAGTTGGTTGCTGAATGACTTCTCCTGTTTTCACATTTTCTATGGAAACAAAAGCATCATTACCTAAGTCACCTCTAAATTCACTCATAGCACTTTTATCTCTGGCTGAGTGTAGTGCTATGTTATATGTTCCGCCTTCATCCGTTTCAAATTTATACTCTAATGTTTGTCCCTCAGGAACTTTACTAAAACTATTTGCTCCATCGTAGAGTACTGCATCTCGACCATCTACTTTTACCCTTTTCCAATCACCTTGTAGTTTTGTAGATTCAGCTTCGATAACTACCTGACCATTATCTGCAAGATATACCTTATCTGAACCAGAAACTGGTGGTGGTGTAGGATTGGATGGTGGTTTTGATGGAGGGTTAGAAACTCCATCTTCTACAGAGGGTGGATTGTTCTGAAAAAATACCTGAGCATCACTAGGATCTGCATTTTCATTACCTGTAATAGCGTAGAAATGCATCCCAGCATCAGAAGGATCGTTGACCTTACTTTTAGCATTTTTCATCAACATCCGAGCCTCCTGCAAAAGTGGTTCGTTACTATCATCCAACCACTTCCAGTTGATATTATTAAAACCAACTTGATTATCGCGACCACCGTTTTGGTCGTTAATCTCCATTAACTTGATTTCCGGAAAGTCTGTTTGGATGTCTTTCCAAGTCCTGACATCGTTTACACCCGGTTTACTTGCAATATTACGATTTTCATTCCAGCTAGAGTGAGATAGTAAAGTTACATTCTGACGATTACCGGGGCTGGTTTTGTCTAAAGCTCTATAGATCGCTTCCATTGGTCCACCCTCAATGGCTAGTACTTGCTTACCTGAATTGAGGATTTTTACCAGCGCATCTGTTGCTGCATTTGCATCACTTTGATAGTCATAAGCTTTAATTCCCAGTTTTTCTGCAAACGCTCCACTTTTCCTCATCGCTTCTACTTGAGAAGGATCATTTGGTTCTCCCAAATTATTACCATAGAAAAATGTTGATTTGTCTTGTAGTCCTGCTGAATTTGTTAATAATGCAGCCATAGGTAAAGCTGCAATATCATCTTTGTCATTATTATTGCCATCAAAATGTGAAATGACATGGTCGAATTGAGAGATGAGGGAATTTTTTGTCTCTAGCATGATTTCAAATGAATGAGTAAATTCTACTATTTTGGGAACACAATTAGCTTGTAAAAAGTCATACCCATTATTAGGTAAGCTTTATAAATCTTGGGAAAAATCTTGAGTGGTTAATGGTTATGCAAAAATAGGGCATTGCAAAGAATACCTTAAGTAGTCAGAAGTCAAAATTTACCAGTATTTGTAGCTATTGGAAAAAAGAAATTGACTCCGGTTGTAACTGCGCTTAAATGGAAGGATGATGGCAGATACTAAAAAACCTGTAACCAATGAAGGTGCATTTTCCGATAATCACTTTTAATAACTTTTGCGCAATCAAACTAGCTATTTCTAACTGAGAGAGTATTAAGTTCTGCACAAAGTCAACATTATTAATTGTATATATTCTTACTTCAAAAGAAACCTTTAGTAGACACTTCAAAAATAGTCCATTATTTGACAAAATCGAAAAATAGTATGAAAAAAGTTATTTTATGTAAATAATCAAGAATTTATTATTCCAAAAACTATTTAAACTAACTATATCTCTCAAACCCATATTTTACGATCTATATTTGATAAGTAAGGGTAAAGCAAAAGCTAAACCCTTAACTGAGAAATTTTAATGGCATTATTTTTCTAAGCCATTACCATTCCACCGTCAACATTAAATACCTGCCCAGTAATATAACTAGCAGCTTCATCAGCAGCTAGAAAACGTACCATGCCTGCGACTTCCTCTGGTTTACCAAAGCGAGCTAAAGGAATAAATTTCAGTATTTCATCAGCCTTGATATCGTTAGTCATATCTGTAGCAATGAAACCAGGAGCAACGGCATTAACAGTAATACCACGGGAAGCAAACTCTTTTGCTAGAGTTTTAGTCATACCAATTACCCCTGCTTTTGCAGCGCTGTAATTAGCTTGTCCTGGATTACCCATTTGTCCAGCTACAGAAGCAATATTAATAATTCTCCCCGAACGTTGTTTTAACATTAATTTACTTACAGCACGAGTACATAAAAATACACCAGTAAGATTAAGGTCAATAACTGCTTGCCAATCTTCGGGTTTCATTCTCAAAAGTAAGGTATCGCGGGTAATTCCGGCATTATTAACTAAGATATCAATAGATCCTAACTTCTCAATTGTTGAACTAATCAGCGCGTCTACTTCAGATGCTTTTGATACATCAGCTTGTAATGCAACAGCCTTTCCTCCAGCATTATTAATTGTATCCACTACGGACTCTGCTGCATTACTAGAATTTGCATAATTAATAGCTATGCTCGCACCAAACTTAGATAACTCTAGCGCGATCGCTTTGCCTATCCCTCGAGAACCACCTGTGACAACAGCCACTTGAGAATGTAAAGTTTGTAAATTTTCTGGCAATAGTTCCATAAATTATTCCAGTATCTTTGTTAATTACTGCGCGTCTTCTGGCTATCTTCTCATAACAAAGAAGTTAGGAGAGATAATTCATAAGTTTTTCTATTTATTTTGTTTGGGCTAAATTATTTCAAGGTATATAAAGTATCTATAACAATTAGTAATAAAACTTAGACAAACATAAAATTTAAAATTCATTGCCGCTATTTTATAAAGAAGGTATTACTATTGAGCAGTAAGAATCCAAATTAGGTTGACGATATGGCAACGAAAAAGCAATTTAATAGCTTTGAAGAAATGCTTTCTGGCTCAGATGTGCCAGTCCTAGTTGACTTTTATGCTACATGGTGCGGTCCATGTCAGATGATGGTACCTATCCTCGAGCAAGTCAATGCTCATCTCCAAGGACAAATGCGTGTAGTTAAAATTGACACTGATAAATATCCCCATATAGCAGAAAAGTATAGAATAGAAGCCTTACCAACATTAGTTTTATTCAAGCAGGGAGAACCGGTAGAAAAATTTGAAGGTGTAGTTCAAGCTCCTCAACTTATACAGAATTTACAGGGTATGCTCTGAGGGAACTAGGAGACTGGGAAGTGAGACAATTAATAGCGCAGCTATTACAAATTACTAATTACTAATTCTCATGACCCATCAACCTAAATTCATCAAATTTAACTGCGGATGATTCTGACTTACGGGTATCAAAATAATAACTACGAATTGTTGCTGTAGCTGTCTCAAATATACTAAAAACGGTAATGTCGTTACTAGATACATAAGGTAACGGCTGCTTGTTTTCATCTAAAAATGGTTTAATAGTAGGCTCTACAGGCTCTAAACCATATGGATCGCCAGTTTTTACATAGTGGAGACATTTCACTGAAAGGTCTTCACTTTCCCGGCTAGGAAGATTTTTTCTTGATTTATTACCGTAGGCTGCACCATAGGAATTACCTACATTAGATGTTTCTAAAAAATGCATTCCACTAGGACTAATAAAACGATTCCATAGGTGGGAATGACCGTAAAATACTAGCTGCACTTGATAGTATTCTAGTAAGGGTATGATATCACGGATGATGTAGTCGTCATCTTTGGGATATTTGTAACTTACTTTTTGAATATTACCCTCTTCATCTCGCTGAATAATTTGGGTTGGGTTGGTGTAAGGGGGTACGATGTTGTCACCTAAAGTGTGGGGGGGATGGTGAAACATGACTATTTTATATTTTGCTTGCCGAAATTCTGGACTTTCTAGTTCTTCAACTAACCAGTTGTATTGAGCACTTCCTTTGGATATTGGTTCATATATATGTTGTCCATAACCCCAATTTTCTGGTTGATTTAAATCTGCGATGGGTTCTTCATATTTACCTTTTTTCACACCCTCGGTGTTAGGAAAACGCCACATATTTGTGATATATAAAACAATTAAGCGGATATCACCAAAACTAACTGCATAATATGTTTTACCTCCGGTTTGACTTTCTGGGAGTGTAAAAATTTCTTCGTATGTGTCAGTATTGAAAGAGTTATTTTTTAAGGTTTTATTTTCTAAAGTTTTATTTTCTAAATCTGACGACCCATTACCATAGAGCTGTAATGCAATTTCACGTGGAATCGTATCGTTAAATTCTTCACTAATACTATTTTTTCTGCCATAACGTCCCATGATTTCGTGATTTCCGATGCAGGTGAACATGGGAGCGTGTTGAATAATTTCTCCACCAGTATAGATAGTTTTCTGGTTATTATGCTCCATTTTATAGTTTCCACGACCTTGCAAACAGGGAAAAAATGCATTTCCCCGATTATCGTCAAACCATTCACTCCCACGGTCGGGAATATTTACTAAGTCTCCAGCAAACCAAACAGCGTCAACTTTTCCTACTGTTTCTACTACCTTTTGTAAATTTGCAGCTACCATGGGTTTAATTTGATGGTCGGAGGTTAACAGTATTTTTAATGGAGTACCTGGTTTTGGTGCGGGGGATAAGGTAAATACACTACTAGTAACTGTTTGACCGTCTTCTTGTATGCTGGTGACGGAATAATTTACTTTCTGATTTGGAATTAAGTTAGTTATTTGTGCTTCATGTCTCCAGATATTACGTATTGATGGTTTTTTATATATCTGTGCATCTTCTATTTGTTTCCCCACCCTTGATTTTTGGTCTTCTCTGACTCGATTTAATTTGGTTGTTCGAGCAAAAGTTTGGTGATTGAGGTCTTTACCGTAGTTGACTATATGTTCTTTACCAGCAAACTCGGTAAACCAAACGACTCTGACGGAATCTTGGGTCGGGAGTTGTAAAAATGGATCGGTTAGTAATTTGGGTGGAGATATCATAATTATTTATTGTAGTTAGATAACTAAGTAACATAATAGACATCTTCCGCATTCATAATGTAGAGATGGTTTATAAGAAGGTCTTTACTTCTAAGAAACACATTTTCAAAACCTTATATAGCAAAGCTTTTAGCTAGAGTCAGAAAGATGTGTTAGTACAGGTCGTTGCAAGATGGAACTGAATTAATTTTGTATTTTGAATTCCCACCTTGTGGGTCACTTATATCTTCCACTAATAGTTTTCTTCTTCTTTACAAATCGCTAGTTCTTCTTCGGTTAAGTTTTCAGATATTGCTCTTTTGTCTTCTGTTTTTAAGTCTTGAGCAAAGGTAACTAATTGATTAAAGAACCATTCCACGTTATGAAAACCAGCGTTATATTCATCAATCATTTTCTGAAATTTATCTAAATAATTGATGCGGGTCTTATTTTGCTGTACCATCTGCTGTAGTTTGTGGTTAATTATAGATTTGAGCTTTTCGGCTGCGGTATTTTGATTAACTGTAGCAAAGTCAAAATCTAATTGACTTAGATCAATTAACTGTTTGCGATCGCTGGAAATGACAAATTTTTCCGCAGTTATGGAGTTATCCAAAATTTCTGATACTGATTTGCTCGTATCGGAAACATCATTATTGGGTACTTCCAAACGGATTTTTTGGACTAATTTTTCTAACAGTGCTTGAATGTGGGAAAATTCGTTGGCTGCTGTATCGGGGAAAATTGCTTTATAAAGTTGGGTGATATTAGCAGTTATGGAAAAATGATACTTCTGATATACAATCTCTATACAACTTAAATAAGTTGATGTCATACTAACAACGTACACACCATTTACAGAAATTATGCACAACCATTAACTAATATGATTTTCTTTCAAATCGGAGCGGCGGGATTTGAACCCACGACCTCCACTACCCCAAAGTGGCGCGCTACCAAGCTGCGCTACGCCCCGAAACTTCAGCTTTAATAGTTTAACTAAAAAAGACTTTAAGTTTCAAGCTGTCAAATAGACTTAAATATATTAACACAAGTTCACCTAAGAGCAAACGTCAAACTCAAAAAACCTTCAACATTCCCGATGCTTCTAATAAACCCGGAACTGCTGTTGCATTCCATTTACCTTCTGCACAACGTCCTTTACTGAGAATAAAGTGTAATTCGTACTCTTGGGGATAACCTTCTACTTCCATCCATAATAAGTCGCTTTCTACTTCACAGGCTATTCTTTCCTCATCCATCAATTCACTAGCAATATTGTCCATAGTGATTGATAAGTGTGTTAATAAACGACAAAAGTCTTCTAATTCAGCTTCAGTTAATTCAATTGACCAATCGTCAGCACCTACTAAACCTTTATATATATGTGCATCAGGATTCCACCCTATACGCCAACCTACACCACTTTTAATAACTTTTTCCATTTTTTATTTCTTCTTACTAAAGAAATTTTTTATCGCCTTTAGTTGTGAGTTTACTATTTTCTGTTAAGGAACAAATTTCACCAAACCCAGGGTGTGAAACTGTTAAATAATTTCTACCTATAACTAGACAATAGTCCAATTAAGTCTAGACTTGGGTTGTTTTGGGTAAGTTTAATAGAGCGGCTATTTATACCACTTTAAACAAAAAATGCGACAAATAGATTTCCGTAGAGAGTTTCTATAAAACCTATCCAATGATTGCTGTGTTGCAATCATTTATTGAGTAGGTATTAAAAGGTAAAAGAAAGAAAAAAGGGTTTAAGCACCGTTACTTATGAAAAAAGTAAAAATATTTTTTTAGAGACCCACAGTACGAGAAAAATACCTATGTTTCAAACTCTCTAATTTAATTTACGGGGATTATCGTTTGTCTTTTGACTTTTTTACACTATTTTAAGGAAGCATTTGGAGTGTTCAGATTTTGATTAAGTAGGAAGGCGTAATTCTTTATGGATGAAACTCCTTGAGAAGATGGGTTACGCTGCGCTAACCCATGCTAAATTTAATTCAAATCACCTACTTCTCAGACGGTGGTGATGAAGATTTTGGAGTATTTGTGGTAAAGATATTCACAAATGCTTGTACCAAAGCGTTACGCTGGTTTCGATTTAACTTGCTAATAACTGCGCGATCGCCTTCGAGTGGATTTTTCTTGAGAGTATTGCTACCAGGGTAAGAGTTATTGTACATAACTTCATTTGCTCCCAAGTAATCTGCGAGGGTCAACTTCCAATCCAAACGATAATTGGGGGCACGTCCTTTATAGTAAATGTGATACTCTAACATTCGTCGAGCTAGGGTATGATTTTTGGTAATTTTACCCGTATTTTTACTAGTATAGTTATTTTCTTTAGGGAAATTTGGTAATTGCTGATACAATTGTCGCCAAGCTCCAAAATCAGCGCGACTTTGAGCTAATGCTGGTCTAAGGTGATAGAAATTATTATGTTTTGTACCGATTCCTAGCATTACAACAGCAAATATTAAGATAACCGTCCCTTTGGTAAGAGACGGTAAAAAGCTAATACTTCCGATCCTAATTAGCTGTTGAATGAACCATGAATTGTTGTTCATTCGATTTTGTTACCTAATATCTTTAAATTTCCCCAATAATTTCAGGCTGGGTAAGTTCGTCAGACATTTCGATGATAGCCCTTAATACTGGTTTCATCATCACATCTTCGGCAGCCTCAAAATCTTCATAGCGTCTGCGCTTGGCACGATTTGCAACCTGAACTGTTATTCGGTAACGATTTGAGGCTGCACCAATTAGATCCTCAGCACGGTGCATGATTTGAGATTGAGTTGTCTCGAACTTTGAACGTTTGAGCATAATCACTGATGATTTTTTGTTATTTCCCAGTTTAACAGCACTAAATGGTTTGGTGTTGGGATTTAATCGACAAAAATTAAGTATTTAATTGATTGAGAGTTTCTAAAGAAGATTTTGACTTCAGCAGAAAAGGACAAGGGCAAGTTAAGCTGGAAATGGTAACAATATTTTATGCTATTGCTTATTAATGCTGTTAATCAATTTGCGCCACTCCACTTGAGAAACTGGGAATGTTAGACCAAATATTTAATTATCTTCATTTTGACTTTAGTATTGAAGCTTCTATAGTTTTAATTATCCTGATATTTTTGGAAGCAGTACTTTCAGCCGATAATGCGATCGCATTAGCTGCGATTGCCCAGGGATTAGAAGATAAAGATTTAGAAAGACAGGCACTTAATATTGGTTTAGTATTTGCCTATGTTTTGCGCATCAGCTTGCTTTTGACTGCAACATGGATTAAGGAGTTTTGGCAGTTTGAGCTTTTAGGTGCTTTTTACTTACTATGGTTAGTATTTCAGCACTTCTTTACTGGGGAAGAAGAAACGGAAGACGGAGGTAATCATAAACGTCGCTTTCATTCTTTATGGCAGGTAATTCCGATTATTGCCCTGACAGATTTAGCCTTTTCTCTCGATAGCGTTACCACAGCGATCGCGGTTTCCGATGAAACTTGGTTAGTAATTACTGGAACTACCATTGGGGTGATTACTCTCCGTTTCATGGCTGGTTTATTTATTCGCTGGTTAGATGAGTTTACTCACTTAGAAGACGCTGGATATATCACGGTTGCTTTAGTAGGACTGCGTTTATTAACCACTGTAATTAATAAAAGCTGGGTTCCACCACAATGGGTAATGATTAGTGCGATCGCGCTTATTCTCAGTTGGGGTTTTTCTAAACGGAATATTGTGGAGGAGATTGAGGAACCTGGAGAAACTGGAGAAAATCAGGTAGAACAGAAAGGTTTAGGGGTTGGAAAGTAATTAGATTAAATCTATTTCGGGCTTGCTAAATAGATGTTTGAAGTACTCCAATCAAGGGTTTTGAGTTCTTTTTCAAAAAAAGTGCATGATTGTAGGATATCTTGGCTCAAAACCCTTGTACTGTTTTTAGTAATCAATGGGTAAACTTTGGAATTAATACTCATTTATTTGATAGGAAGATTTTGTTTCATCTCTTCACCAACAGCATAGGTATCTGAATCTGAACTTTGTAGAAGCGCATTCGATATATTTTGTTGTTCAGTTTGGCTTCGGTTTTGACTCAGCTTATATTTACCGTACACGCGAGTAACAGGGATTTCAAATCCTACAATCCCATTCATCATCCCCTTACGGTACTCATTAGGTAAACCATCCCAATGAGATTTATAATCAGCTTCATAAGTGTTTATCATTCCGTTTATCATCTCATCCATTGATTCTGGTGAGTTATCAAGGGTAATAATTTCGGGAATACCATATGCATGAACGGCAATATAATTCCATGTCGGTACGCTCTCATGCTTTTCATACAAAGTAGGAGAAATGTATGCGTGCCCTCCAGTGAAAATGGCGAGTGATTCAACCTTTCCAAAGGCTTTCCACTGTAAGTTTTGCTTTGCGAGATGACCAATCAATTTAATAACATCTTCCTGAACACTTATAACAAGAGGAATATGTGAAGCTAATGGTACACCATCCACGATTGATACCAAGGTCGCAAAACTATTAGCTTTCATGAAAGTAATTAGTTTATCAATGTTATCTTCTTTAAAAGCAGTTGGTCTGTACATAAGAATAACTGGAGAACTTTCTAACGAGGAACAGAGAATTCCTAAGAATATAGGAATTGGTGGCGAAAATATTTTTTCCGGAGGAACTATCTCTGTTTGTAATGTTAGATAAGTTTCGAGATGATGAGCAAGTTATATCTAAGACTTTTCTCAATTGAATTTGATTGCAAACCAGATTTTTCAGAGTGGTTGGATTTGCAATAGTCAGGTTTTTTCTATACTAAGGAATGGAAGTTCGTAAAGATACAATTCCTAAACTTGGAATGGCAAATTACCCCTAATATACCCTAGTACAGCACGGCGTAAGTCAGATACCCATCAAAAATCTAATCATGAGAGTAAATTTGAGTCTAAAAAATGGGTGCGTTATTTAAGCTGCATTGTATTAGTTTTATACTTTGTCTTACCTGTGTTGTTTAAATACTAAGTATCTCTTTAATTTAGCTTATGTATTTACCCAGTAATTATTTAAATTATTAAAGCTATTTATTTATAGTAATATTAAGTAATGTTAAAACAGTCCAAATGCACAACGAGTTTACAATCATTCCAGGATATGGTATTTTGATAATTACTGAAGGCGTATAACTTTTATTATTTTGTATCTTGAAAGGCTTATTTTTGGGTTCATTTTCTTAGTTATAAATTAACTGTAATTTTTTCACTTAATATAAACATAAATCTAAGATTTAGTTACGGTTGACGATTTTGTAAATACTTGTAATCAAACAACAATAACTAGGGCTTGCTGAATAAGTCTAGAAGTTGAATCTAGGTGTCACAGCTATTGAAAAATCAAGGTTTGGTTGATTATTCCTCAAATTTACGTTGTTATTTTCTTTGAAAGTGCAAGGGTTTTAGACATTAATGTTCAATAATCTTGCACTTGTTTGGTGAAAAAAACTTTGTGTGACCTTCATCTGGCAATACTTTCACTTTCTTTCAGCAAGCCCTAATTAATTTTTAGTTATTCTTGGTTTTATGGTGTCAAGCAGCTTTAAAAGTTTTTCGTTGAGAACAATATATCCCTACAAATCAGCCCTGCAAGTTGGGTAACGCTGTCTGTCGACCGACCCAACCTACAATTATTCTTATCTGAACCGTATTGGGATAGCTTGAATTTTGAAATTGTGGGAGATGTTTATCACATTATTTCAAATATTCACCGCGTCATATTCCACGAGTGTATGATCTTCATCATCTAATTCTTCATCGATAATTTGCGAGATAATATTCCAATCACCCCTAGCTAAACCTGCACCAATCTTAGGATAACCAATTCGTTTGCCGCTAAATTGTGATTTTACCATCCCCATGACCAATCTGATAGCATCATAGTCTGCAAGTGTACCAAAACCACGCCAATGAAATTGAGTGTAGCCGTTAACAAGGGGGGAAAGTAGCGAAGCTGTCACCAGCCGCCATGCAACGTCTGAAACCTTTGTACAGAAGTAGTTTCAGGAAAATTTTTTATCCTCCGACTACATCAAGCTCTAACCGCTCATCCATATCCAATCGAAAAGTCCCATAAGGATTAACGTGCGCCCAAATTAACGGTGTAAGCGCCCGCAAATCTTCTGTCTTCATTTTCTTAAACCACACAGGCTCCGCCAAAACTTTCTGAATCATCAAGGTGTTTACATATACCAAACACATTTGTAATAAATGTAGGCATAATACGGACAATTCCTGCTCATCCAAGCGGTTACTCGCAACTTCACTGTTCTTACCGTAAAAAATAAAACTATTCGCACCGTTCCACTGCTCTACCACGTTCAGCCCTTCATTAATCTCGCGTCGTAAAGCTTCGGATGAGAGATATCTACACAGAAAAATAGTTTTAACCGCCTTACCTAATTCGTTAAGCGCCCGTTGTGTCGGATGTTGCAACGTAGCACGATTGAATCGTCTTAAGATTGTATCTGCTTCCGCCGTACCCAACCGTAGAGCAGTAGCATATTTAATCATCTGGTTATACTGCTGGCGAATCAGTTCCCAATTGATTGACCTGGTAAGTATAAGTTTTAGCTCTGGATAGTCTTGCCTTTGCTCAGAAAAAGGTAAGTATAATTTAGCTTCTCCAATACGTTTGATACGAGGCATCAAATCAAAACCCAACAAACGACAGAAGGCAAATGCAATCTCACTTTGTCCGTGGGTATCAACGTAGTTCTTCTCTACCTTCATATCCGTACAATGACGCAGCAGCCCCTCAATCATTGCTGCGACCTCACTACTGGAACAAGTTTTGAGTTGAGAATAAATGCATACCGATTTTTTCTCAACGTGCCAGTAAATCATTACACCGCGACCACCATAGCGAATATGCCATTCAGTCATCAGATTTTGGTCCCAAGAACCAAACTTCTTCGAGTCACTGGCACAGGCTGTTGTCCCCTCGCCCCAAATATTCATTTTTCTCATTGCCAAAGTTGCATTGACAACGCTCGCGATAGCATTACGTAAGTGTTCTCGATGGATATAGTGCTTTTTGATATAACGTAAATCAGTTTCTCTATCACCATCAAGACCCGCACACATACTTTTAAGTCCCGTATTAGACCCTAATCCGTACAAACATAGCAACAATCGGCGTTGTAATATGTTTCGGTCAAAGTTAGAACGAACACCAGTACTTTTAAACTGATTGGTAAAACCAATGCGTAAATCGGCTTCTTTCAACATATCCAGCAAACTGGTCATGTACCAGCGTTGGTTGATTTCGCGTTTGAGTTGTTCTAAATTTACGGGTTCGGGTTGGGCTTTATGGGGTTCAATTAAATATAGACAAAAGTGCCCAGCCTTACCCAAAATTACCCTGTATTTCTACTAGTTTTGGCTTGCGGCGCGGGGGGATTTTATACAAATGACTTATTTTCTCAACGCGTTAAACCCCCGCGCCGCAAAG
>JBCCDM010000062.1:0-19727 GCA_039030795.1 Cyanobacteria bacterium P01_A01_bin.84
ATATCTGAGGTTTCACTGCTGATGAGCTCGCCCTCTTTCGCCTTAATTACGGTGTTATTGACTCCTTGTTTTGTTTTTTTATGGATGATGACATTGTCTAAAAACCGGTCTTGTTCCCCGAAGTAAGAGTGAAGAAACAAATAGTCTTTTCACTCTTACTTTCTTAACTCTTTATTTACTCTAAGATTACTTAAAATAAGTGAATTATTTCTGAAAAATTCCCTTACCACCATTTAAGCTGTAAATAACTCCTTGGGGGTTGTTGTAATTCTTTTTCGCTCAACCAATCTACATATTTGTAAGTACGGAAAATATGATCCCACCAATCTACGGCTAAACCAAAGTTATTTTCCCACATTCCATACTTATGATGTACGTAGTGGACTGGCATTTTCATCCAAAAGCATTTGGTGGGATTATCATGTTGTAGTTGATGGGCATATGCTGAAAAGGCTGCATAAAATAAAGCCCCTAAAAGCCATCCTAATCCAGCATCCCAGGAATAGAAGAACATGAGAAACATTACTAAAGAACTACCAAGAATATAATCGCGGAACTCCCAAATTACACCTTGTCCCTCATTGCGACGATGATGATCACGGTGACGACCTCCAATACGGACTGAAACGTGCATTAAGCGATGCATCCAGTATTCAACTAGACTTGCTAAAACGAAAGCGATCGCAAAACAGATAGTGATTCTAAAGCTGATTAATAGTGGACTCATATTTTGATTTAAATACAGTTATAGAGTTATATATGCAAGGACTGGTAATTGATGATTAGTAATTGATGATAGTTATCAACTCCTTAAAATTCAATTAGTTTGCAGCTGCTTAATAATATCTTGTAAAGTTTTAGATACAGAGCGGGGCTGCCATCCTAGTTCTTGTTTGGCTTTAGTCGCATCTATTTGCACGCATCTATCGTAAAGATAATGAACCCGTTCTTTACCGATGGGGGGATTCCATGATAGTAATTTGCCGATAGGTTCGAGTATATTACCTGCGACCCTAACTAATACTTCTGGTAATTCAACTGGATGGTTGAGGTTAGTTTCTTGGGAAATAATTTCAAACATTTCTCTTGTGGGAACTTGACCAGCAGAAATAATGTAATGTTCTCCAACTTTCCCTCGTTCTGCTGCCAAAATTATGGCATCAACTAAATCGTCTACATGAACAATTCCGGTAATGCGATCGCCTCCTACCCATATTTTCAATTTACCTTGAATAAATAAGTTAAATATGGGTCCAAAATGGGGGTCATCTGCACCTAGAATTCCGGATGGCATAATGCTAACTACGGGTAAACCGTTAGTAGCAAATTCATCTACAAGTTTTTGAGCTTCATATTTAGTGCTGTCGTAAGCAGAAGAAAAGTTTTCTTGAGTTCTTTTATAGGTTTCGTCAATTACCTGACCCTGAGTATCGCCATATACACCGATGGTGCTACAGTAAACCATTTTGGAAATCCCCGCATCTTTAGCTGTTTCCAAAACATTTTTTGTACCTTCAACATTAATTCGCTTCATTTTCTCAGCATCAACCAAGCCTAATTCAACATAAGCTGCGGTATGAAATATTCTATCAATCCCTTCCATGGCTTGAGTTAGGGAATCTTTATCTGTAATATCACCGTAAGCTAATTTTACATTTGTATTGTCTAGTACATCATCTAATCGCTCTAAATTACTGGATTTACGGACTAAACCTACTACCTCATCCCCGCGCTGTTGTAATGCTTTTACTAAATGGGAACCAGTAAATCCATTTGCACCCGTTATTAGGGATTTCATAATTCTTTTTCGTATACTCTGTAAGTCTTGTAAATTTTGCCACCTGCGGCTTCAATTAGTTTCCGGGAAGCAGAATTATTTTCCCATACCCAAGATAATTCTGCTCTTTTATAAGGTTTACCTTTTTCGATTCCTCCCTGCATTCCCAAGTAAATTAAACCTAGGGATACCATTTTGCGACGATATTCCGGTAAGGAGGCGATCGCAATCACTCGTCCTTGGTCAATTTGACGACGATACCAGAGAAATTTGAGAATACCTAACCAGTTTAATTTACCGTTAACCCGTTTTAGAGGAATATTGTAATCAGGTAATCCCATCCAAAAGCCAATCATTTTACCGTTATCTTCCGCAACTGGAAAAACATCTGGATCTACCAAAGACTGTAGTTCTTTAGCTTCTTCCATAAATTCCTCTAGGGTACGGGGTGTAGAACTCCAATTATCAGCGAAAGCTGTACCAAACAGTTGGTAAAGACTATGACAATCTTGCTCAAATTCCTTGCCTTTGGTATGAATAGGACGGAAAGTAATTCCTGATTTACAGGCGATTCGATAAGCTTTCTCAAATTTGGCTGATAGTTGAGAATTTAGGGGAAAGTCATAAGCATAAGCGTCCAATCCTTTACGCCATCCCGCCTGTTCTATATATTCAGGATAGTAAGAGGGATTATAGGGCATCATCATCATAGGTGGCCGATCAAAACCATCTACTAGAAAAAGACACCCATTATGGGTAGATAAATCAATTGGTCCGCGCACAACTTTCATATTGCGATCGCGCAACCACTTACAGGCTGTTTCTAATAAACTTTGAGTAATCTCAAAGTCTTGAATGCATTCAAAATAACCAAATAAACCGATCTGTTGCTGTTCTTTTTCGATTAGGCGATGATTAATCGCAGCAACTATCCGTCCTAAAACTTTCCCAGAGCTATTTTCAAGGGCAATAAATTGCTGAAATTCTCCGTATTCGGTAAAGGAATTATCTGGTGAAAGCTGTTTAGCTATGCTACTCCGTAAAGGTGGAACCCAATTAGAATCATTTTTGTAAACCTCTTGGGGTACATCAAGAAATAATTCTTTTTGCTCTTTTGTATTAACAGCTTGAATTTCAAATTTGGTAGTTTTATCTAGCATATGCTGTTTTTAACATCTGAATATGCACTCATTAATTACCATTTTGGAAGTTAAAAAGCAAAAGGCGAAAGAAAGAAAAATAATCCCTATTGGAAATTCCCCCCTGATGAACACACCTATAGGAAAGAAGTCTACATTCAATTACTCTTGGTACTTTTCACTTCTTCAGCAACCTAAAGATGGCTATTGGCTTGGGGATAATATATATCCAACACAAGCCAATGAGCAAATTCCAACTATTCAATATAAATCTAGGCAGTTGCAACAGTTGCAGTAGCTGGTTTGTATAGTAAATTTCTGGTTGCTACCATAGCATCTACTAAACGATCCATTTCCTCTTTTGTATGCAGAGCATTGGCTGTAATTCGCAGACGAGGTTTAGCAATAAACCAAATTGGAGATACCCACACACCATATTCTTCCATCATATGGGTTGCAAAGAGTTTGGGATCCATCTCTGGTTCTACAATCACTGGAATAACATTAGTTTCGCCGATAGGAGCAAAACCCTCTTCCATTAAGCGCGATCGCAAGTAGCGAGTATTAGCGTGCAGTCTTTCTACCAACTGTGGATTTTGACGCACCTGACGAATACTCTCTAATGCTGCTGCTGTAGTAGGTGCAGGGAGAGAAATAGTACCAATAGAAGTAGGAGATACATCAAGTAAATCAATTAATTCTGGCATATGAGAACTAATTGCTGCTCCTGCTGATGCCGCAAATTTAGAGAATGTGGTCATAATTAAAGGCACCATTCCTCTATCGATTACTTGTTGCGGAGTAATGTTAAAGTAATCGTAAATACCACCACCCTTCGCCCCTAGGGCACCACTAGCATGAGCCTCATCCATAACAATGACGCTACCAGGATAATTTTCCATCACGTCTAGCATTTGTGGTAATGGTGCAATATCTCCATCCATAGAAAATACAGCATCAGAAACCACTAAAATGCGGTCATTGGGTTGTGCGTAGCGACGTAACTTGCGAGCTAAATCATCAACATCACAATGACGGTAAGCTTTTACCCGTACATTCGGGCTATGGCTAAACATTTTCCCAGAACGATTTCCGGCATTAGCAACAGCAGATACGATGCAGCCGTGGTTGAGAATATCTGTCATAATCAGAGTTTCTCTTGTGTTCCTAAACCCTGGAACGTTGATTGCAAGATGACAAAAGCCATCCATTAATGCTTGCATTGCCATCCAAGCATTGAGAAACAAATGTGTATGTGGTAAATGCTTAAAAGCAGAGATTTCTTGCTCCAATTGACGATGTAAGTCGATGCGACCGCTTAATACAGAACAAGAACTATTAGAGGTTCCATACTGATTAATAGCATCAATAGCTGCTTGTCTGACAGCATCTGATTGCACTAAGCCTAATACATCATTTGTGCAAAAAGTCAATACTTTATGACGTTTGCCACTTTTTGCCTCTTCAATTTCAACTATATTTCCCTGTTTATGATGACAGATAAACTTGGACGGGTAGAGACCACTATCATAAAGCCTCTGCATATATTCAGCTACAACTTCCACTGTCTACTCCTCTCACCTTTAATGTGTTGCCAATTAGCTCTTAGTTTGTGTGATTGAAAAATTACTTTCAATTGACTTTATATAATAGTTTGTCAAAAATTAATCTGAGGCGAAAGCCTCAGCAACATGAGATGGTTCCTTATACTTGTCATTGTTGCTTGTTAATGATTGTTTAGATTGTTGCATAAATTTTTCGTACTGACCTACAATAACCCTTTGCAGAGCAAATATTGCTGGATTAATTTCTACATAGCGCCTTTGAGTATTGCTTTGGTAAGTGCGTTGTTCGCTCTCCATCATTTCCACATCTTGGTCAAGGAATTTTTTAAATAACAAGCGCCAAATCATTTTTGCTACCTGTCTTTGAATTGGTTTAAGTAACCATTCAGGAAGACGAAGTTTTAAAAACATGAGGGCGAAAGACCTCGTAGACTGGGGTCCTACAGGCAAACGCATCAAGTATAAGGAGGAGACTCCTTCTAATGTACTTTGATAATGTGGATAATTATATTTAACAGAGATTGTGCGAGTAGTCACTTGGTTCCCGTTTTCACTCAATCCTAAAAATTTTGTCATCCAACCTTGATAAGATACCCGATATTGGGCAAACACAGATACTTCATCCTGACGCAGATTAATTAAGACAGGATCAAACCAACCTTGTAAATTTCTGTGCAGGTAGCCATGAAATACATCCATTGTGTTTTCATTACAGATAGAAAAATGAGCTTTGAAATCACCCGGGATGGGTACTACTAGCCAGCCTGGTTGATTATATTCTGGTATTTCTGGAAACTCAGTATTTTCTAAAGCGGATGTATCACCAGGGAAAATCCAAATAATATTATACTTTTCACGTATAGGATAACTGCGTGCTTTCGCGCAGGGTAACTTTTGTCCTGGTGGCAAATAAGGAATACTGACACAATTGCCATTTTCGTCAAACTGCCATCCATGATATGGACAAGCTAAATTTTCCCCAATCACATCACCCAGATGTAAAGAAACACCTTTATGGGGGCAAGCATCTTCCAGAGCGTGAAGTTTACCAGTGCGATCGCGGTAAACTGCTATTGGCATTTTCCAGACTTGTACAGGAATTACTTCACCCAGCTTGAGTCGATCGCTCCAGCTGACTGGATACCAATAATTTGGATTGATACCTACTTCTCTAATCCGATTTTGAATAGTGCGCCCTTCTAAGTTTAGAGTCAGTTCCATCCCATACTCCCGCTCATCAGCCGATACATAATAAAGCTAGGACTTACTGACAATCTTATAAGAAATTTACAAATTACTTAGGAATTAGGCAAGAAGTAGAACTACAAATTGGAACAAAATAGGTAAAAAAGCTTTCTACTTTCACAATCTGACAAACGAAAGTAACAACTAGTTCCGGAATACATTTTTATGAGAAATCATATATTTTTTAGTAGATTCTCTATTAGCAAGTTAGGGCAGATAAGTTGTGTGAGTAAAACCGATAGACAAATTTATGTGTTTTTACTGTCCCGGAAATGATTTATACGATATGCTATGCGTGGCAGTTTTTTTTCGATGTTGTTGTCCGAATGATAGAAATTATTGCCATTATGCATTAGAGTTTGCCATTAATGGCATCATCAAACCCTTAATATTAAAAGTTGGCGATCGCGCCCCCTAAAAATAGGAATTTTTCCCATAACACATAATATAATGCGAGTTTTACTCCTATATCCTCTTTTCCCGAAGTCCTTCTGGTCTTTTGATAAAACCATAGAATTAATTGGGCGGAAGGTATCCCTCCCTCCTTTAGGTCTAATTACTGTCGCAGCTATTTTGCCCCAAACCTGGGAGTTTCGATTGGTAGATCGTAATGCTCGGGATGTCACCCAAGAAGATTGGGAATGGGCTGATTTAGTAATCATTTCTGGAATGATTGTTCAGAAGTCAGATATGCTGGAGATGATTAGAGAAGCTAAGCGACATAATAAATTGGTCGCTGTGGGTGGTCCCTATGTGACTTCTGTACCAGATGAGGCAAAAGAAGCTGGAGTAGATTTTTTAGTTTTAGATGAGGGTGAAATTACTTTACCTTTGTTTGTAGAAGCACTTGCAAGGGGAGAGAAATCAGGTATATTCCGCTCTCAGGGCGAAAAGCCGGATGTGTCCTTGACTCCCGTACCCCGATACGATCTGCTGAATTTGAAGGATTATGCCGAAATGTCGGTACAGTTTTCCCGGGGTTGTCCTTTTCAGTGTGAGTTTTGCGACATTATTGTTTTGTATGGACGGAAATCACGTACAAAAACTCCATCTCAGTTAATGGCAGAATTGCAAGCTCTCTACGATTTGGGTTGGCGACGTGGTATTTTCATGGTTGATGATAATTTCATCGGTAATAAGCGCAACGTGAAGATGCTGCTGCAAGAACTTATTCCTTGGATGAAAGAGCGGGGTTATCCATTTGGTTTTACCACTGAAGCTTCAGTAGATTTGGCACAGGATCAAGAATTATTAGATTTGATGAGAGCGGCAAACTTTACTGCCGTATTTCTAGGTATTGAAACCCCAGATACAGATAGTTTAAGTGTCACTAAAAAGTTTCAAAATACTCGTAATTCTTTAGTAGAAGCTGTTAATCAAATTTCTGAATCAGGTCTGCGGGTGATGGCTGGTTTTATTATCGGCTTTGACGGTGAAAGAAAAGGTGCAGGCGATCGCATAATTAATTTTGTGGAAACAACTGCAATTCCTTTGGCTATGGTAGGTTTACTTCAGGCTTTACCGAATACTGCTCTTTGGCACCGTTTAGAAAAGGAAGGACGGTTGCTAGATACCAGCGAGCAGGAAAATATGGGAAATCAGAATACGTCTTTGACTAATTTTATACCGACTAGACCCATTGAAGATTTAGCCAAGGAATATGTTGATACTTTTTGGCAATTGTATGAACCAAAGCGATATTTAGGCAGACTCTACCGTCACTGTTTGCAAAGAAAGCCCAAACCTCATAAAACGGCATTTCAAAAGCCAGAGCTTGTGGAGTTGAAAGCGTTAGTGTTGATAATTTGGCGATTGGGAATTAAGCGCAATACTCGCTTTGTATTTTGGTATCACATTTTTTCAATTTGGAAAAACAATCCGCGATTGCTTAACTCCTATCTCATGAATAGCCCTCACGTAGACCATTTTATGGAATATCGTCAAATAGTGCGAGATCAAATTGAAATGCAAGTAGCTGAGTTTGTAGCAGCAAAAGCTAGAAATGAATCAGAAATGATTCATCAGCAGGAGTCATTGATTGCTTAAATATTTTATAATGGCGACAAATTTTGTCTGACGGGAGATTAAAAGTCTTCCGTTTTGTTCAGAAAAGAAAACAAGGGTGATTGAGTGATATTCTTTGGGAAATTCCTGCATATCCTGCGGGAACTTTTTCAACGAACCGCCATTCCTGCATGAATGCAGGAAAATATAATTAACTTTGAATTGGAGCGTAAATTCTCAGAGCATAACTAACCCTTAGTCTCTCGTAGAAAAGTAGTTGACTAGTAGCGGGTCTAATAGGATTCGCTTCCATCCGAGTAAAAGACAAAGGGTCGGCTATTATTTTCTTCTTCCAGTCCCCATTCTCAAATTCTCCCAACCCCCTGACCTATAAAAATTTCTATAAAAATGTAGTTATATGTCTTCTTTTAATAAACTTAGCCGCAAGCAGATTCCAACCTTACTAGTTTTGCTTGCAGCAGGTAGTCTAACTTCTATGACAGGGGGTGTAGTCTCTCCAGTAATGCCGGAAGTTAGAGACCAACTCCAGATAGACCCCCAGTGGGCAGGTACTTTAGTAAGTATGCACTGTCTCACAATTGCTCTATTTGGTCCAATATGGGGTATTTTGGCAGACAAAATTGGTAAACTGCCCATACTCATTCCTTCTCTAGTTTTCTACGCAATATTTGGTATCTCTGGGGCATGGGCACAGAATTTTCACTCTTTATTGCTCTCTAGAGCCTTGTTGGGAGCTGCAAGTGGAGGAGTAGCCGCAGCAAGTATTGGTATCATTAGCAGTATGTACGATGGTGAAGTGCGATCGCGCATTCTTGGTTACGCTACGAGTGCTTTAGCTATTAGTGGTATTATCTTTCCGGTTTTAGGGGGGATATTTGGTTCTAGAGATTGGCGATATGCTTTCTTTATCTACGGATTAGGTTTTCCTGTAGCTTTAGGTGCGGCTTTAATCTTAAAAGAAAAGAAAAGTAAATCTTCTATGGTAGATATGAGCCAAACAGAACAATTACTTAAAAGCATAAGGCAGCCAAGCGTACTGAGTTTATTTTTAGCTTTGGCTCTCACTTCAGCTATTTTTTATGTAGTAATTGTTTATGCTCCTCTACATTTTAAAAATGCTATTAATGCTACTCCGGCTCTAAATGGAGCGATTTTGGCGTCTAGAGCTGTTGGTGCTGCCATTATTTCCGCTACTGGAGCCAGTAAATTAGCCAAACGTTTAGGTAGCGCTAAAGCGATCGCTGTAGGTTTTATGTTGATGGCAGTTACGTTATTAACAATACCATTTGTAACACAAGTCTATGTGATATTACCTACCGCATTAGCATTTGGTATGGGTTTTGGTATCGTCATGCCCAACTTATATGATGCTTTATCAAAACTCAATGCTCCCAATGTCCGTTCTAGTGTTCTAGCAATTGGTACAGGTGCGAGTAACTTAGGACAATTTTTCTCCCCAGTCGTCCTCGGACCGGTTTGGAAAAATGCTGGTATTGCAGTATTTTTTGTTGGTGCTAGCGTATCTTTAGCAACTACACTTCTGAGTATAAAACAAGGTAAAGCCCTTGAGAGAGCGCAATATGACCAAACTCCTGTGGGACGGAAAGGTTAACTGGGAGAATTTTATAAGTGTAGGTTTTTTACATTTAATGGATTTTTTTGATACAAAAAGTCATAAAATACAGAGATGGGAAAAGGTTTAAAATAAAAATCATGTATTTAGAATTACGTTAAATCTCCAGTCACTAATTCTTCCTGTTCCCTAGTCTCTCTATCACCCTTAGTACTGACGATAAAGGGTTTTTGTATGAATAAGCTGAGTCAGCTTGTCAAAATTACTTTCATAGTAATAATGGCATTTTTTATACACTCATCAGCAATTGCGATCGCTTCTTCTCTTGGGGTTTCTCAAGTAACTTTGCTGGCTGGTGGAGATGTAGAATGGTCGAGGATGTGGAATGAGAGTTTATTTCACCAGCAAGTTATTCGGTATCAGTTAGAGTTTGATTCCAAACAGGAGGAAATGAGTTATCCATTTCTAAAGATAAAACCTGTATTGGAAAAGGCTGATATTACTTTTGTTAATTTAGAAACTCCCCTATCAGATATAGCTCAAAAAACCGGTGCGTTTATTACTGCGACTGCTTTTGCAGCAGAATTAAACTCTGCTGGAATTGATGTAGTCTCAACAGCGAATAATCATGCCCTTGATGCTGGTGTTCCAGGTTTAAAAGATACTTTAAGGAGTTTATCTCAAGTAAGTTTACATCCCATTGGTAGCGGTAAAAACTTAGCTGCGGCTCGACTTCCATTTATTAGTGAAAAAAATGGTATTCGCTTGGGCTTTCTTGCTTATACAATGTGCGAAAATTCTGGTGACTCCAGTTATGTAAAGTCAAATCGTGCTGGTGTCATGCCTACAGAATGGAAGTTAATTCGAGAAGATATTCAAAAACTGCGGCAGAAAGTGGATTATGTCATATTATCCTTTCACTGGGGTCTTACTGATAGTGAAAAGTCACCATTTTGGGTTCGTCAATTAGCGCATCAATCGATAGATTCCGGTGCTGACATTATTCTCGGTCATCATCCCCATTATCCCCAAGGTATTGAAGTTTACAAAAGTAAACCGATAATTTACTGTTTAGGTAACGTCATTTTTGGTCACAATCATCAATTTTGGACGGATAACTTTTTAGCTAAATTTATTTTGACTCCCAGTAAAATTAAAAGTATTCAAATTATACCTATTGCCGGGAAAAATCAAGATTTAGCCCAACCTTTTCAATTAACAGGGAAAAGAAGTCAAAAGCTTTTAAAAACCGTACAGAAGAAAACTTTAGCCTTAAAAACTAAAATGAATATAGTCGGTGATATTGGCGTTATCAATCCCGCGATCGCTGCTATGCCAAAAAGTATGATAGATGACTTTATCTATGATTTAATGTTACCAAAACCGTTATGGATGCTTTTACTTGCATTATCAAGTGTGGGATATATTTTATGGTTTAGTTTATCAAGATTATTCAGAAGAAGAAGACGCTTATTTAATAGGGTTCCGCTACTGAGGAAAGGTTAAAGAGAAAAGGAAAATAAATTATCATAATTAGGGTTTGCGGAACAAAAATGTATAATGTTTAGCAATATTCCTGGAGATTTAAACTAATTCTTTTGATTTCGTATTCGCTTCAAACTTATTTTCCCAAGCACTATGGCTTGCTTTTGCTTCTTGAACTATAGGAGATGCAGTAATTAATTTATTAGCTAAGGAGCTTATCAAAGAAAGTGGAAAGCGTAAAGGACGAGCAATATCTAGAAATAAAACGACACGGTATCCATCTGTATCATTCCAAACTTCATGGTAAAAAGTATCATCAAAAATTAAACTTTTACCTTCTTCCCAATATCTAATTTCATCTGCTATTTGAATTTTACAGTTTTGTTTGGGTTCAGGAACAATTAACCCTAAATGATAACGAATTAAAGTCTTGAGTTTACCGCGATGTTTGGGAATATGTTTACCGGGAGCCAGAATAGAAAAAAATGCTACTTTCATTCCCGGTATTTTTTCAAGCAATTTAGTTGTTTCAGGACATCTTTGACAATTTTTAGTCGCTTTAAATCCAAACGCATAGAAAAAGTAAGTTTTCCAGCGATTATCATTTGCAATCCGGGATTGACGCTTAGAAATATCCTGGAAATTTGGTAATTCATCAACTCTTTCAAGTACCTCTTCTAATTCCTTACGAATCACCATCCAGTTTGCTTCTAAATCCTTTGACCAAGGAAATTGCTCACCATCAAAAAATACTGAATTTCCTACCTGAGAATTTTTAGTAATTAATCTTTCTAACCAAGAATCTTGAGCGACTAATTTTTCTAATTGTTTAACTATAATTCCAAACATTATATAAATAATTGATAATTAATAATTGCTGATTGATAATTGGTGGTTTTTTGATAGTAAAAACCCAAAATTCAAAAACTAATAGCTAAAAGCTAGAAGCTTATAGCTAAAAGATTATATTAAAATTTTTGCATTAACTGACGTAATTTTTGTTTGCGATCGCTACTCATTATTGCTTTTAACCAAGTTGCTATAATATGGGGTGCCGCAAGTATAATTGTTAAATGAATTCGCCATTTGTTCCAAGAAAACATGGCTCTTGATAAAGGGAATACGTTCCAAAACTGATTTACGGAAATTACTACTCCATCACCTAATGCTGTTACTTCGTGCCACCAGCCCACAGGTATAAATAATACATCACCTTCTTGTAAAGTTACTTCATAAGCATTAGTGAGTGCTTGACTAAATTTAGGAAATGATTCTAAATCTGGTTTTTGAGGATATACCTGACTGTAGGAAGAACGAATTTTCAAGCCGTATCGTAAATGATTGAATAGGAGAAATGGATAGATATTAGACAGTTGCTTAGGCGGGAATAATAACACCTTTTTGCTTCCAGACAACTGGGTCAAGATACCATCAAAAGCATCGCTATGAAGACAAGTTGTATGTCCTCCATTACCACACCATAAATTTAAACCCGTGACAGGCAACTTAAAACCTAATCTACTCCCTAAGTTTCTCAAACCACTATCTGCTGCCAGTGTAGTATTTGTCAGAGCACATTTTCCCAAATACATATCTTGCTGAGCGGCTTCTCCATTACGGAGTTTTTCAGCATAATCATTCAACGTCATGGCCTGATATTTTACACTGCTTCCGATGTCTTCCCACTGACGTTTATCCTGTTGATACCTTTTGTTTCCATAAACTCTAATGGGAAACTTTTGATCGCCTAATTTTTCACATAGGTAATTTAAATCCCATTTTGGTTGGTTATCCAACAAATCAGTAATAATAACTGGTTTACCCGCTCTACGATATTCATTCCAAAATATTTGGGGATTTAATGTAGAGACAGACACTCTGGGGATTTGATTCCCTGTGGTTTGTGAAGAATCTAAAACTAAGTTCTTTCTCTCAAATGGTACTTGCATAACCTGATATTTTTTGAAAAAGGTTTTTTAATTCAAAGCTTTCAACTGTTAACTTTTGGCTTTCAGCCTCTTGATTTATTAGCTAAGAGCTAATAGCTTTTTACAACTAACAAATAATAGTTGATAGCTTTATAACGTTCAACTTACTAGATTTAGATTAATCTCAGATTAATCTTCATCATTTGATAACTTAATTTCCTGCTGTATCGTTAACCCATTTAAAAATTGACGGTTATCACTGATATGGGGAAATTTTAAATGAGTGTCAGGAATTCCTCGTTTGAGAAGTTTTTCGCGAACCAAGGCAAAGCTACCTGGTACTAAAATTCGCAGGTGTGGTTGTGGTATAACGTTATGCTGCCGCTTATCTCCGTAGGAAGTATTTGCTTGTTGTAATTTAGTTTCAAACTGAGCTAGAAATTCCCGGGGGTTCTTAAGAGGAGCGTCTGGTAGTAATTCAATATTGACTAAATAACGAGATGGAACTTGTGTTGATAAAGTGACACAGAAGTTTTCCAAAGGTAAATTAAATTCCTTCTGGACTGAGTGCATGGAGTGAATTACATGAAATTCATTAGTTTTCTCACTAATTGATGACAAAAATCCTCCGCGACGATGACGGAAAACAATTAAGGGAGTATTTTCATAAAAGCCAACGACTTGTACTACATCACCTACATCATAACGATATAAACCACTGTAGCCAGAAACTAGAATACGGTAATATTTCCCCACCTCAACCTCTTGGGGTAACAAAGTCGGTGGTTGTTCTTTTTCCCAGTATTCGGAAGGAATAAACTCAAAAAAGCCGCTTTCAATGGCTAATATTACATCATCGTGATTGTAATGATGACAAATACCAAATGTAGCTTCCGAAGAAGCATATATACCGCCAAATATTGGTGTATTACCGAAATATTTGGAAAATCTTTCTAAATAAAAATTAGAGGTTCCACCACGAGCAGTCAGAATACAGGAAAGGTTCTGCCAAGCCAACTTTGGTGTTAATCTACCTTCACTGCGTAAAATTTCTTTGAGACGAGTTGCGATTTCCGGTGCAGGTGATAACTGCTGTTGTAAATTGTTTCTTAGTTCTGGCTCTAATTTTAACCAAGGTGCGATCGCACCAGTAGCTAAATCTTTGATTAACTCTTCAGCATGGTCTTCCAGATACTGGGCTAATTGCAGGGCTAATACTGGGAAATTCGCCGCTATTATCTTCATTTGGGGATTTCTGAGAGCAAATAACAGGCAAAGGTAGTTGCGGGTTAAACTATCTGTTGCTTGTAAAGCTTCATATGGTTGAGCAAAAATTTGCTTATAAAGCAACTCATTCAATCGTAAATCACCACTACTAGTAGTCCCGTAAGGGATACCCCCACTAGTCATTCCAGCAATTTTAACCGGAGTCGTCAGCAGCATTTTACCCAAAGAAAAACCATTTTTTCTGGCTTTCTGGGCAATAAACCCGATTCCAACACGGTTTGCCCGGTTGAGAATTTTGCGCGATCGCTTGGTGACTGGAATTAGTTTTTGCTTTCCTGTAGAACCACTACTGACATTGAAATAAACAACGTCATCAGAGGTGAGTATATTTTTTTCTCCCTGAGCAATACGTTCTACGTAAGAAGAATAACTATCGTAACTTAATATAGGAACCCGTTGACGAAACCGCTCAATGGTTTTAATCTCATCAAAATGATATCTTTGCCCAAACTCAGTTCCAGAGTAATCTTGCAGCAGCGATCGCAAAAATTTCTCTTGCACAGCAGAGACTTGACGAGTCTTGCCCACAAAATTTTTCTTCGCAATCTCAGCAGCAGCAGTAACTATGGGTAAAACCAGATTTACCATTTAATCCTCATAGCAATTTCACAAATAAGTTGATTCACCCATGAATGGGAAAAATTAGCAAGTAGTTTAGCAAACAAGGGAAGCATAAACAGGGAAAATGAAGTTATGAAGTCCAAATTATGACATCCAAATTATGACGTCTAAATTATGAATGGCTCATCAACATCCAATTACTGATAATTTAGGAACTTGTATACAAATCTTAAAGACTAATAATTAAGGATAAAAATTAAGTATCCGTAGATGATTGCAAATAAAGCCACCTTTATGAAAAGTTAGAAATCTGCTGGGTTAAGCCATCTTGATGTCAATTGTTCAATCTCAAGTCCTTCCAAAACTTACACAAATGGTTTCCATTGCTCGTAAAAATTTATTTGAGGATATTCCTCGTTTTTTAGTTGCTCAAGCAGGAATAATGTTTGCCGTTAGCTTGGTAACTATTCAAACAGGAATATTTAACGGTGTTATTCGTTCGACTGTAGTATTGATTGAAGGTTCCCGTGCTGATATCTGGGTAGCTTCTAAAAATATGGTACATCTAGAGCTAACTGAGCCACTTTTATACGACAGTGTCAGGAAAAGTGAGGAGATTCCCGGAGTTAGGAGAGCAGATGGATTAGCTATAGGTTCAGCACGATGGAGTATTCCTAACGGCAAACTAACTATCATTAAAATCTTTGGCTTTAATCCCCGTAAAAGGCTGTTTGTACCAGGCAAAATGCTTAAGGGTGACACCTTGGCTTTAACTCAACCTTACAGCGTCATTCTAGATAAAAGTAAATTAAAATCTTTAGGTATCAAAGACGTTGGAGAAAGTGCTGAAATTCGTTCTTTACCTGTAAAGGTGGTTGGTATTACCCAAGATACCCAATCTACAGTTTCTAGTACTTATATATTTGCATCTTCAGAAACAGCCAATGCTTACAGTAAAGCCAACATTTCCTCCAGACTTGACTGTAAATGGATATCAGGCGATATTAAATGTATTAATGTTTATGAAAAAGTCGATCCAGACTCAAAGTCTGAAGAATCCCAAAATGCATCTCCCCAACCCCTAAGCATTAACGATCCTATTCTTTATGTTTTAGTTAAAGCAAAACCAGGTCAAGACTTACAGCAATTAAAGCGAAGATTAGAAGCAGCCATTCCTGAAACTCGCGCTTATACCAAGAAAGAAATGATTGGTAGGATTCGCAATTTTTGGCAACAGCGTACTGGTATCGGTTTCATCCTAGGGTTAGGAGCCGTGGTTGGTATTATTGTTGGCATGGTAATAGTTGGTCAAATTTTATACTCATCTGTATCTGACCACTTAAAGGAATTTGGAACCCTCAAAGCGATGGGTGCGTCTAATAAAGTAATTTATAGTGTCATCATAGAGCAAGCCTTATGGATGGCAATTTTAGGTTATATTCCAGGAATGTTACTGTGCTGGGGTTTGGGAGCTTGGACTTTAGTCAGTCAAGGAATTGTGATTCTTATTACACCTATGACCGCCATAGGGGTTTTTGGTATCACCGTTTTTATGTGTGTAGGTTCAGCTTTATTTGCAATTCAAAAGGTAAGTCATGTAGATCCAGCAATTGTATTTAAAGCCTGACATTTTCTCAGATATATCCGTAATTTGTTTGATAATTAATGTAACTATTTGTGTATTTAATTTATACACTCATTTACACACTCAAATTATATTAAAAAAGTCTTATTACATACAATATTTTTTGATACCAGTACTTTTTACTTGCAGATAAGAAGTAAATTCTCAAATAACCATTATTGATATATAACCGGAAGTGCACTTGCTTTGGCGAACCCATAACGATTAATTTTAGTGAAACAAAAAGCACATCCCTAAAAAATCTTAATTAACTGATTAATAAATTTAATCTTATTCTTCCCAAGAAATTACCAAATATAGGTATCCTCAATTTATATAAGAATGACTACTTTTGAGATTAGAAGCGAAAGGAAAGCTAGAATTAATAATCGCAGCACACCTGAGCCAATTAATATTGCATTACCAGAGTCTTTTGCCATTCAGGCTAGAGGCATAGAGATGGTGTATAAATCTGGATTACAGAGTTATATTGCCCTTAAAGGGATAGATTTAAACATACTTAAAGGTTCTATCCAGTTATTAATGGGACCTTCTGGTTCTGGTAAAACAACTTTACTATCAATACTCGCAGGGATATTAACCCCGAGTTTTGGTAGCGTGAATCTTCTTGGAAAAGAGATTACGAGTATGTCCTCCAAAAAATTATCTCGATTCCGATGCAATAATATTGGTTTTGTGTTTCAGGGTTTTAATTTATTTCCAGCCTTAACCGCAGCAGAGAATGTGGAAGTAGCTTTAAATGTCAAAGGTATTCGTGGAAAAGCAGCTAAGCTCGAAAGCGTAGATTTACTCGCACAAGTGGGATTAGGAGATAAAGCTAACAATCTTCCCCGGGACTTATCTGGAGGACAAAAACAGCGAGTTGCGATCGCTCGTGCATTAGCTGCTAATCCACAATTAGTCATGGCTGATGAACCAACAGCAGCTCTAGATTCCCACACTGGACAAGCGATCATCGAATTATTATGCAAGCTAGCAAAAGAAACCGGGAGTACAGTAGTAATTGTGACTCACGATCCCCGCATTAAAGATTTTGCCGATCGCGTAACTTATCTAGAAGATGGGGTAATTATTCCGGAATCATAGAGCTATTAGTAATAAGCTGTTAGTAATGAGCTTTGAGCCAATAAGCAAAAGCCAAAACCTTAGTAATTACCTTTCCAAAAATGGCATGAATACAGGTAACAAATCAGAACGACTGACCGCTAAAGTTGGATAAGAGCGATCGCTATATTCTTCTCCTGTTTGTAAGGGAAATGGTTCTGCTTTGAAAGATTTCCAGGTTCCACCAGCAGCTTTTACTATCACCCATACAGCAGCAATGTCCCAAACTTTAGGAGTCGCTTCAATTCCTCCTAAGACAGCACCAGTGGCAACAGTAAGAAAATTGTAGCTAGCAGCACCCAACATCCGAATTTTACAAGGAAAGTGTCTTTGTAAAACATCTGTGCTGCGGGAGCAAAGATTGAAAAAGTGTTGATTGCTGGGTTCATCCAAGCTGACATGAATTGGTTTTTGGTTACGAAAGGCACCAATAGGTATATTTAAACCTGACGTTCCCTGCCAAAATCCATGAAATGCTTCATCTGTAGTTGGTACGTAAATATAACCAAAAACAGGTGTCCCTTGATATAGTAAACCCATAGAAATTCCCCATAACGGGATACCACGGGTGAAGTTAGTGGTACCATCAATCGGGTCTATAACCCAACACCATTCAGTACCGGGAAATCTATTTTCTCCCTCCTCTGAAAGAATACCGTGTTCGGGAAAAGCTTGTGAAATAGCTTCTTGAATTTCTTTATCTGCCCATTTATCAGCTTGGGTAACTAAGCTACCGTCAGTTTTAGCATCAGCCTGTATCTGTCCAAAATCTTGCTTTAATTGACTACCTATTCTTACAGAAGTAGTTTGAGCAACTTGGAGAACTGTTTTCCAAAAATCAGTCATTGTTTTTCATACCAAACAGGCTTAGACGCTTCCATAGGAAATCTTAGCGTTTTGGTAAATGTATATTGGTTTAGTCTAATTCATTTTCTAAAATAGATGCGATCGCGCCTTTTGTATTGGATTGAAATTCTTTCACGTTTACTCTTCCCAATAACCATATAGCGGTTAACATTCCTAAAGCTTCTAAAATGAAGACCAGACTATAAGCGATGGCACTACCGCTAAAAAAGAATTTTCCAATATTTAATACAGCACCACCCATAACTATTGCTAATCCTCTCGACATTGCTTGTGCTAATCCCCAAGCACCGATAAATGTACCAGCAGTTTCAGCCGCAGTTAAATCTAGCATCAAACTAGTCGCACCTGCTGTAATTGCCCCAGAAGATAAACCGAAGAATAATAAACCAGCTATTAATAAAGGTCTGCTAGCGGCAAACCCAGAGATGATAATCAGTAAGAAACTCACAGCAGCAGCGATACAGCCGAATTTGATAGTTTTTTTCTTACCCAAACGTGGCACCAATAAAAAGCCACTAGAACCAATTCCAATCAATGTTCCGACACCAAAAGGAATATTTAACTTAGTAGTATCTGCAATACACATTCCAAAAACCTCACCTCCATAAGGTTCCATGACGGCATCTTGCATAAATATGCTTAATGTAAGTACCAGCAAGAAGGTAAAAAAGACACCAGTCTGTCTACTCGCAGTTAGTACCTTTAAAGCTTTACCTAAAGTTATCTGGTCTTCCCTTTCTACTACCTGAGACCGCATTGTATAGCGGGAATATTTTTTCTCTACCCCAAAAGTAGCTAATATACATAATCCAAAAACAGTTGCGGGCATGATAATGAAAACAGGATTTATAGTAGCTTGCAATTTGGCAATATCTGCAATCCCTCCCACTTCAGAAGGATTATAAGATAGTATTTGGGATCCACAAATCTCTGGGGTATTCAGTAATCTAGAGCTAATCATCGCACCAATTACAATACCGACCATAAGCATTGACCAGACAACTCCAACCAATTTAGAACGGTCATCATCATCAGTTACATCTACTAAAAGGGCTGCAAAAGGTGTAGAACTAGCACTGAGAGCAATACCGTATAAAGCGAACATCAACCCCAACAAAACAACCCAAGCATATGTGGCTCCCACCCAGCCATTTTCCTGTAAACTTAAACCTAACTGCCAAACGACCTGTAAAGCCAAAAATGATACTGTGGTAAATACTGCTGCTCCAAGCAAAACATAACCACTGCGATGTTTGCCAAAAAGAGGTTTTGCATCAGACATTTGCCCAAACCACACTCTCATCGGAGCAATGAATTGATGCATAGCGATCGCGCTTGCTGCAACAAAAGGTAAAACCTTGAGTTCATCTATCATCACTCGGTTAAGGACTCCCAAAGTCAGTAAGGACATAATCCCCAAGCCCATTTGGAAAAGTCCCAAACGAAACATCGTCAGCAGGTTTATTTTAGGAAGTTGTTTAGAGTTTTTAGGATTATTGGATTCAGAAACATTAGATAAATCATCA
>JBCCDM010000063.1:0-19713 GCA_039030795.1 Cyanobacteria bacterium P01_A01_bin.84
GTACTGCACCAGGCATATTAGGTACACCGTAATGAACTACACCTGCTTCTATATATGTAGGATTAGTGTGAGATGTAGTGCGTAAAGTCTCCACACAACCACCTTGGTCTACAGCTACATCCACAATTACAGAGCCAGGATGCATTTTTTGCACCAGTTCACGGGATACTAAGATGGGTGCTCTACGTCCCGGTACCAAAACTGCACCAATCAGTAAGTCGGCTTCTTTAACTATGGCTTCGATGTTGGTAGAATTACTGTAAAGCAGTTCCACTCTAGATCCAAACAAAGTTTCTAAGTAAGATAAGCGTTCAACATTAATATCAATTATCTGCACCTTAGCCCCCATACCGACTGCAATTTTAGCAGCTTCCGTGCCTACAACACCGCCACCTAAAATGGCTACATTACCTTGTTTGACACCAGGAACTCCACCCAAAAGTACTCCCCTACCACCTTGCTGTTTTTCCAGATATCTCGCACCAAACTGCACCGATAAACGTCCAGCAATGATACTCATGGGAGTCAGTAAAGGTAATTTATTTATTCCCCCTTGCTCCACAGTTTCATAAGCGATCGCGCTAACTCCACAATCTATTAAATGTTCGGTTAACTTGCGGTCTGCTGCTAAATGTAGATATGTAAATAATATTTGTTCTTTCTGTAAAAACTTATATTCTGTTGGTAGAGGCTCCTTAACTTTTACCACTAATTCTCTGTTCCAAGCCTGTTCTGGAGTATCAACAATCTCCCCCCCGACTTCTATATAATCCTCATCTGAAAAACCCGCGCCAGTACCAGCTTGAGTTTCAATAAAAATAGAATGACCTTTATCCTTTAATGCTCTCACACTGGATGGACTTAATCCAACTCGAAACTCTCTATCTTTTGTTTCCTTGGGAATACCAATTTCCATTTATCACCTCCATATAACAATGTTTATCGCTTAAGTTTAGTTTGTCACTCTCATACTGACTACTGTGGTATTGAAAATAGCCAATTCGTAAGTTTTACCTACAATAGGAGCAATAATTATTTCCTACTTTGATCTTGAATTTCCTGCTATTGACTATTACGCCAGTATTTTTACAATATATAAAGAATAATTACAAATCATTAATGCAGTTATCTGCCTCGAAATATCTGGGTTTTCAGCGTTTAGTATGTGTAGTGCTAATCTAAAACGAGTATTGTATTCTTGATATTTCATTCTTGATACTGCGTTTTTGACCCCTAAGTTAATTTTTCAATTCAAGATAAATTTATTTTACTTATAACCAACATCAGTAAAGGAGGTAACAATGACTTCACAACCAGAACCAACAGTTTCCCCAAAGTTAGAAGAGACGAAGTTAGGTTTTAATGAATATGCCGAACGTTTGAATGGTCGTGCAGCTATGATAGGTTTCCTCTTAATGGTTGCAATTGAGTTTATCAGCGATAAAGGCGTATTGGAGTGGCTAGGTTTGAGATAAGCTGAGTCAAGAAAGTTTTTAGCTCCACTAAAAAATAAAGCGGTAGGGCATTCTGTTCTGAAAGCTCAGTTAACCTCCCGAGTAGTTACCGGAGTCTCTGGAAAGCCTACACTGTAATGAGTACAGTATAGGAAGGAGTATCCACATACTTTACAGGATATAAGATCCCTGACTTGTTTATAAACTTATGAAAGTCAGGGATCTATATATAGGAGGAATCTTAACTAGTTTGTGAAAATATACGTAGGGTGGGTTAGCTTTCAATTCAGTCCGATCATTTCTAATATAGTCATACCATTTCTTTATAAAGATTCGCTTAATTCAGCCCACGGAAGTGGGTTGCGTGACTGTAGCTCCAGCCTTCTAGGCTGAGAGGGATTTAGCGCAGCCTCCCTCCCTCCGCCTAGAATTGTATCAAAACTAATATGTCAAAAGTTTCTGAAAAATTAAAAATAATTTGGCACATCTTTATGAATAATTGGTATAAGCATTTATATTTAGTTAATTTTTGGGACAATTTCGGAAAAGCGATCTCTGATATTGAAGAAAAATTATAATAAGATATAGGCTCTTATCAAAAATGCAATTTGCCGCTTTTGATATTATAAGTAAATTTACACACAACTCTAAATTGGATAATAAACTGTGATTAATGCTGCATTACCCCGTATTTTAAAATCAGCCTACAGGAAAGAACCACTTATAAGTACGTTTATTACTATTGGTGCTGTTGACGCACTCATTGGTGGTGTTGATGATAGTTGGTCTTTATTTGCTTTTGGTTTAACAATACTGGGAATATCTGTATTAGTTCGATTGCTACGTATGGAACCAAATAATTCTTTGGTAGAGGAACCAGAAAAAGAGCGTCAACTTTATTTACCTCAAAAATCTTCCAGTTCTTCTTTACCGATGTTGAGTATTTCTAAGAAGGAACCACCACAGTAAGGTTTATATTTGATATTTCTATTTTAATTTAGGGAATTATAAGTATATTGCCTCTCTTGCCATTTCGGATTTAGTGAGGCAAATTATTGATGTTGATTTAGAAGCTTTTGGATTTTAGCTATTGTTTACAGGACTTACGCAACGAAGATTTGTCCGAAGCGACCGGAACGGGAGTTTCGGGAAGCAATCCCAAGGTTTTTGCGATTACGTCGCAAACGGAAAGTCTTAGCGGACACGCGGAAGCGTTAACTCGGACGAAATTACGTTGCTTTTGCGTAAGTCCTGGTTTATTAGGGTTCGAGCTAAAATCCAAAAGCTAATTGACAAATCGGATTTCTAGAAAGCGGTGGTGTATTAATAACTATCGTCTATTTTTACTTACGTAAATATAAATTTTATGACTAATTACCGCCAAGAATCTTTTAATCAAACTTATAATCAAGAACTTAATCAAAGTGGATATGATTCTAATCAGTTATTAAAGAATAATTATCAATTAAATTATGAATCAAAAGAAGAAAAAGAACTTTCTATTTTGATGATGTGTCAGGGATTACCTCCAATGACATTCGGTTCAATTTTGATTTGGTTTGGACTGCTTAAATCTGTTGATACGAAAGAATTTTTGATTCAGTGTCAGAATTTTCTTCAAAATGGGGTTAGAGTTGCGACCAAGAATTTATTAATTGCAGCGAGTTTTACTGGTGCTGTAGCTTCACCCCTGATAAGGATTTCTCCAGCGATGAGTGCGGGGGTACAAATTGAACCGAAAGATCATTACAACATTAGTCGTAATTTTTATAATCCGCGATTAGTTTATACATTCAAGGGACATTCTGGAACAGTAAAGTCTTTAGCTTTTGGACCAAACGGTAAATTTCTCGCCAGTGGTGGTGCAGATAATGATGGTATCATTCGTCTATGGCATTTGAAAAAGGGTAAACGAATTGGAATTATCCGCAAAGCACATAAAACAGCTGTTTTATCCTTAATCATTTCTCCAGATGGTAAAACTTTAGCAAGTTGCAGTAATGATTACACAATTAACCTCTGGAGTTTAGAAAACCGTAAATTTCAACGTTCCTTTGTTGGACATAGCAGCAATGTTCTTTCGTTAGCGATGTCATCTGATAGTAGAGTTCTTGCTAGCGGTGGTTTAGATGGTATTCGTTTATGGGATATACAACAGCAACGTCCTTTGGGCACGCTGACACGCTTTGGTAATTCAATTTATAGTGTGGCAATGAGTCCTGATAATAAAATCTTGGCAAGTGGCGATCGCAAGGGTATTGTGAAATTATGGAACTTGAAAACAGGTAAATTAATTCGTACTTTTTTAGGACATAGAAATTCTGTTAGTTCCCTTGCATTTACACCTAATGGTGAAACTTTGGTTACAGCAGGTAAAGACCGTAAAATCAAACTTTGGAATTTGCAAACACCAGGACAATTCCAAGTTTTAAATGGACATGAAAGTGCAATTAGCGCGATCGCTATTAATCCAAATGGTAAAATTCTTGCTAGCGGAGGTAAAGATGGTATTAAGCTATGGAACTTGAATACAGGTAGTTTAATTAGTAACCTTGGCGGACATTCAGATTGGGTAACATCAGTCGCTTGGGGACCAGAAGGTAAGATGCTTGCTAGTGGTGGTTTTGATAAGACCGTGAAAGTTTGGGAAAGCGAGTAGTTATCAAAATCTAGGGTTAGAGAAAGATTAAAGGGGGAAATTGGGAAACCAAAACAATTCCTGCATAACAAGTACTTTCTGGTATAAAAGAACAAAACTAGGAGACTAGGAGACTGAAGAAACTAATAGCACAGCTATTCCCATTCACAATTACCAATAACCTAATAATAAAACCCGACTAACCCTAAATTGTTCCCAGCTTCAAAAGCGCTAGAAACGTAATGTAACCATCTTTTCAGACAAGCGATCGCTTCTATCATATTGTTATCAGCACTCATATAATCTTCGTATCTAAGTTGGTTAAATGCTTGGTAAGCTGCCACTGTTGATACATGACCAAAGCTGATAAATTTATTAGACTCAGGAATTGGAAGTGGAAGTTTACCTGATATTAGTTCTGAAAGTCGAAAGTCTTGAATGATACCTATTTCTTCTAAAGTTTGGTCGATTTCTTTTAACCAAGTATGAGAACATGGATGAAATGGAGCATTCTCTAAAAGTTCAGATTTAAATGCTGTGCAGTAAAGTTGAATGGCAGCAGCATAAACGGCACTATAATTTTCATTGAGAGTTTCGCCGTTAACTATTTGGACAAATGCTTGTAGGATTTTGACTTCTTGGTCAGAATACTTTACTTTTTGACGATTATTTTGATGATAATATCTATGTACTGCTAGAATCAGGTTTTCATCTCTACAGCCATAGATAGACGCTAAGTGTTCAATATCTATGGCATAAACTGTTAAACCATGCTTCATTGTGTATCTTCTTATTCTTAAATTTATTTATCTCATCCTTATCTTTGATACAGTCCATGCTTGCCAATATTCGGAAGAAAATAAAAATTAGCAATCCTGTTTTTTTTCTTTTATCTCTGTAGATTCAGTTGGGATTTCAATTACAAACTCTGTACCCTTTCCAGGCTGAGAGAAACATTCAATTTGACCTTGATGCTTTTCAACTACAATTTGATAACAAATAGGTAGCCCTAAACCTGTACCTTTACCAACTTCTTTGGTGGTGAAGAAGGGATCGAAAATACTATTTTGTAATTCTTCTGGTATACCAGAGCCATTATCAGAAATCTTTATTAAGACTTTTTCATTAGTAGCTTCAGTATTAATCTGAATTTTAAAGAGTTTTTTATCGGTATTATTTAAAAATTGAGTGGAATCATTTTGTATATTTTTAAAATTTTCTTCCAAAACATCAATACTGTTGCTCAAAATATTCATGAATACCTGATTTAGTTGAGCCGGATAGCACTGCACTAATGGCAATTCACCATACTTTTTTATTACCTCAATTCCTGGATATTCGCCATTGGCTTTTAATCGATGTCCCAAGAGAAGTAAAGTGCTATCTAATCCTTTATGAATATCTACAGCTTTCACATCAGCTTCATCTGTACGGGAAAAGTTACGCAGTGACAGGACAATTTCACGAATCCGCTCTGCTCCTATTTTCATGGAATTGAGTGTTTTTGGTAAGTCGGAAAGAATGAAATCTAGGTCAAGTTCTTCGATTTGATTCTGAATATCTGTCGGTAAGTTAGGAAGATGCTGTTGGTAAATATTAATGACTGTAAGTAAATCTTTAATGTATTCACTAACATAGGTCAAATTACCAAAAATAAAACTGACAGGATTATTTATTTCATGAGCAATTCCAGCGATTAACTGTCCTAAACCTGCCATTTTTTCACCTTGAATTAATTGTGCTTGAGTATGTTTTAATTCCTTTAAAGTTTGGGCAAGTTTTGTGGCTTGGCTTTTAGTTTTTTCGAGTAATTCTGCTTGCTGGATAGCGATTCCTAACTGCACTCCTACTTGTGCAAGTAAGTTTACTTCTTCATTTTTCCAATAGCGAGGTTGGGAGTTTTGATAAGCAACCAATAATCCCCATAATTTTTCTCCTTGGGAAATGGGAACAAAAGTTTCGTTACGAGGTAAGTTATCATCATCTATATCTGAAAATTTTGGTTGAATAATTGGTTGTTTATTGGTGATAGATGTCCAATCGTCTTTAAATGAATCTGCAACGAATTTACCTGTCCAATCGGAATTAAAACGGTAGATTGCAACTCTTTCAACTTCCAGTAACTCCCGTACTGCTTGAGTAGTAGTTTTGAAAATAGTTTTGATATCAAGTGATTGACGGATTTTATCAATTGTTGCTGCTAATAACCTTTGCCGTTCCATAGCTCTTTCCCGCTCGTTAGCTTCAGCTAGCTGTACGGCTTGAGTTTGAACTTGTTTGACATAAGAATCTTGTTTTAAAGCAACACCAAGTTGCTCGGCAATTTGGCTGATAAATTCAACTTCTGAGGATTTCCAGTCACGTATATTGCTGCATTGATGTACGCAAAGCAATCCCCATAGTTCACCTTCTTTTAATAAGGGTGCAACAACATTAGCGCGGACTTCAAATTTTTCTAAAATTTCCAGGTAGCAATGTTTAAACTCCCCTTGATGAATATCAGCGATCGCATTCACTCGTCCTTGCTGATAAAGTGGGGCAAATTTTTCACTAAAGCAATAGTCAGAAATTTTTTTGGCGATCGCGCTAGTCCAAGGTTCGATAACATCTTCATAAATAAATTCTCCTTGCCAATTTTGTTGAGGATAAAATTTAAAAACCCCCACTCTATCAGCTTTGAGAAGTTGACGAACTTCGACAACAACGGTTTTGAAAATAGTATCTAAATCTAATGATTCCCGAATTCGGGTAATTACACCAGTTAATGCTTTTTGCTGTTCTGCTTTATATCGGGCTTCTAATAAAGTTTTATTATGCTGTAGAGCAACTCCTAAATTATCAGAAATTTGACGAATAAATTCAATTTCCTCTGGTTCCCAAGTACGAGAATTACTACATTGATGAACGCACAGTAAACCCCATAAAAAGTCTCTTTTAATCAGAGGAACTACTAAATTAGCGCGGACTTGGAATTTACTCAGTATTTCCCGATGACAATCACTCAAATCTGCTGCGTAAATATCTGTAACTGCTTGTACCTTACCTTTTAGATATTCAGGGGCAAACTGTTCTCCAAAACAATGGTCGTAAACTTTATTTGCAACCACAGAATTCCATTCAGAAGTAACACTTTCCCAAACAAATTCTCCTGCCCAATCTTGTTGAAGATGAAATTTAAAAACTCCTACTCGGTCAGCTTGAAGCATTTCCCGAACTTCATTCACAGTTGTTTGAAAAATAGTGTCTAAATCCAAAGACTTGCGAATACGGGAAATTACACCAGTTAATGTTTGTTGTTGTTCAGCTTGCTTTCTAGCTTTAGATAATAACTCATGGTGTATAAGTGCTATACCAATTTGTCTACCAACTTGGGTAATTACTTCTACTTCATCTTGCAGCCATATTCTAGGTGCAGAGTTTTGATAAGCAGCAACGATTCCCCAAAGTTTATTTCCTTGAAAAATTGGGGCAGTTATAAAGGCTTTTGCTTCAAATTGCTCTAAAAGAGCAACATGACATTCAGATAGTCCAGCTTGATAAATGTCATTAACAGTAAATATCTCATTACAAGCGTAGCGTCCTCCTTGGTTTTCTTGTAAATAAGTATCATTAATTATAGATTGAGTCCCAACTAAGGGAGTCCATTCTTCTGCAAAAGATTCAGCAACAAATTTACCGCTCCAATCTGAATTGAAGCAAAAAATAGCCACCCGGTCAGCTTGTATTAATTCCCGTATATCTTGAGTTGTTGTTTGAAAAATGCCATCAATATCAAGTGGTATGCGAATTTTCTTGATAATTTGAGCAATTACTTTATCCCGTTGAACAACTTGAGTTAACTTTAAAGACTGTAATTCTAATTTTTTTAAAAATTCTGCTTGTTGAATTGCAACACTTAAATATTCGGCAATTACTTGAGTAAATTTAATCTCAGATTCTTCCCACTGACGGGTCTTCCCACATTGATGCACGCAAAGCAAACCCCAAAGCTGATTGTGGTTGAATAGTGGTACTGCCAAACTTGCACGGATTTGAAATTGAGTCAAAATTTCAATATTATATTCACTCAATCCTGCTTCATAGATATCTGTAAATACTTGTACATATTCTGGTTGAGAATCAGCAACTATAAACTTTTCTCCGAAACACCCAATGTCGCCAATTTTAGCGGCAATCACCGAATCCCAGCCAGGTAGAACATCCTCAGAAACAAATTCACCTACCCAGTCATTTTCAAGATCGAATTTAAATATAGCAATTCTATCAGCTTCGAGTAATTCTCTTACCTCTGTTGCAGTAGCTTGAAAAATAGTTGGTAATTCTAAAGATTGCCTAATTTGCCCAATTATATCCACAATACCTTCTCTACGAGAGATTAGGTCAATGGCTGACCTCCTTGGAATCGTAGCTTTTTGCTGTTCGATTTGTTCTTTAATTATATTTTTGGGTAAATTTAATTGTTTTTCTGATTCTGTTGAATAAGATTCCATATTTAAACTTTTTTGTATATTCTTTGTATATATATCAAGTACTAAAAACTAAATTTTGCCAAAAAAATTGTCAAATCCAACAGTGCTATATTTATGTGAGCAAAAATACATATTATATTCACAATCATACAAAATTAAACAACTACAAAAGATAGTTATTTTTATGTTTCCCATTTATTTACTTTAACTTCATAATTTATAGGACTACCGGTATATATTAAGACATCTGAATACTTCTTTTCTGGAGGTGGTTTGGGGGACTCCACGTCACTTCAATTGGGTGGAGAGGGATAGTTTACCCCAATTCTTTCTTCTTCTTAAAAAAATTCCTAAACCCAAAGCATAGCACTATACAACTACTTTTATAGGTATCAAATTAATAGAAAAAATTAGGGACACGATGTGATTTTCGCGTCCCTAAATATATGTTAATTGATTAGTATTTATTAATAGGACTAAATCACGGAGATAAATTAAGTGTTTTAGACCCGATCAATGGCTTTATCGACTCCCGACCCCCGACCCCTAGCCACTTTGTAAGGTGGACAGGACTTACGCAACGAAGATTTGTCCGAAGCGACGGTCACTACCTGTAGGAAAGCATAAGTCAAGCACGGATATGCGGAGCGTACTCGACAGAGCTTATACGTCACAAACGTAAAGTCCTAACGGATATGCGACCCATTCACGCAGTGTAGCGCTAGCTAAGTCCGGAAGGAATTACGTAGCTTTTGCGGATATCCAACGGATTTTGTAGACCCTTCTGCACAAGCTTCTCTATAACAAATACAGCAAACCGAAAAGAATGATCCAAATCACATCTACAAAGTGCCAATAAATTTCAGCAGCTTCAATACCAAAATGATGTTCGCTGCTATAATGACCGGATTTAAGAGAGCGAATTAAAACTGCAGAAATTGCACATACACCAATTAATACGTGCAGTCCGTGGAAACCTGTTAAAACATAGAATGCACTAGCAAAGAGATTAGTTGTTAAGCCAAATTCTAAATGGCTATATTCATATACCTGTCCGCATAGAAAAATAATTCCCATCACAGCAGTAATCGCAAACCACATTTGCATACCGCGTAAATTATTTTTTTTGATTGCCGTATCTGCATTATGGATTACAAAACTACTTGCAATGAGGTTAATGCTATTAACACCAGGAAGTAATAATTCCAGTTCTGGAGTACCTGCGGGGGGCCATACTGGTAAGGTCGCACGGAAGGTTAGATAAGCTACAAATAAACCTGCGAAAATCATTCCTTCAGCGATGAGAAAGACAATTAAGCCAGTTAAACGAAAATCTGGATGTTCCTCATGATGTGCGTCAGTTGCACCTGCGTAGTTAATTTCTGGGTTGGTTGTACCAACTGTTTGGCTTTGCATGAATTCTTAATTTGATATGGATTTGATGTGGTAATAATTGCTTTTTTTAAGCTAGTAGCTATTAGCATAGTAGTACATGAAAACTAACAGCTAATAGCTAACAACTAACAACTAACAGTTTATGCTGAAGTCTCAACACCAGCTAAAGCCGACTGTTGATTTTGTGGGTCTATTGGTTGATTCATACCGTAGTCGTAAGGACCCGTTGTCAGTACTGGCAAAGTATCAAAATTTTCTATGGCTGGTGGAGATGTAGTCATCCATTCCAATGTCAATGAATTCCAAGGATTGTCAGAAGCTTTTTTGCCAAACATCCAACTCCAGATGACATTAACAATAAAGGGAAGTGTGGAAATAGCTAGTAAGTAAGACCCATAAGTACAAATTTGATTGAGGTCGGTAAATTGTGGGTCATACTGAGCGATACGACGGTTCATACCCATTAAACCTAGTTTATGCATGGGTAGAAAAGTCATGTTCAAGCCCACAATAGTTAATGCAAAGTGAACCTTACCCCAAAATTCGTTAATCATCCGTCCAGTAATCTTAGGAAACCAATGATAGTAACCTGTGAAGATTCCTAATACTGCCCCACCAAAGAGAACGTAATGTAAATGGGCAACTACAAAATAAGTATCGTGGACGTGGATATCAAATGGTACAGATGCTAACATTACACCACTGATACCACCGATAACAAAGGTAGCCACAAAGCCCATAGCAAATAACATCGAACTGTTGAGACGAATTTTACCACCCCACATAGTCGCTAACCAGCTAAAGATTTTGATTCCGGTGGGTACAGCAATAATCATGGTGGTAATCATGAAAAACATCCGCAACCAGCCAGGAATACCGCTAGTAAACATATGGTGTGCCCATACAATTAGACCTAAAAAGCTAATTGCCAAACTAGAATAAGCGATCGCTTGATATCCAAAGATTGGTTTGCGTGAATGTGTGGGAATTACCTCCGAGATGATGCCAAAAAAGGGCAAAATCATGATATATACTGCCGGATGGGAGTAAAACCAGAACATATGCTGGTACACTACCGGGTTTCCTCCTCCTGTCGGATTAAAAAACGTAGTTCCGGCTATTAAGTCAAAGGAAAGTAAAATTAACGCGCTTGCTAAGACTGGAGTAGAAATAAGTGCTAATGCCGAAGTTGCAATCATTGCCCAGCAAAATAAGGGCATATCATTCAAACCCATACTAGGTACGCGCATTTTGAAGATAGTCACCAAAAAATTGATGGCACCTAATATAGACGATGTACCCAAAAGCAGGAGACTCATAATCCAGATTCCTTCTCCCACCTTCCCAGTCATCAAACTCAGAGGAGGATAAGAAGTCCAACCAGCATCAGGTGCATCACCTAAAACTAGACTACTAATTAGCAATATCCCGGCTGGGGGAATCATCCAGAAAGCTACAGCATTCAGCTTTGGAAACGCCATATCCCTTGCTCCTATCATTAAAGGAAGCAAAAAATTGGCAAATCCGGCACCTGCTGGCACAATCCATAAGAAAATCATGATTGTAGCGTGCAGGGTAAACAAACCATTATACATTTCCGGACTAACGAAATCAGAGGCAGGAGTACGTAACTCAGTACGTACTAAATCCGCCATCACCCCGCCAATACAGTAGAAGATGAAAGTTGTGACTAAATATTGAATTCCAATCACCTTATGGTCAGTATTAAAAGTAAAATAATGCCACCACTTTCTCTCTTCATGTTCCGGACTGTGAGGCTTTGGTTCTTCTGATGTGGGTTTTATTTGTGTTTGTGCCATATTATTTGATTCAGGAAAGGAATTCAGAATCAAGAGATGTAGAGAATAAATTCTGGCATACTCTCTTTTACAAGGAGTTTTCTATAGAATTCAAAATTTAACACTCCCGATTCCCAATTATTTAGGACTTACTTTTTTGAGGTATTTATATCCCTCAAACCCCATTTCTTAACTGGGGCTTACAAAACTTATCAATAAGTCTGTAATAGCCAAAAAATAACAGCTTCAATTACGCAATTGTGCTAAAACTTCTCTATCTATTCCCATTTCCTGGCTGTAATGAGAAAGAAGTTGTACTGGAGATGATTTTTCTGGTGCAAGAGCAATTGCTCGATCTAATTTTTGGGTGCTAGCAATTTGGTTTTCTTGTTGCCACTTGCTGTAATCTTCTTGGGTATGAACAATAACTTGGGTTCTCATTGCACCGTGGTAAGGACCGCATAATTCGGCACAAATTAAAGGATAGGAACCAACTTTATTTGGTGTAAAGCGAAACTTAACTTCTCGACCAGGAATTGCATCTTGTTTTAAGCGAAACTCTGGCACCCAGAAAGCGTGAATCACATCATTTGCTTTCATGTTCACCTGGACGACTTTACCGATGGGTAGGTGTAATTCACCGGAGACAATACCAGTATCAGGATAAGTAAAAATCCAGGCATACTGCAAGCCAGCAATATCAACAACTACATCTGCGGTTGTAGTCTCATCTACAAAACTTTGAGCAACGGTAGCATCAGCACCATTCTTAGTACCACTCTCAGACATTTGCATCTGGTGATGATGCATATGACTGCTATCTCCATCCCTAGGAGGATCGCTTAAAGTCGCAGCGATTGCAGAACCAGGTAAATTTCTTACATCTGAAATAATAGGCGCATCATGACCCCCATGGGGATTAATGCCACCTATTTCCTCATATACTTCAAAACTGTAAATAGATATACCAATAACAATAATTGCTGGAATCGCCGTCCAAAGAATTTCTAAAGGTACATTTCCATGAATTGGAGGTCCATCAGCGTTATCTCCGGGGCGCTGACGATACCTAAAGGCACAATAAATTATAATTCCCTCTACAAGTAAAAATATACCAGTAGAAACAATCATCATCGCATTGAATACACCATCTACTGCATAGGCTTCATCGGAGGCAGGAACAGGTAAAAGCCCATGATTTTGACCGTACCAGAGACTGACTAGGGTCAGTACAATGCCTATTAATAGTGTCCAGATTGAGTTTGGAATTTTCACGGTTGATACGAATTAGTCACTGTACTAAGTTTGTCACAGACTTCTATTTACTACGGTAGTCCAGCGTATAAGAGCTTAGAGCTTCAGACATAAAATTTTTATTAATTTTTCTATTAACATTCTCATCAGGAACAGAAGAAATATTTCTGATGAGGCATTCTGAAACAGTTGCTGATTGGTAATGGGAACAGGTTGCTTAGCGACTATAAGTACAACATACATACGGTGAGCGCTGCCCCACACGCTACAGGAGAACGGTCAAGAATTAAAGGTTGATGAACAACCCTTCTGTTCCTTCATATCCTTTAATTTCAATTTGACACCGAAAAAGTGTGATGTATAACAAACAAACATTAATAACTTAAGAATCTCTAAAGCTTATGGATAAAACTTTAATGGTTAATTCAAAGTATAAAAGCAAAGTGTAAGAGATACCCCACATCGAATCTAGTTATATACGCTAGTGTGGAGGGGGTAAATACGACTATTGCATAAATGTTAGATTTAGTTGCCCATTTGTAAGGGACTGAAGGTATTACTAATGAGCGAATTTGTCCTAAAACAAGAAAATCAGGTTGGGGATACTCCACAACAGCTACAGCCGAAGGATAGAATTCGTCGCTTGGTGTGGAAGATGTGTGTCGCTACATTGATTTTGATGGCTATTGGCAGTGCTACAAGAGTCATGAATGCCGGACTTGCTTGTCCGGATTGGCCCCTATGTTATGGGGAACTCGTACCTACGAAACAGATGAATTTCCAAGTATTCTTGGAATGGTTTCACAGATTAGATGCAGCATTAATTGGAATTAGCGCGATCGCACTGGTGGGTCTTTCGTGGTGGAATCGCAATTGTTTACCAAAGTGGTTGCCTTGGGCATCAACCTTTGCCTTATTTTTAATTGTTTTCCAAGGTATTTTAGGTGGATTGACTGTTACTCAGTTATTGCGTTTTGATATCGTTACCGCCCATCTAGGGACGGCGCTATTATTTTTTATTACCTTAATTGTCATCGGCACAAGTCTTTTACCTTTTCAGGGTACTGGTACTATTGGTCAATTACCGATGTTTGGTTTGAGTGCAGCAGTGTTAGTTTACATTCAAAGTTTGCTCGGTGCTTTAGTGGGCTCGAGATGGGCATTGCATCAGTGTTTTGGTGGTTCCCAATTATGTACAGTTATGTACAGTCATATTGTTGGTATTTTTCCACCGACAATTGCAACTTTAGCTACGATATTTTTTGCTTGGCGGACACCAGCATTACATCCAGCTTTAAGGAAACTCGTTAAAATAGCTGCGGGGCTATTGGTTTTACAGATTGTTTTGGGTGTCGCCACTTTCAAATTGCACTTGCAAGTTGAACCCTTAACTGTATCTCACCAAGCCATCGGTGCAGCATTGCTAGGTACTTTAGTTGCCTTTACAGTATTAGCTATCCGTGATTGGCAAAGTAGCCAAGAAGAGATCAAAACTGATGTAAGAGCAACTTAAAGTTAAATAAATACTTAAGATTTCTCATTGATAATTGGTAATTATTAATTAACTTCTTCCTTAGCCTACGGCACCTTTTTAAGGTTGCTTACTTCCCCAGGGTACGCCTTTTGCCAACAAATTCCTAAGTAGGGAAGAGGGAACAAAGAATTCCGGAGTTAGATAAGAGGTGGTGAAAAAAATTTTCATGGGGATCGCCTTTTGACGAATGCCTTTTTCATAGTACTTCCTAAGATATGTGGAAATTGCCATATCTAAAGTATCTAAATCTATATCTCAAGTATCTTTTTACTAGTTTGATTGACTCATACTAGTTGTATTTACTCAGTTATTAAATCGTAAGGAAACTTCTATCAAGATGATTGAGACCAATGTCTCTCGCCGTCACGAAACATTTCTCCAGGTAGTTCAAAGCTACTATCAGCTAACCAAACCAAGAATTATTCCTCTGCTTTTAATTACCACTGCTGGTAGTATGTGGATTGCTGCAAATGGTAAAGTAAATCCTTGGTTATTGTTGGCAACTTTAGCAGGCGGTACTTTGGCAGCGGCAAGTGCTCAAACTATTAATTGTATCTATGACCGGGATATAGATTATGACATGGAACGTACACGATCGCGTCCCTTACCTTCTGGAAGAATTCAGTCCCGGGATGCCTTAATTTTTGCGATCGCTTTAGCTATTGCCTCTTTTAGTGTTTTAATTGTATTTGCCAATTTGCTGTCGGCTTTACTGGCAATGTCGGGTATTGTATTCTACGTATTAATATATACTCATCTCCTGAAGCGTCATAGTACCCAAAATATTGTGATTGGTGGAGCAGCAGGAGCGGTGCCAGCATTAGTCGGATGGGCTGCTGTTACTGGTGAATTAAGCTGGTCTGCCTGGTTAATATTTGGGATAGTTTTCTTGTGGACACCTCCACATTTTTGGTCATTAGCCTTAATGATTAAGGATGATTACGCACAAGTAGGGGTGCCAATGTTACCAGTGATAGCCGGAAATGAAGCCACAGTTAAGCAAATCTGGTGGTACACCTTGGTAACTGTAGCAGCCACTGGTTTACTAGTGTATCCACTCCACTCTAGCGGAGTTCTTTACGGAGCGATCGCATTAGTTTTGGGTACAGTGTTTATTCGTAAAGCTTGGCAATTATTAAATAATCCTGATGATAAAGCATTAGCAAAAGGAATGTTTCTCTACTCTATTTCTTACATGATGCTATTGTGTTTGGGAATGGTAATTGACAGTCTTCCTCTGACTCAGAATTTAATTGCAGTCGTAACAACAAAACTGCATATGTTAATTGGCTAAATGTTAGTTGACTTAATGTTTCACAAAAAAGCCTCCGTTAATTCCAATTTCAAGGGTTTACGGAGGCTTAGTGTTTTATATTTTAAATGATTTACCCCATATACACCTCTCCTTGTCTCCTATCTTAAGTAGTATTCATAACTACAGAAAAATAACAGTTTTAAATATTTGTTTCAAGTCGGATGAAAGATGAAGCTAATTGAATTGTTGGTAAGACTAGGAGAGGAATCTGATTAAAAGGAAACTCTGGTTATGGCAACAACATTAACTGATTATATATATAAATTATGTAGAGACGTTGCAGTGCAACGTCTTTGCATAGTTTGATTTGTATTATGATTGATAAGTAGTAAGACAAAATTAATTACACAAAATTTAGCCTAAAATCCTTGTCCAGCCGAGAACCTCATATATAAATATTTCTGTCCGATTAGTTAATATGGCTAATTTAAATCTACGTCGCCCTCAGAATATTAGTGGTGAATTTTATGTAGACACCACATATATTGACTGCGATACCTGTCGCTGGATGGCTCCTGAAATATTCAATCGTACTGAGCAACAGTCGAGTGTATATCATCAGCCATATAACGAAGAAGAAAGAATAGCTGCACTACAAGCCCTTTTATCTTGTCCTACAGCTTCCATTGGTACAGTAGAAAAACCTAATGATATTAAAATTGCTCATTTAAGTTTTCCTATACAGATAGAAGAAAACGTTTATCATTGCGGCTATCATTCGGAAAAATCTTTTGGTGCAGCAAGTTATTTTATTCAGTTATCGTCTGGTAATGTTCTCGTAGATTCTCCTGTTTTTGCTCCACCCTTAGTTAAGCGTTTGGAAAAAATGGGTGGTGTTCGCTATATGTACCTGACTCACCAAGATGATGTCGCAGATCATGAAAAATTCGCTCAACATTTTGATTGTGAGCGCATTCTTCATGTTGATGAGATTTCTAACGGTACCAAAAATGTAGAAATTCAACTAGATGGTTTGCAAAATTTTGAATTAACTCCAGATTTATTAATAATTCCAGTTCCCGGACACACTAAAGGAAATACAGTTTTACTTTACAAAAATAGGTTTTTGTTTGCGGGGGATCATCTAGCATGGTCAGATAGACTAGGACAGTTAATTGCTTTTCGTAATTTTTGCTTTTATTCTTGGTCAGAATTACGTCAATCTATGATTAAGCTGAATAATTATTCTTTTGAATGGGTACTACCCGGTCATGGTCGAAGATACCATGCTGATACTAAAACTATGCATCAACAAATACAAAAGTGTATTGAATGGATGGAAACTGTTTAGTACGGCATGGTTGAAATGGTTGAAATAAGCCGAGCATTTCTATCTTTCTTTACTTTTAACTTGCACATTTTTTAACTTTAGCTAAAACCTTTGCTGAGTAAGGGTTTTAAAATTTATTTTTTAGGAGTTTACCTTTATTTTCTCAAATTTTTGAAGCAAGTAGCGATTTTGAACTGAGAATCCCTGGATTAAAAATGACGGGGAATTCTCAGTTCACCATCATTTGGGATGGAGTAGTGCGCCATAATTCGTATAATCTGGTAGCTGGCATGGTTAAATACAAAATGTCTCCACCACTCAAACAAGTTTCCAGTAAGTCCCAACCGTGAATTGTTTGGGAACTAGTTTCTAAGTACATTGGTACGAAGTCGGCGGACATTGCTGCAACTCTTACTTTTTGACCGCAAAAAGGATGTTCTGGGGATATTAGAGTTGCAAAAGCTACCCAAAGACTATCGGCTGTAATCCCATTCCCCAAGATGTGTCCACCTAAAGCGGCAGCTGCAAAAGCTGGTGCTGCTAGTTCTGCTGGGCTTAATACGGCTTCAAAATCGAATACTTGTTGTGCCATACGGGCAAAATCAGGGTCTGTATAATGTACGACAACTGGTACTTCAGGGGATAATCCTTTTGTTTTCAAAGCAATTTCAACGTTAGTTGCATCATTACCCGTAACAGCAATTAGAGCCGAAGCGGTGTTAATATTGCTTGATTCTAGAGTTTCTGGAAAACTAGCGTCAGCTTGGATGATAGGAATACCTAATCTACGAGCAGTATTGACAAATCTATTATTAATATTTGGTTCAATAACTACCACCTCATGTCCACTATCGTTGAGTTGCTGGACAATTTTTATACCAATACCACCCAATCCACAGACTACATAGTGATTCCGGCGGGGAACTCTGGCTGCATCCCAAAACTGTTTGAAGCGGGTTCCTAATACAAAGTCATTCAGCAGAGCATACCAAATACCAAATATACCAGCTCCAATTAGCATCATGATGACTGTAAATATTTTAATGCTGTTGGGAGCAGATTCTACAACTTTTTCATTTCCACCAGCACCAGTAATCATCCCAACTGAAAAATATAAAGCATCTACGACAGACATATTTAGTTCCGCAGAAACATAGGTAAGGGTGGCTGTCATAATGATGATCAGCAATAGTAAAGCGCCTACCAGAACTGATTTGGCATGATGTCGAAACTGTCGGAGATTAGTAAATACTTTTAATAATTTTGTAATTAATGAGCGACGGGTGGGACGAATACAAGGTTGGATCCCGACAATTAAGCGATCGCCTGCTTTTAATTTATGCTCTGAGACTACTGCTGATACTAAATCGAGTTCCCCTTCTACTGGCAAATAGTAGATCAGCATCCGGGAGCGGTCTTCCCACAAATCGCTTAGCTTTTGACCTAACCAAGGATGATACTTATGAATATACTCTTCTTGAATGGGCCAAGTTTGATTAAATAATCTTAGTTGCCCTATAGCTTTGTTTCCTAAAGCCGCAAAGGTAAATACAGGTGCTGCTAGCCCTGCTACACTCATGGTGAAATGATCCGGCAATGTCTGATCCAAACGTTTGCCTAGACTAGTGTTAAAAAAGCGGTTAATAATCCGAATTCGAGGATTCAATACTCGCGATTGTAAAACTATCCATAAATTAAGTGCATCGTCTCCCCCTGCAATGACTAAAGTATGAGCTTGCACGATTCCTGCTGCTTTGAGGGTACTAGCTGCGTGTAAGTCGCCAATAATTACGTCTCCCGCTCGTTCCCCAGGAATTGGTTTAGGATGAATACCCACAACTAAGGCTCCTTGTTGTCTGAGCAACCGGAAAATTTTGTATCCTGTACGTCCTAAGCCACAGACAATAATTCTAGGTTTCATGGAATAGCAGCATAATAATCGGGCATATGTAGTGTGCCTGTTTAATTTTTTAGTCCAAATTTAAGTCCAAAATTTAGTCTAGAAAATCCGATTTACGAGTATAATTTTCAGCTAATCAATAAGTAAGTATAGTGATGAAAAAACAAACTTTATCGTAAATTTCTTACTTAATTTCGCAGAATAGTTCGGATAAACTACTAAAAACTACCAAGGCAACTCTAACGAAATAGCCTCATTTACAATAATTATTTGAAGGAGAATATACACTATCAAATTCTCATCAAATCCTCATTCATATTTTTGCCTAATCAGTCCCAATGGAACTGTAACTGAAAACACGATCGATAGGCTTTGTTGTAGAGTTTTTTAGAGATTTAGTAAAAAATAATATTTTTTACAGATACAGGACTTATGCACAGAATAAATGTTTACGTCATTATAAGCAAAGCGAAGTATAAGCTCTTTTAAGCACGCTATGGGGACTTAAAGACCTATTTACCGTTACGAACACGTAAGTCTTAAGATAAATAAATCAATACTAAGTAATCAGGACTTACGCAACGAAGATTTGTCATTGCGACCGGAACATAGTCTCCCGCCCTTGGTGGTAAACGCCAAAATCAGGTCTTCCGCATCAGGCAGTTGCTCTTTTAGTTTATTGGCA
>JBCCDM010000064.1:0-19652 GCA_039030795.1 Cyanobacteria bacterium P01_A01_bin.84
AAATTGTACATTTTTTGATAAATCCTCAAACCCCTGATATATAAGGTTTATAAAATGTGCAAGTTAGAAGTAATGAGTAAAGAGTAATGAGTAGCATCTGTTCAATAGCGTTATATCGTAACTAATTAAGCGGACTTGATGTAAGACCTTTTGCTTCAGAACGTAAAAAATCTATGAAGACTGAGGCAATCCCCAATGAATTGGGAAGCCTACACTGTACCGTCAGGTCAGTGTAGGTAGTTCATTCTTAATCTTAATTCGTTATCCCCACAATAGGTCGTATCAATCCAAAGTATCTTCTAATTGCTGTAAAATTAGAGGATAAACATCATTGACGGCGTTTTTGCCGAAAATGCAGTCTATATGTCCATAATTGGGAATTACATGACGTTTATACAACTTATGACCATTTTTCTCTCGTAATACATTGTAAGTAATTTCTGTACTTTCAGGTAGCCAGCAATTATTTTCAGCCCCATGAATAAAAGTCATCGGAATTGCAAGTCTATCCAAGTTACCCATATATTTATCGTTACCGTCAGCAGTGACTAAGTGACCTTTACGTACCAGCATTGCTAGGTGTTCAAAGCCGCTAATATTACCAACACCAAATAATTCGTGTAAATTATCATAGGTACCGTTATTTAACTGGTCTAGCTCGTAAAGTTGTCCGTAAAGGAAGGAAATACGACGACTAACGGGGCTGATATCTCCTTCACCTGCACTAACTGGATATAGCTTCAAAGCGTTGTCTAAAAGATCGTTCAACCAGTGAGCATTTTTTTCTACATCGGCAGTAAATGTATCTATCCCCAAGGACTTTAACACCGTAGGTAAATATAATTCTGATTTTAACCGTGTCATTAAAGGTACCCGCATATGGGTAGCAATTTGTGAGGCAACTGCACAGCGTACTCCTTTGAGTCCAGCAAGCATGGACATGAAGAAAGTGGTGGAACCGAAGCAGTGAACGACCATTTGTACAGTGTCAGCACCGGTAATATGTTTTACTGTATCTATAGCTGGGGGATAATCTTTGATGGCTACGTCATCCCCTGTAAACTGGACATTAGATATAGCTAATTCTACACTGGCACGGTAATCTAGTAACCAAACATCGTAACCGTGGGCAAACAGGTATTCTAAAAGGTTGGTTTCGATGGTATCGGTGGAAAAAATACGACTGGATACTCCAAAACCATGTACTAGCATGACTGGTCCTTTGGTTCCACCCTGATAACGGGTTAAACGCAACCTGACATTGTCACTGGTATTAAAGTAATATACTTGGGGTGCCCAAACTCTTAGCTGACGCTGTTTGCGGGGTGGTGCATCTGGGTTAAATATTGTAGGTTTAGCAAAAATTTCCCCGTAGGTGTCAAATAATTCTCCGGCAAAGAAATGTCCGAAACGAGCAGTTAATTTCAAGCGCTGTCTAGTGTTTTCGGCATTTGTCACCTGAATAGTGGTCATTTGACGTAAAAAGTCTTTGGGAAGAATTTTCAGAATCCCCTTACCTACTAATTCTCGTTTGTGGGTATCACATTCATAGATACTGATATATAAAGTGGTAGTATCTGACCAAATATCGATACCCCGGTCATCATGTACTAGCTTAAATCCTTCTAAATTATAGGTTTTACCATCCTCTGCTCTCATTTTTAGAGAATAGACCATGCGACGAGTATTAACCTCATCGTCAGGATTTTTCACAAATAGATGAAAGTCACCATCTGTAACTGTTAAAGGGTCTGAAGAGAGGGTTGGAGCGCTGACTGTACCAATAATATTAGCTTCATGTTTGGGATTGCTTAACATCTCCTCTAGATTATTAGAAGTAATAGTTAAGGTAAACTTTAAGGGAGAGTTATCTTTCTTCCCTTGTTTAGCTGCTAACTCATAATCATATTTCTCTAACAAAGAAACATAACCACGCATAGTTTCGGTAAACTGAATACCTGGTTTGGGTTGGGAAGGAGTTCGTATAGTAGCGTGCATGGGACGAGAAGGTAAATTGTAATTAATAGTCCAACCGTTATCTTCAGCAATAAGAAAACAACAACGTTCTGCGATCGCAGAAATGGTTAGTAGAGGATTCACACCTAAAGAACGAGGGATGACGGAACCATCGCAGACATATAAGCCTTGATAAGTATCTGTTCCTTGGATTCCCGAAAACACCTGTCCTTTGTGGTTCACAACTCCTTTTTGAGCATCATCTCCCATGGGACAACCACCAAGGGGATGGACAGTGACTAGGTCTTTTTGGAACAACTTATTCCACATGGGATTAGGTATTTTTGTACCCCCCAAAGAACGAGTTGCTTGTTCGATGCGGTCGTCAATGCGCTGAAAATGGGTTTGTTGTCCGATACCTTTCCAGTCAATCCTTAATTCATTGTTTTCAAGGTACATTTTTCCACCAGCATCATCATGGCTCATTACCAAAAATGTCTGGGTATTTTGAACTGCACCTTTGTAGGAACCTCTAACTAAGCTTTTTAATTCTCTAGTCTTTTCTTTTACTAAGTCTGTAATACCATTATCAGTGTCTTCCCCGAATAATTTTGCAGCAGTTGCAAAAGTTTTTGGTAGCACAGAAGAAATAGCTCCGGGTATGGAACCTTCTTCGATTACCATGCTGTTATTTAAACGGGGTTGGTTGCGAATATCAATAATACCAGTAATGCAAGGTCCTACTGGTTCCATATCTTGAGGTAAACGGCTACCATAACCAATACCGTTTATTTTTTGGTCGTTATTGTAACCAAATGCTAATACATCACCGTTACCGCTAAATCTATGTCCTAATTTTTTCGATACATTTAAACCTTTAGCTGCCGAACGTAGTAAAATCTTTGTAGAGCCGAGAGTACCAGCAGCTAAAATTACCATATCAGCACTGATAAACATGGTGGGAGCATCAAATTTATTTTGTCCCGAACCCAACACTTGAAAGTGTACTAACCAGCGTTCTCTTCGTTGGTTGCTTTCTTGTTTTTCAATGTGACTTACAGATACCCGAGTATAAATTTCTGCTCCATGATTTTTTGCATCCGGCAGATAATTCATTAATGTAGTATTTTTAGCTGTCTGGTTACAACCGGTTACACAGTCTCCGCAAAGATTACAAGGCTTTTGCTCTACTCCTACATGATTTGTCCCGGCTTTAAAATTGACGTTAATTGGGGGACGATAAAAGTCTTCATTTAAATATTTTGCTGACTTTTCTAATGCTTCTAACTTTGCTAAATTAGGAAAAGTATCGGGATAGGGAGTAGGTTTGAGCATTTCTTCCGCTCGCTTATACCCATCAGCAAGTAATATATTTACATCCCGACGTAACTCCTGGGGCCATGATTCATCTTGAAATACACTATCCTCAGCCCGTAAGGATACATTAGCATTAATTAAAGAAGTTCCACCCAAACCACAACCAACAAACACATTAATATCTTCATTGACATGAAAATCATATAAACCTGTATGAGAACCAACGTGTTTTTTGGGTAAATTAATTTGCATTTCCTGCAACGCTTCTTGAGGAGTATCTGGAAACTCTCCTGCTTGAAATTCCTTCCCACGCTCTAGAATACAAACTTTTGCTCCAGCCCGTGATAAACGGGAAGCAGCAATACTACCACCGTAACCAGAACCAATAACAATAACAGTATAATGACTTTTAATATTCTCAATAGGGCTAGACAAACGAGCCATAAAAGTTATCCCCTACATTTTTAAAAATTAATAGATATGCTTTATCTTTAAGGCAACGATAAGCTGATTTAAATATTGATTTTGACTTTGTCTAAAAAGTCTGCTCTGATTAATGCTTCACGAAAATTGTAGGGATTTCCGTAAAATCCGATGGTTTATTCTTTAGAGTCGCTCTAATTTTATTAATGTAGTTATTTATACTGTTGAGAAGAGTGGTAATGCGTGAGATTGATTTTATTTTTTTACGCAAAGGAGCGCACAGAGATACAGAGTAGTTTGATTAATCTGTTGCTTAGGTAGAGAGGAGTATAACCCAACAGATTTAAAAGCTGTCCAATCTAAAATAAACTCACTTAATCAGGTTCAGTAAACTGGGGCACAACAGTTGCTCAGTCTGGGAAAAAATATGAAACGTACACGTACCATAGCATATACTGCTACTGGATTAAGTATAATAGCAATTATTGCAGTATTATTACCTTCACTTCAAATTGGGAAAGAAATTAAATCTAATACAGTTGAATCGCCACAATTTTTTATCCCTAATTAGCCGTAAGTTTCTTTAATAATATTAAATATAAACATTTTTAATCTTCAATATAGATTGATGCGATCGCCTACAGTGGATACTCATGTGTCCTCGCTCTCTTAACTTAACTGCTTTTCGACGAATTATTTTAGTTTCTGCTCTATTTGGAATATGGGGTCTTTCACTTAAAACCTGTTTCAAATCTTCACTAGTAATAACAACATCGTCGTAAAGACAATGACCTGACCAATTTAATGATTTAAAGCATTCATTTTTTAATTGAATAAGTTGTTTTGTATGGAGATATCTTAATTTTTCTATTCCAGTCATGCTTTTTAAGTACTCAGACAAAATTAATTGTATATTTATCATTGCGAGTGGAGCGTAGCGTAACGTGGCAATCGCAATACTTGGAGATTGCTTCACTACCGTTCGCAATGACACAAACTATTTTGTCCACTCACTTATAGTTATTTTTGTTATTATTATTCATCATTTTATAAAAATCTATACACTCACGACCCACACCGAAACAATTCAAAATCCAAAATTCAAAATTCAAAATTCAAAATTCAAAAAGAGAAGATAAATAATTTTTAATTCATTAATTAAGCGGTGTGACCTAATTAATGTAAGCAATAGTAACTCCAGTACCACCATCAGTTCGTTCTGCTGCTTCAAAACTTTTAACTCTGGGATGCTGCTTCAAGAAAGCGTGGACTCCCTGACGTAGTTTACCTGTACCATGTCCGTGAATAATCCAGATTTGTCCTGTTGCTTCAGAAATTGCTTTGTCTAAAATGATTTCTGAATCAGCCACTCGTTTACCACGAAGGTCAAAGGTATTACGAGAGGTACGAATTGCTGGAGCTTGTTGCTGGGGTGGTGGGGGTGCTGGTGCTGCTTTTACTTTGGGTGCTGGTTCTGGTTTTTTACCATCTAAAGATTCGATATCTTCTAACTTCACCGTCATTTTCATTATGCCGAACCTGGCAGTTAACTCCCCATCCTCGTTGGGTTCGCTAATTACTTCTGCTGTTTGTCCCAACTTAGTAATCCGGATGCGATCGCCTAATTTTGGCATATACCCTAGTTTCGGTTTTGGCTCTGCTTTGGGGGTATATTTCTCAGCAATTTTATTGACTATGTTGGTAGCTTTTTGCGCATCTTGAGCTGTAGATTCACCTTTTTGTAAGCGCCGGATAACTTTAGCAATTTCACCTTTTGCTTCTCCTATAGCCTGCTGTACTGCTACTTCTTGGGAAACCCGTAATGCTTTCTCTCGCTCTTGTAGTTCTGTGGATTTATCAGAAAGTTCTCGGTGTAAACGTTCGGTTTGCTGTAATAAATCTTCGGCTTGGGCTGCTTTAGTTTCTTGGATGCGACGTTGTGCTTCTAAACCAGCAATTACCTGGTTAACGTCATCGCTACCCCCTCCCATCTCATTTTTTGCAGCCGCAATTACATCAGTTCTTAACCCCAAACGTTGCGCGATCGCCAGTGCGTTGGAACGTCCCGGAATTCCCCATAATAAACGATAGGTGGGGGATAAAGTCTCCTCGTTAAATTCGACGGAAGCATTTTCAAACCGTTCATCTTCATATTTGAGTGCTTTGAGTTCCCCAAAGTGAGTACTAGCCATAGTTAACTGTGCAGATTGTGCCAAATAACGCAATAATGCGATCGCTAAAGCACTTCCTTCCGCTGGGTCTGTACCAGCACCAACTTCGTCTAAGAGAATTAATGATTGGGAATTGGAAGGGGGGGGGTTATTGCTACTTTCATTTTCTTCTGTGTTGCTTTCACTATTTTCTTTTTCCTCCTTTCCGGTTGCTTTCGTTTCTGTTTCTATTGCTTCTAAAATACGACTAATACGGCGAATATGACCGGAAAATGTAGATAAACTCTGCTGTAATGACTGTTCGTCCCCAATATCTGCCAAAATTTGACTAAACCAAGGAATTTCTACAGGTTCTCGGGCTGGTACAAATAAACCAACTTTTGCCATTAAAGCTGCTAGACCCAAGGTTTTCAGAGTAACTGTTTTGCCCCCTGTATTGGGTCCTGTAATAGTTACAACTTTAATATGAGGTTTTACAAGTAAATCTACTGGTACAACTGCTTGTCCTTCTTCATGTTTTTCCTGCCACACTAATAAAGGATGACGTAACTTTCTAAGGGTAATAGTTTCTTTTTCTTCACGCTTCACAAACCGGGGTGGATTAGCTTCCAACCATTGGCTGTATCTAGCCTTGGCTGCGGCTAAATCTAAGGCTGTAACTATTTCAACTAATCTATCTAAATCTGGTTTGACTTCGGCTACCCTCTCTGTGAGAACGCGACGGATTGCTTCGCATTCCACCTGTTCTCTTTTGAGCAACTCCCTTAACTTGTTTCCCATAGAAACAATAGAATTTGGCTCTATATAAAGAGTTGATCCACTAGTGGAAGTATCATGAACGATACCGGGGATAGCATCCTTTTGTGGTGCTTTCACAGGAATCACATAGCGATCGCCCCGTTGAGTAATTATCTGTTCTTGGACTGCACCTGATTTAACTTGGAGTATATTATGTAGCTTTTGAGTGATTTGACGGCGCTGTCCTCGTAGGGATTCCCGGATATCAGTTAGTTTTTGACTGGCACGATCTGCAACGTCTCCCCGGTCGTCAATACAACGATGGATTTCTTTTTCTAAGTCTGGATAAGTTCTTAAATCCGCTACTAAATAATTAAGACATTCTAAATCGGGATGATTATCAATTACCCGACGTAAGTTTCTGGCACCCGCAAGAGTAGTTGCGATCGCCAAAAGTTCATCTCCTGCTAAAATACCCCTAAGTTCTGCTCTTTCTAAAAAATTACTAACATTTTTAATTCCATCAAAAGATAGACTTCCAGTTAGACGACTATCTAATTCATATATTTCTTTCGTTTGGGATAATAAATTTTTACTAACTGATAGGAAATCAGGAATTTCTAGGTTACGTGCAGCAGTCACACCTAGCTTCGTAGAAGCAAAGGTAGACAGATGCTGACAAAGGCGAAACCACTCAAGCAGTTCTAAAGTCTCAGACTGTATCAAGGCGCAATCGTCTTATGAAAATTATCATGTAGTATATGCTAACAATACTACACCCAATCGGACTTACTCTCAAAGGTTGAAATTTACCTGGGGGAAATAATTCAAAACTCAAAAGAGAGTTAAGTAATAATATAGATAAGTAAGTCGGTGTAAAAATTTAAAGGTATGTGATTACGTTGTTTAAAGTAGTGAAACAACGTAATCGCGATACTTCTGTTGATCTTACATTCTGTTACATAGTTTCATTTATTTGTGCTGACCTACTTACCAGAAAATAACCGAGGGTGGGGATCGATTATTTTATTAGGCTTATTAGGTTTAATTTTGATGTTTTCGCTCTATTCTTCGCAGATTTTATTTTCTTCAGCCAATAATTATTCTAACTTCTGATAGAAAAAATAGTTCAATCTACCCCCACAATTTGATACCCTAACTTAAATAGATTTGAGAACATGGAAAGCGTGGACATTCAACTTGGGCGGGGAAAGACAGCTCGCCGTGCATATGGTATTGATGAAATTGCTTTAGTCCCCGGTAATAGAACGCTCGATCCTAGTTTGGCAAACACAAAATGGAAAATTGGCAATATTGAGAGAGAAATCCCAATTATTGCTAGTGCCATGGATGGCGTAGTGGATGTTCCCATGGCTGTGGGGCTTTCACAGCTAGGCGCTTTGGGTGTAATCAACTTAGAAGGCATTCAAACCCGTTATGACAATCCAGAGCCAATTTTAGACAGGATTGCATCAGTAGGCAACGATGGATTTGTTAGTCTGATGCAAGAATTGTATGCCGAACCGATAAAGCCGGAACTTATTAAGCAAAGAATCCAAGAGATTAAACAACAAGGTGGCATTGCTGCTGTCAGTTGTACTCCTGCAGGTGCAAGTAAATATGGTTCTGTAGTAGCCGAAGCTGAAGCGGACTTATTTTTTGTACAAGCAACAGTAGTATCAACAGCACATTTATCACCATCCGAAATCATACCCTTAGATTTAGCAAAATTTTGTCAAGAAATGCCCATACCCGTGGCATTAGGTAACTGCGTCACTTACGATGTGACGTTGAACTTGATGAAAGCTGGTGCAGCAGCAGTTCTTGTGGGGATTGGTCCTGGGGCTGCCTGTACCTCTCGTGGTGTATTAGGAGTCGGAATACCCCAGGCAACGGCGATCGCAGATTGTGCAGCAGCAAGAGATGATTTTCAGCGAGAGACAGGTAAATATGTACCAGTAATTGCTGATGGTGGTTTAATCACTGGAGGCGATATTTGTAAATGTATAGCTTGTGGTGCTGATGGTGTGATGATTGGTTCTCCCTTTGCAAGAGCTATAGAAGCTCCTGGAAGGGGATATCACTGGGGAATGGCTACACCTTCACCAGTCCTACCACGGGGTACTCGTATTAAAGTTGGAAAAACGGGTAGTTTAGAGCAAATTATCAAAGGTCCAGCCGGACTTGATGATGGTACTCATAACTTACTAGGAGCCTTGAAAACAAGTATGGGTACTCTAGGAGCGAAAGATATCAAAGAAATGCAGCAAGTAGAAGTTGTGATTGCTCCCTCACTACTCACAGAAGGAAAAGTTTACCAAAAAGCTCAACAATTGGGTATGGGGAAATAAATACAAATTCTAGTCGATTCCAGAAATTTTTCCCAGACTCTTAAACTATGTACTGGAAAAATCACATCTGTCGCCTACAATAGAAATAGCGGAGACGCATGTTTCCGTTCACTCCTCACACCACACTCCGCCCGGACTACTGTTCGGGCGGTTCCTTATGTACATTTCTAAGATATATTCCAAGATATATTCCAAGATATATTTCCTAATATTTCTTCCATGAGGGAACAGCAAGACATGAATTATCTGACTTTTTTGTACTGTGTCGATTGATTTTCTTATTTTCCCGTCTCCCTGCTCCCCTGCTCCATTACTACCCTGCTCCCTCCTAGATTCAACAAACACAATTTGTATATTTTTTTTATTAGGAACTTCTTAATATCTAGACTGCATTATTTTCCACTTTAGGAAAAAGCCGCAATATGAACTATTACTAGGGGAAAATAAGGTCTGAAAAGACTATAATCCTTAAATTCGTAAGTCTTATCTCTTTTTACTAGTAAAATAATATTTGAGTCAGCACAACACCATAGCATTAGCCATGGAGTAAAAGAAACTTCCAGAGTATAGAAATTTTAATATCTTTCGTTCGATATATATGAACGAATGATGAATAAATTCTGAATCTCTTGGTAAATGTATCTGCCTCATCCCAAAGCAGTAGTTTTTGCTATGGTAGAATTTTCAGCAAATCAAACACATTTAAACAGGCAAAGGTTTTGTAGCCATGTCAGCAGCCGCACAAGTTACCGACTCTACTTTTAAGCAGGAAGTACTAGACAGCGATGTTCCAGTCCTAGTTGACTTTTGGGCACCCTGGTGCGGTCCCTGCCGTATGGTAGCCCCTGTCGTAGATGAAATATCTGCTCAGTACGAAGGTCAACTCAAGGTAGTGAAAGTCAATACCGATGAGAATCCTAATGTTGCCAGTCAGTATGGTATTCGTAGTATTCCCACATTGATGATTTTTAAAGGCGGGCAAAAAGTCGATATGGTGGTAGGTGCCGTGCCAAAGACTACATTAGCTAATACTTTGGAAAAGTATCTCTAAGACAAGCGTAAAGTTGAACTCAAATTCTTTGATTGAGAGCAGCCTTATTATTCAGTAAGAGATATGAAAGCAAGTGATTCTTTGACAAGAGATTCACAAACCCCCTACATCATCTTTTTAAGCAACGCTCCTGTTGTGATAAATAGCTTCTTCTACTATTTACACAATCCTTCTACGTGCTTATTAATATTTATTTGTTTATTTGTCAGTCCTTCTCCTTTTTACCTGAGAAAGGACTAATTTTTTCTTATCTGCTGTTTCTCTAATAACATTTCCTAAGTAAAATTTTTAGTTATTCTGATGGATTTGTGAAGAAATATGTTTATCGATGCAAATAGAGCGATCGCGCAAGGTCTTCTCAAGAGAAAAACGTATTTTTATTCCAATAAATAGATTTTAGTTATGGGGATTAAGAGTCCTTTCTTCTCTCTCGAATAGCATCATCTTAACGGCATGATCTTATAGTTCTTGTTAAAAGAATGTAAAGAATAGTAAATAAAAACCTGCTCATAAATACTTCTTATTAAAAATTAACTAATTTAGACAATTTCAGATAATTATTTTTTTTAAATTAAAATAAATTTAACTTGAAAGCTGGCGGAATCTTAATTCTTGAGATTTCGGGAAATTTAGGAAGAAATAGTCATAACTTTGTACTACAGATAAAGCTACACGAACAGCCGTAGTGAATGGTACAATGTATTTCAGTCAGCCAAGACTCAAAAACCTACTCGTAGACTGAGGGAAAGTATACGCCAAAGCCTCAAACCGACGATTTGGAAGGAAATTGACTCCGCCCGATTATCGTAAAAAGATGTGAGGCTGGGAACCCAATATATTGGGATATAGGAAAATTTCATTTCCTAGAGTCCCTCATCTTCTAGGTGAGAAAATGTCAATACTTAACTCTTCTTTGTGTATAAGTTGGCGACATGAGTCGTCAACAGCACCTTGGTTCATATTTTGACCAGAGGTGCTTTTTAATGCAAACAAGCTATAACTGTGAATTAGAAGTTTTTTTCTAAATTCAACAGGCTACTTAACCCTCTTGTATCACTCTCGGAAAACCAAAATCGAGTTGAAAAAATGTAAGCTTTATCCAATCGATATTTGAGGTTTTATTTTCTAACCTTGTTAGAGCCTTAACTATAAAAACCTGAAATTCAGTTTCAGCAAAGCTTTACAGAGATTAACTTTCCAGTAATGATAAAAGCGTTTGAGGAAGGCAACCGCTTCCTTATGATGTAAAGAAACAGAAATGTTTCTTAGAAAAGGGTTAATTTACTAAATTAGGTATATTTTTGATAACTATCACATTTAGTTGATAAAAGCTCTTAGCGCTACCCCCATTAGCTAGAATGGAATGCACGTTTGATTGGATAGGGATATTAGTCCTAACCATTTGTAAACATTGTATATAAGGTGGGTTTTTACACCCTTAAAAGCCTAATACAAAAAGTGATTTGAACTAAAAGCTAATTGATAAAAGTATATTGTTATACAAGTTACACTCCTCATGACAACTGAAGCATCTGATACATTAGATTTTCTGAAAACAAATATCGCTAATTTAGTTGAGCGTTTACCAAAGTTAAAGCATCGAAAATATATTCTACAAGTACTCTCTACAATTGTGAATTTATCGGAGAGTGATATAGATCGTTTGGACTGGAAAATTCTCTCAGCTTCTTTAGCTGATATGGAATTAGGTTTCCAGTTATTCTATGCTTATCGACACGTCCGTAAAGTAACTATTTTTGGTTCTGCTCGTTTAGCATCAGAAACCCCAGAATATGTTATGGCTAGAGAATTTGCTCGTCGTGTCTCTCAACTAGGTTTCATGGTTATGACTGGTGGTGGTGGGGGTATTATGCAAGCTGGTCACGAAGGTGCTGGTCGGGAAAATTCTTTTGGTTTAAATATTCAGTTACCGTTCGAGCAAGAAGCAAATCCGATTATTGAAGGTGATGAAAAGTTAATTCATTTTAAATACTTTTTTACTCGCAAGCTATTTCTTCTCAAAGAAAGTGATGCGGTTGCTGTTTTTGCTGGTGGTTTTGGAACTCAGGACGAAGCATTTGAGTGCATGACATTAAGTCAAACTGGTAAATTTGGTCCAGTACCTTTAGTGTTGATAGATCATCCAGGAGGAGACTACTGGAAGTCTTGGAGCGAGTATATTAATAAGCAGTTGATAGAGAAGGGGCTTGTGAGCCGAGAAGACCCTAATTTATATGTGATTACAGATGATATAGAAGTGGCTTGTAATGCGATTACTGATTTTTATAGAGTTTATCACTCTAGTCGCTATGTTAAAGGGCAATTAGTAATTCGTTTAAAAGTTGATTTATCCGATTTGGAAGTAGAAAAGCTCAATGATGAATTTAGCGATATTTTAGTAAAAGGACAGATTAAAAAAAGTCAGGCACTTGATACAGAGGTACAGGACGAAACATTTGATTTACCCCGTCTAGTTTTGTATTTTAACCAACGGGATTTAGGAAGGCTTTATCAAATGATTGCAACTATTAATAGAATGGGAGTACCTTCTCCAGAAGATGCAGCGCATCCTGAAAGGAAATAATCTGAAGGTTGATGATGCGCTGCTTTTAGCAGTGCATTGTTATGAATATCTTTTAGCTGAAAAAGCGCAGATTTATAGAGTTATATAGAGTTATATAGAATGAAGAATAATTAACGGCTTTGCTCTGAGTAGAAAAATAAGCACGATATTACCTTTCCAAAGCGATCCTTTTCTTTTACTTATAAAAAATTTAGCAAGACAGATTCTAACTGAACAGTACGAATAGGTTTACTAAGATAACCGTTCACGATTGGTTGTTTTTGCCGATCTATTTCTTCATCATCAGATAAATTTATAGTATGTTCATGTTTTGTACCGATGGGCATAATAATAATTACAGGTAAATCTTGCAAATCTGATTGCATTCGTATTTGTTTGAGCAAACTCCAACCGTCAACATTATCAACCAAGTGTACTTCCAGTAAAATTAAATCTGGGTTTTTGCTTCGTACTTGTGCTGGAAAGTTTTCTATATTTTCAAGTATTTCGACATGGTAGCCTACCGTTTGTAAATAATCTTGCAATAAGATAGTTGTATTTTCGTCATCTTCTACTAAAAGAATACGTTTGAGTTTGGTAATTGCAGGATAGATTTTTTCACTAGTTGTTAATGATGATGAAGGATTTGGCTGACTTATCAATTTTTCTGGTTCTAATTGTTCTTGATAAGGCTGATTTGGGAGAAATAAAGTAAAATTACTGCCCTTACCTAAAGCTGATTCTAAAATAATATCGCCTCCATGCAGGCGAGCTAATTTCCGGGTGAGAGCTAAGCCTAAACCAGTACCTTCATACTGACGGTTGAGACGACTATCAAGTTGTTGAAATGGCTGAAACAATGATGAGACTTTGTCTGAGTCTATGCCAATTCCTGTATCGCTAACTGTAAAAAGTATACCTGATGGGACTTTTCTGACTTTTAAAGATACTGAACCTACAGAAGTAAATTTAATTGCATTGGTCAGTAAATTAAGCAACATTTGCTTAGCTCTTCGCTCATCTGCAATACAAACGTCCGCACTTTCATCTATATGAGTGCTTAATTCTAATCCTTTTTCTTGAGCGCGATCGCTAACGGTGGAAATTACTGAGTTACACAGGTCTTCTACGGGTAATACACAAAGTAGTAATTCTTCTTTACCTGCTTCTACCTTTGATAAATCCAGAATATCGTTGATTAAAGCTAAGAGATGTTCACCACTATTATAAATACAGTTAATATATTCTTTTTGTTTATCATTTAGTTCGCCGACTATTTGTTGATGTAACAATTGCGACAATCCCATAATGGCATTTAAAGGGGTGCGCAATTCATGACTCATAGTGGCTAAAAACTCACTTTTAGCTCTACTACCAGCTTCTGCCTCGTTTTTGCTTTTTCGTAACTTTAGTTCGGTTTGCTTACGCTCTGTAATATCATCTACTATAGCTAGGAAAAATTTGGGTTTACCGTTACTATCTTCAATTAGAGAAATACTCAAATCAGTCCATACAATTGAACTATCTTGATGAACAAATTTTTTCTCCATTTCAAAGCGATCGCAAATTCCGGAAACTAACTGCTCATATAGCTCTAAATCTGATTTCACTTCTTCTGGAGGTAGGTACTCTGCAAATTTTTTCCCATACATTTGAGCATGAGTGTATCCCAACATTTCGCACAAACTTGGATTTACATCAACTATCCTATTACTCATATCTATCAATCCAATACCGATAGAAGAGCGTTCAAAAATTGCTCTAAATTGAGCCTCGCTTTGTTGCAATACTTCTCTTGCATTTGAGCTATCTCTAGCTTCTATAGCTAAAGATGCAAAGCCAGCTATAGAGTTTGCAAAGTATTCTTCTTCTGAAGTCCATTGGCGAATATTACCTGTATGCTCGTAACATACTACTCCAATCAAACGCTCCCAAGACCAAATAGGTACGCTCAATAAAGACACCACACCGGAGTTTTCTAAGTATAAATTAGCTAATTCTATCGTTCTGACATCATCTTGAATATCCCTGACAGAAATTATACGCTCTGTTTCCAAAGCACGAAAATATGTGGGACAATCTACTTTATGTAAATGTGGATTTGAGTGGTGAGTTTTCGGACTCTGGCTATACAAATCTATACATTCCATTCTAGAGTCATCTTCGTTATATAACCATATACTCACTCTTTCTAATCCTAAAGATTTAGCAGATATTTCGGTTATTTCTCTAAAAGCTGTATTTAAATGAGTAGTTTGTAAAAGATTTTTACTGCTAACAAGTTGAATTAATGTCTGACTTTGTTTCCGTAAAAAAGACTCTTTTGTTTGTAAGTTTGCAGTTTCTGAATAGCCATCTAAAAAATGGTTTTTAGCAAAGGACTGCAGTGATTTACCTCGATTTTCAATTGAATTAGTAATTGCTATTTTTGATGCTTTCTGTCTGTATGCGGCTCGTAATAATGTTTGCTTTAAAAGCTGGGGAGTAATATGATTTATGTATAAATATTCCTGAATCCCTAACTCTAATACTTTCAATGCTATTCTTTCATCATCTACATTACTAGTAACTACAATTGCAATTGAAGAGTTTTGAGAACATATAGGAATAAAAAATTCTAGTTTTTCTAATATTGGTGGTATTAAATCTAATATAACTACATCAATATTTTGCTGACGAACTATAGATGCAAGTTCTGTAAGATTTGTGACTTGAGTGAAACTAATCTTTGCTCTCAAATTATCATCAATATTTTTCGTAGCAGTTAATATATCCGCAACAGAAATAATATCTGGGTTCCTTTGAGATTCCTTATCTAAATTTATCTGGGAATCAAGTTCTCTGAGGATATCAGAGAATAATAAAGTATTAATATTGATGGTTTTGCATATCATGTATATTACCAGTAGAGCAGCTTGAATTCCAATTCGGCAATTACTGGCTCTACGCTAATCTATAAAGTATTACTGATTAAGGATTTTATAGTAAAATCCTTGAAATATATATAGTGTACTTAGATTTTACGATACAAAATCTATAATTAATACCAAGTCCGAAAAAAGAATGGGACGGGAGTATCTGACATCCAGGCAAAAAGCACCAAGCTAGAAGCACCAAGCTAGAAGCATGGTAATACAATGATTATTAGCCACAAAGGTGGGCTTTGTTTGTATCGTCGTCCTTTGGGAGAGTAAGATATGTTACAAAATTATCATTAGTATTTTTTGAATAGTGGGATAAGCTCATAGGTCTTTACAGATATGATAAGTTTTTAAGCGGACAAATTATTCAACCAGTCCAGCAACGGTCTTAAAGTATCTGGTATTGATGTTTCGCTAAACACCACGGTATGTTGTTTATCTTGGTCTTCTACAGTCAATTCATATTGAAAGCGATCGCTTTTAGCGGACACTAACGTGTCATCGCTTTTAGCGGACACTAACGTGTCATCGCTTTTAGCGGACACTAACGTGTCATCGCTGTTTGAATAGCTTTGCATGGGAATGTCATTATAATTTGCAGAAGTTAAATTAGAAGACTCAACATTATGGGGGATATGAAAAAAGTCAGCAACTTCAATAAGTTGCTCTAAAGTATAAACTTCATTCTCTGGAATATTTGCAGTATCAACAGTTCTCGTCTTAATATTGCCAACCAAACCACCTGTACGCTCAAGATAAATTCGCATAGTAATTGTAAGTGACAAATATTGGTCAATATAATGATCACCCTTTTATCACTTACAATCAATTATCTCTGGTAACAGATTCTATAAATCAAAACTCTACCCCAACTTCATTCCAACCATTTTCTACTGCTTTTTGCTCCAAAGAGCGATCGCCATAAAGTTCTCCTGCTATTTGAACGGTAATCTGAGCTGCGCGTTTAAAATCAGCTCGAGAACGCAAGCGATCGCTCCGCGTAACCCCCTTGGGGTCATCGCACAATGCAGTGTACCAAATTTTACCTACTTTTTCCCAAGCATACCCGCTAATTTCTACTGCTGCTAAGTAAAAAGCTCGGTTAGGAATACCGGAGTTGATATGTACTCCACCGTTATCTTTTTGTCCTTTATAAATATCTTTCATGTGTCCCGGTTGGGGGTCTTTCCCTAAAACAGTGTCATCATAAGCTGTTCCTGGATTTTTCATTGAACGGATCCCTACTCCATTAACTTTTTGAGTAAGTAAACCTTCTCCAATAATCCAGTCTGCTTCTGCAGCTGTTTGTTTTTTCAACCATTGCTTAACTAAAGCACCAAAAACATCAGAGAAAGACTCATTTAATGCTCCAGATTCGCCAAAATAAATTAAACCTGCTTCGTATTGAGTTACACCATGGGTCAACTCGTGTCCTATGACATCCACACTTTTGGTGAAGCGTTCAAATATTTCCCCATCACCATCACCATAAACCATCTGGGAGCCATTCCAAAAGGCATTTTCATAGTTTAAGCCATAGTGTACGGTAGAATCTAAACGTAATCCTTTATCATCGATAGAGTTACGCTCAAATACTTGCTCATACAAATCGTAGGTAGCTCCAGCAGCATCATAAGCTTCATTTACTGCTTCATCATCAATTGGTGGGTCTCCCTCATCCCGGACTAATATTCCCGGTAATTTTTGTGCATTCTTAGCATCATAGATAGTACGACGCTTCACACCAGTTGGGGGAGTAAACTTTACCCCACCAACAATATCTCTGCGTCCGCGAAACTGTGCGGAAGTATTTAAAGTTTGAAAAGCCCATTCACGCTGCTGAGGGGTTCCATTAACAGCCATTTGTTCCAACATATGAGGAGGAACAATACAGCAAATCGGACATCTAGTATTAAATTCATGCTGAGTGAGACAATCTATTAATCGATTTCTTTTACGAGTCATGCAATATATACTCCTTGTTTATTGTTTCATTCAATTACCATGAAGATTTACTTGCACTCTCTTAACAGTTTTTAGCTTTTGGTTCCAAGCTCAAAGCACAGTTGCCATTTGACTATTTTTAGTAGTCTAGATTATCCCCTAATAAAAGCCAGGGTAAACCCAAGAATCAATAAAAACAGATTATTCTCAACAATATTGAGAATTGGGTGCAATAATTCTAGAAAATATGCTTGTAATCATTGCTCCATAGCACAAGCAGATTTTGGGTTAATTTTTCTTGCGCTTACCCTGTAATAAAAGCGAGTGCTAGCATCATCTAACTAGGTTACTTTGATTTTTTACGATTACAACACTTTATTGGCATTTTTCGGAATTTATTAATTAAATCAGATCGGGTGTGTGAGGAATAATATAAGTTATTAAGCCAGGACTTACGCAACGAAGATTTGTCCGAAGCGACGGTCACTACGTGTAGGGGATGAACTACGTGTAGCCGTCTATGACTTAGCTACACGTTTCCGACTCTTCATTGGAGCAATTTGCAGACCGCTTCTGCAGCAAGTAGAGGTTGCTCATCTGAGTCTATAGAGGCACGTTCCATGCCCCTTGTATAATCAAGCAGCTCGGGATCAATCCCTTCCAAGGGCAGTTTCTTACGCAAGCCAATACTCCTAGAATTGAGTATCCAGGAGAACTTTTCCTCGGATTTAACTCGTTCCTGACTTCCGTTGGTACTGACTTTAGGAACCTCTTTCTCCACCGGGTTTTGGTAAGTGTTGATGGTCTCCAAGCGATAGCCTTCTACCGTTGCCTTGTAAATATCTCGTAGACTGCGTTTCAGCTTTCTACCCTCTACCCATTTTTACGATTTGTTATTTGTATCATGCAGGCTTATTGACAAAATTCATTTTTTATTAAATTATCACCCATGGTTCAAGATGGCTTTGATTAAAACTTTTTCTTCCCTAGTTCTTCTCTTTTCGATTTTAAATTGATATTCAGACAACTGATTTTACCGATAATCCTTTTTGTTTAAAATACCTATTCTTTATTTAGGGCTTTTGCCAGATAAAGGTCACACAAAGTTTTTTCACCAAACAAGTGCAAGATTATTGAATATTAATGTCTAAAACCCTTGCACTTTCAAAGAAAAGAACAACGTAAATTTGAGGAAAAATCAACCAAACCTTGATTTTTCAATCGCTGTGACACCTAGATTCAATTTCTAGACTTATTTAGCAAGCCCTATTTAGACCACAATTACCAATTTCCTAAATTCAAGCTACAGATAATGCGTCAAGAATATAATTATATTCTGCAATTCACAGAAGTAAGTGTAGCCTAGCTATCTGACGCTTTTAAACATGGATCCCTTCTGCATCCTGCCTCCAACATCGCTGCCTTCTGACCTAACTTATGCCCAGATGAATGTCCTGTTTCAACAAGTACTATGACACAACTTTCTAGTTCTATTGATGTTCCTCAATTGACAACACTAAAGGTAGAACATCACCACCATCATCATAGCGATTGTACCCACACCCACGGGGTCATAGATCCGGAAATCGCTAGTTCTGCCCTAGGAATCTGGGCTGTGAAATGGTCTTTGGTGGGCTTGCTACTCACGGCTATTGTACAGGCTACGGTATTCTGGCTTTCTGGTAGTGTTGCTCTCCTGGGCGATATCATTCATAACGTAGGGGATGCAATGACTGCCGTGCCTTTGGGTGTAGCGTTTCTAATATCCCGACGAAAGCCAACACCAAGATTTTCCTATGGCTTTGCTCGATTGGAAGACTTGGCAGGGGTAATAATTGTGGCGATTGTATTGTTGAGCGCAATCATTACCGCCTATGAGTCTGTAGAGCGATTTTACCATCCTCAGCCTCTACATCATTTGGGAGCCTTAGCCATCGCTGGCTTCGTCGGCTTCATCGGTAACGAAATTGTAGCTGTTTTCCGCATTCGGATAGGGCGGAAAATCAATAGTGCTGCTTTGATAGCCGATGGCTACCACGCTATGGCAGATGGTTTGGTCAGTCTGGCGGTGTTACTCAGTGCTGTGGGTGTTAGTTTGGGCTATTCCTGGGCAGATCCAGCGATTGGTTTAGCGATCGCCGCCGTATTGCTTAAAATCGTCTGGGATTCGGGACAGACTATTTTTAGTCGCTTGCTCGATGGTGTGGAACCAGAGGT
>JBCCDM010000065.1:0-19624 GCA_039030795.1 Cyanobacteria bacterium P01_A01_bin.84
CACTGCCGAAAGGTACTCGCCGGGACCAGAGCGGGGTTGCCGTTGGCGTAGTAGTCTTCGAGCGCGCCTTTGGCGTAAGCCCCAATATCTAAATATCATAAACATTGAAATATCAAATATTTAACATAGTAAGCATATTAGTTTCTAATCCTTTAGATATATAATATGAGTTATTTACTTCAAGTTGATAAGAATTTTAGAGGTAACATTCATGTAAACGCTCAAAATTCAAGGGGATAAATCTGTTTTTCGCAATCTAATGTCAAATTTTGAAAAATTCAATAACGTTCTCTAATACTCGTAATAATACTCGGCGATACATCCAATTTATACTTTTTATGTTCAGTATAATATTTTGTTTTTCATAAGGGATTTACCATGCCGTCTGTAGAGTCAGGAAAGGCAAAAGCCTTAAATAAGTTTGAGAAATTCAAAGCCGAGAAAGATGGACTTGATATAAAGGATGAACTAGAACATTTTGCCCAAATCGGTTGGGAATCTGTAGATAAAACCGATTTAGAACATCGTCTGAAATGGGTAGGTATATTTTATCGTCCTGTAACCCCTGGTAAGTTTATGTTGCGGATGCGTACCCCCAACGGTATCCTTACTAGTCAGCAATTGCGCGTATTGGCTGAGATTGTACAGCGTTATGGTATAGACGGTAGTGCAGATATTACCACCAGACAAAATATTCAACTGCGGGGAATTCGTTTAGAAGACATACCAGATATCTTCCATCGTTTGCACTCAGTAGATATGACTTCCATGCAATCCGGTATGGATAATGTTCGTAACATTACTGGTTCTCCAGTTGCAGGGATCGACGGGGATGAACTGATTGATACTCGTGAACTGGTGCAACAAGTCCAGGACATGATTACCAACAAAGGCGAAGGCAACTATGCATTTACAAATTTGCCTCGTAAATTTAATATTGCCATAGAAGGCGGACGAGACAACTCCGTTCATGCCGAAATTAATGATATAGCTTTTGTCCCAGCATATAAAAACCAACAGTTAGGATTTAATGTCTTAGTGGGTGGTTTCTTTTCTGCAAAACGTTGTGAAGCTGCTGTTCCTCTAGATGTTTGGGTTCCCCCCAATCAAGACGTAGTTAATTTATCAAAAGCGATTTTAACGGTATATCGCGACAAAGGCTTGAGAGCAAACCGCCAGAAATCAAGATTAATGTGGTTAATTGACGAATTAGGTATAGAAACCTTTCGTCAACTAGTAGAACAAGAATTTGGAGCCATACTATCCACAGCCGCAGAAAAAGACGAAATCGACTGGGACAAACGCGATCGCATCGGGGTATATAAACAGCAACAGGCTGGATTAAACTATGTTGGTTTACACATTCCAGTAGGTAGACTGCAAGCCCAAGATATGTTTGATTTATCACGGATTGCAGAGGTATATGGTAGTGCTGAAGTCAGACTAACAGTCGAACAAAATGCTATTATTCCTAATATTCCAGAGGAGAACTTAGAGCTGTTTCTAGCCGAACCCCTCCTACAAAGATTTACCATTGCTCCCAAACCGTTGGAAAGAGCCTTAGTATCCTGTACTGGAGCGCAATTCTGTAAATTTGCACTAGTCGAAACCAAAAATCAAGCATTAGCCTTAACCAAAGAACTAGATGCAGAATTAGAGGTCTCCCGTCCGGTTAGAATTCATTGGACAGGCTGTCCTAACTCCTGTGGTCAGCCCCAGGTAGCCGATATTGGTTTAATGGGAACCAAAGTCCGCAAAGATGGAAAAACCGTAGAAGGTGTTGACCTTTACATGGGTGGAAAAGTTGGGAAAGACGCTCATCTCGGTACCTGCGTACAAAAAGGCATTCCCTGTGAAGATTTAATGCCAGTCTTACGTAAAATTCTGACAGAGGACTTTGGGGCAAAGGTGAAATAGGTAATTGGTGAGACAACGTCTAGAAAGGGGGTTTTCCCCATGAGCCACTGCGAACCCGAAGGGTAATTGGTCAAAGATTAAGGAAGAGTTGTTAGCGGCTTTGTTGTTAGGCACAAAGCAACACCTATCCATACCGTCCATAGGATCATCCATCAACCAATCTAAATTCCGTCGTTTATCTCCAACAAATTAGGTAAATAAAAAAAATATGCTCAAGGAAATTGTGTCGTTTAGTGGTAGGTATAAAATCCTCCACATGACTTGGTTTGCTTTCTTCTTATCTTTTGTTGTTTGGTTTAATTTGGCACCCTTAGCAACTCAAGTGAAAGCAGATTTCGGTTTAAGTGTTGCTCAAATCCGAACCCTGGCAATTTGCAATGTCGCTCTAACAGTACCAGCTCGGGTGATTATAGGAATGCTCTTAGATAAGTATGGACCTAGAATTACCTATTCTTTACTTTTAATTTATGCTGCAATTCCTTGTCTTATATTTGCATCAGCCCAAGACTTCAGCCAGTTAGTAATCGCTCGCTTAGCCCTAGGTGTTGTAGGTGCAGGCTTTGTAATTGGTATTCGTATGGTGGCAGAATGGTTCCCACCAAAAGAAATCGGTTTAGCAGAAGGAATCTATGGTGGTTGGGGTAACTTTGGTTCTGCAGCAGCAGCATTCACCTTACCCGCGATCGCTGGCTGGTTATCCTTCGGTGCAGCCAATCCCCAGGCTGGAGAAGCTTTACTTAATTGGCGTTTAGCTATCGGAGGAACTGGAGTTATTGCAGCACTTTATGGAGTTCTGTATTACTTTAATGTCGAGGATCATCCTCCCGGTAAGGTTTACCAAAAGCCTAAAAGTGCCAGAGGTATTGAAGTAACCAGCAAGCGTGATTTCTGGTTCTTGATGTTAATGAACTTACCTTTATCTGGTATTTTGATGGTCTTAGCTTGGCGCTTACATAAAGTGAAGCTATATGACATCAATATTATGTATATAGTCTGGGGTTGTTTAGTTGGTTTATATCTTTTCCAAGCCTACAACTGTTTTATGGCAAATAAAGACCTACTTGCAGGGAAAAAGACATATGCAGCTAAAGACCGCTACAACTTTTCTCAAGTCGCAATTTTAGAGTTGACATACATAGTTAACTTCGGTTCGGAATTAGCAGTTGTTTCCATGCTCCCAGCCTTCTTTGAAGGTACTTTTTCTCTGACTAAAGCCCAAGCAGGAATGATTGCCGCAAGTTATGCATTCATGAATTTAATGTCTCGTCCTGGTGGTGGTTTTATCTCCGATAGACTAGGTAGTCGTAAAATGACCATGGCGGTTTTAACTGCTGGTATGGGTATAGGTTATCTAATGTTAGGAACCGTGAGTGGTGGCTGGTGGCTGCCATTAGCAATATTATTAACGATGGCTTGTTCGTTCTTCGTACAGGCAGGGGAAGGTTCAACCTTTGCAATCGTTCCGTTAATTAAACGACGAATCACCGGACAAGTTGCTGGTAATGTCGGCGCTTATGGTAACGTCGGTGCGGTTGCTTATCTAACTATCTTTAGCCTCTTACCGGAATGGTTGAGTGGTGAGGGTGAACCTACAGCAGCAGTTATTTCCCAAGCAAACACTATCTTCTTCCAACTCATGGGAATTGCAGGTTTAATAGTTGCATTCTTATGTTGGTTCTTCCTTAAAGAACCCAAAGGTTCCTTTGCTGAACACCATGAAGGTGAAGAAACTCAATCCGAGTCCCAAATTGAACCTAGTTATCCTTATGCATCTGGAGAAACAAATAGATAAGAGATAAGGGGAAGGATAAAGAAGAAAGGGGAAAGAAGAATAGTAACCATGTTAAATTATAATTCTTACCTTGACCCCTTCCCAGCCACAGACTGGGAAGAAATCCTTAGAGGTTTAGCTAGTGGGTATTGATTCTATAAATTTTCGGGAATTATAAAATCATGCAATTTTCTCTTTCCCAGTCTCCTACTGAAAATTATAATCATTCTATTCTTCCTTAACCTTTAACCTTTAACTTTTAATCTTTGACCTTTAATCTTTGACCTTTAAAAACTCCAGACTTAATTACTCCCTTTAAAATCATGTCTGAATCAGTAAAAACTCTTTGTCCCTATTGTGGTGTAGGTTGTGGTTTGGAGGTATTTCCCCCTGCTGCTAGCGGTCGTGCAACTCACCGAGATTCCCAAGGTAATCCCATTTGGAAAGTAGTAGGTGATAAGAGCCATCCTTCCTCCCAAGGTATGGTTTGTGTCAAAGGTGCTACTGTTACAGAATCTCTTAATAAGAGTCGTCTGAAGTACCCGATGATGCGAGATTCTCTGTCAGATGAATTTAAAAAGGTAAGCTGGGATGAGGCTTTTGATAAAATTGTTAGCCAAATTCAAAATATAGTTAAACATCAGGGTGCAGATGCTATCTGTATGTACGGTTCCGGTCAATTCCAAACTGAAGATTATTACATTGCTCAGAAGTTGATCAAGGGTTGTTTGGGAACTAATAATTTTGATGCAAACTCTCGCTTGTGTATGTCTTCAGCAGTTGCAGGATATACACAAAGCTTTGGTTCTGATGGTCCTCCCTGTTGTTATGAAGATTTAGACTTTACTGATTGTGCTTTCTTGGTAGGTACTAATACTGCTGAGTGTCATCCAATTGTTTTTAATCGTTTGCGCAAGCATCACAAGCGCAATCGTAATGTAAAAATGATTGTGGTAGACCCCCGCAGAACTAAGACAGCAGAAGCGGCAGATTTACATTTAGCCATAAATCCTGGTACAGATATAGACTTATTTAACGGTATTGCTCATTTATTATTACAATGGAGAACAATTGACGCTATATTTATTGATGAATGTACTCAGGGATTTTCAGCTTATACGGAAGTGATTCGTCACTATACCCCAGAATTTGTTGCCCGTAAATGTAATATACGTATCGACCATTTAGAAGAAGCAGCGCGTTACTGGGCAGATTCAGAGCGGGTTTTGTCTCTGTGGTCAATGGGTATTAATCAATCCTCCGAAGGCACCGCAAAAGTACGGACTTTAATCAATCTACATTTAATGAGTGGAAATATCGGTAAACCCGGTGCTGGTCCTTTTTCTCTGACTGGTCAACCAAACGCTATGGGAGGAAGGGAAGCTGGTGGACTTGCTCATATTCTTCCCGGTTATCGTTCAGTAAAAAATCCTCAACATAGGTCAGAATTAGAAAAATTTTGGGGTTTAAATCCAGGGCAAATTTGTTCAACTCCAGGTAGAGACGCTTGGAGTATGATTACAGGTTTAGAAGCTGGTGATGTTAGTTTATTATGGATTGCAGCAACCAACCCGGCTGTGAGTATGCCAGATTTAGTCAGAACTAAAGCTGCTTTATTAAAATCTCCCTTCACTATTTATCAAGACGCATATTATCCGACTGAAACAGCAGCTTACGCACATCTGATTTTACCAGCAGCCCAATGGGGTGAAAAAACCGGTACAATGACCAATTCCGAACGAACTGTCACCCTTTGTTCCAAATTTAAAGAACCATCCGGTGAAGCAAAACCAGATTGGGAGATATTCGCTGAAGTTGGTCTTCGTCTAGGTTTTACAGATAAATTTCAGTATGTAAACTCAGCTCAAGTCTACGATGAATTTGTCCAGTTAACCCGCGATCGCTTATGCTCTGTAACTGAAATGAGTCACGAAAAATTAGCACAGCAAGGTCCTCTACAGTGGGGCTCTCTACCTATAGATACAGAAGAAGATAAAAGCCGTGGTTTCTTCTCGCATATCTTCAAGTATAAAAATCAAACACCTACCAGTAAGCGCCTCTACACAGACTTAAGCTTTCCAACCCCTGACGGTAGAGCAAAATTTGCCGCTTATCATTCTCGTGGACTAGCAGAACCACCGAATGAGGAGTATCCATTTATTCTTACTAGCGGTAGATTATACGGTCATTGGCACACCCTAACTCGTACTGGAAGAATAGAGAAAACTGCTAAAATGCATCCGAATCCCTTTCTAGAAATTCATCCTCGGGATGCTGCGGAATTAGGAATTAACGAAGGAGATTGGGTAGAAATAAAATCAGCCAGGGGACAAGCTAAATTCCCAGCTAAAATTACTAAAGCGATCGCTCCTAAAACAGTTTTCATACCAATGCATTGGGGTAGTTTATGGGCAAAAGAAGCTGAAGCCAACAACCTCACCCATCCTCACCTTTGCCCCATTTCTCTGGAACCCGAACTTAAAGCCTGTGCAATAAAAATAATACCAACTAGCGCTCTCCCACAACAGACCACAGAGTTCCCTCACCAGGAACAGTTACCTTCTGACTTGATGTCGTCGATGTCGAACTAAAGCTATAAATAATTGGAATCGAAGCTAGTAAAAATGACCCCAGCACTATTGAGATAATTGTGCTGATTGAATTTCCTTGGGGTTGAGATAGAGAAGTACTATCTGTGACAAAGTAAGAATTTTTATTGTTGTTTAAGTCTTTAAGGTTCATCTGAAAAGCTTTTATTTCGTTATAAAATCATTACCTTTATTCTAAATAAAAATAGACAAAATGTATCTATTGTTACTATTTTAATTAACTAAAAGTAACATAAGTAACAGAAATATTATTTTTTATTATCTCAATACTGTATTAATACTAATGGGATCCAAATAAAAAATATATCTAACTAAAGTAGACTCAATTAATTTTGTGAGAATTATTCGGAGGGGGTTTGGGGGAGAATCCCCTCAACTCTTGATTTGCTCCCGTCACCAGGAGACACCCTACGGAAATTAATTGAAATCACTTACACAGAGGTTGGGAAGCTGGGCAACACATATCTTCTATCTGACAAATTTCTTGAAATATGGAGTCATATTATGTCCCGTTAAGCAGTTGTCATAACTGTGGGGACTAAGTAATAAGTAAAGAGTAAGGAGTAATAGTCGCACTACCATCTTTTCAGTAGCGTTATATCGTAACTAGTTAAGTGGACTTGATATCATGTCTATTGATGCATACCATTTTAGGTGAAAGTTGCAAATGATTACTCCAACTGATAAGACAGTTAATCTACCCAATTAGCGATCGCATTAACCCACAGATGCTAGATAATGAAGAACGTTGTAGCGATTTTTCCACTATGGCTTTACCTAAACTCACGACTCTAGACGGTACATCTCTTCCCCCTGAAGCATTGACAAATAAAGTAATTCTATTTATTAATGTCGCGAGTCAATGTGGACTGACCCCACAATATAAAGGTCTTGTAGAGCTAGACAAAGAATATGGCGATCGCGATTTTATGGTTATAGGTGTACCTTGCAATCAGTTTGGGAGTCAAGAACCCGGAACTCCTGAAGAAATTAAGGATTTCACCAAGACTAAATACGATGTAGATTTTACTTTGCTCGAAAAGCAAGATGTCAACGGTGCTAACCGCAGTCCTCTTTATCAATTTTTGGTAGGTAACGGTGATGATATCGGTTGGAACTTTGGTAAATTTCTAGTCGGAAGGGATGGAGAGGTTGTAGCTCGTTTTGAACCCCAGACAGCTCCTGATGACCCCGGTCTGAAGTCTGCAATTGAGAAAGCTCTCGGTTAATTCTCCGTAGGCTGATTTCTAATATATAGAAATAGAAATAGATAGAAATCAGTGGAAAAAGGCTGTAGAGACGTTAAAATTAACGTCTCTACAAGGGTTATACCATCTCCTGTAGCATACCCCCATAATATGTCCGAAGCGTGTGTGAAGGACTTAGGAATCCCAGGGTTTTGAAATTGGTAGTCTAACGACAACCCTTTCAGGGAACCCCTCTGGTCGCAATGACGATCATTTAAGTGGATTTGATGTGACTCTATACTTTGCCTTATACTTAATTTCGATTTAATTATTGAGATTGATGTTCTACTATTAGGTATGAACCTTGAATGCGAACGCTGACGATTTTACCGATACCGAATTTCGTTAATTGTGGTGCGAATGCTGCTGCTAACTTATTGCGGGTAGTTGGGTTGTTTATTTGAGCGCGGACTGCATTTTCAATTCCTTTTGCAATTTTGCTTTTGTAACTACTACCGCAGAAATTTACTGTTTTGAAGTTACAAATACCACCAGCTTGAATTTTAGCATCAAATTTTACATCAGCCTGAGAGTAAGTTAAACGTCCTCTACTATCTTTTGCGGGTGTCAAAAATATATCCAACCGCATATTATTCATTTGTATATCTGGGGCACCTTTATCGCCAAAATCTACAAATCTAGCGGTATGGTATCCTTTTAATTCCGTACCATTGCTTTCAAAGAATAAACTAAGCTTAAACCTGTTTCCATCTCTTTTAATATCAAACCGAGAAAGGTTAACATCATTCACGTAATACCTTAACCATCCATAAGCTTTAGCATCAATTTTAGTCTCGGGAATAGTGAATTTTTGTGTTGTTCCCCCCAATAATCTACTTAATTTGATGTAAGAAGCATTTTTTTGATGATAACTATCACCGCGTTTTCCTCCGCGATTATGGAGATGAAGTTCGCTTCCATTCACAGCACCTTTAATTAATCTGGCTATTAAATCTGCATTAATCTTTCTGATTTTTGTTGCTCCTTTCAGATTACAATGCCCCGCAGGTACATTAATTGAAACTGGTCTATAACCATTATTTTTAGTATTAGATTCCTTAATCGCGCCACCCTTATTAACAGTTAAATTAAAAATATGTCTCCCTAACATTAATTTGGGCTGGCTTTTAAGATAGTAAATAGGGAAAGTTACTGTAGTTCTAGCACCGGGTTTAAGTGCGGGAATCCCTTTACCATTACCCCAACCAATCTTTGTATCTTTAGCACCAACAATACCTACATCAGTGCGTTTGGGGCTAGTTCCACGTCCAATATTCTTTACTATTGCACTAACGTATAAAGCAGGACGATTGACAGCACAGTTACTAGCAAGACGAATGTTTGCTTTTTCAATAATTAAATCTGGTAAAAGAGCTAATTTAACATTAGGGTTGACCTGGATTGGTGTTTGGGTTGGTTTTTGAATTGGTTTTAATACAGGTACTTGTGCTATAGCTGGAGCAATTGTAGAAACAGCGATCGCTCCCAGGGTAACGAATGATTTTAGAGAACTCTTAAGCATAGTAATTAGAATTTATAAAAGTAAGTTGATTCCCTCACTTTTTATTAGGTTTGACCCCCAAATTTTATGCAGACTGTCGAAAATGTTTACCCACCATTTTTCGTAACTATTCGTTAGACATATCCAGAAATTAAATACGTGCCTTTCTTAAACCGACCTAGAGACATTAAATCTAACGTCTCTGCATTCTTTTCTGGAGATGTCTATTGAAGTAATTTTGAGGATTTTTACTTAAAGTGATCTGTGTAAAATCAAACATTTAATCTAGTATATCTTCCTAAATCCATCATCTAATTGACTTAAAATATGACACTTTAGAAATTATGCGTAATCAGTGCTGCGATCGCAGTATTCTGGATTACACATATTTAATTTCCCCTGTGAAGCCTAACATAATAGATATAATATGTAAGATTACCTTTAATCAAAGTTCGTCAAGAATAAGAGATATCCATGTACGCCGTAATTTCTCTTCAAAAAACTCAACTTCCCCCTGGAACAGTAGTGCGAATGCCCGGAACATGGAAAGATTATTGTGAACTACGGGATAGCCGAGGCGATCGCTCTATTCCCAGGATTAAGTATCGTAATGGCGAAATTTTGCTTATGAGTCCCTTACCTCGACACGGACGCGAAGCCAATATTCTGGCAGATGTCGTAAAAGCTTTGCTCGATAGCGAAACTCGCAATTACGAAGCGTTTACACCAATTACAATGGATATTCCTGAAGAAGGAGGAATTGAACCAGATTACTGCTTTTATATTGATAACTGGCAATCTGCCGTAGGTAAAGACCGGATTGATTGGCAAATTGACCCACCCCCCGATTTAGTAATTGAAATTGATGTTACTTCTTATACTGCCGCCGAAGATTTTTTACCATACAAGGTTCCGGAAGTTTGGTTATTTAAAAAAAGTGGTTTAAGTATCTATGCTCTATCAAAAGATAGCTATCAACAGCAATCATTTAGTCGTTATTTTCCAGGAGTTGATTTACCCACGCTCATCACCCAGGTGTTAAAAGCTGCATCCGAAAAAGGAACTGGAGTAGCGATACGGGGTTTACGGGAACAGTTGAGTGGGGAATTGTGATAAATATAATGTGTTGGTTGTGCGATTCTGTGGTGCGTGCAATATGGAAAGTGGAGATTATCTTAAACTTAAGGATGAGCTTTTCGCTCAAGAATCTGTAGAGAGTTGCTAATCTGAGGTTTTAGAGTTTCAGGAATCAAAGGAGAAAATACAATGAAAACTCGTAGCTTCTGGGTTACGCTACGCTAACCCATCCTACATTTAATTTAACCCACTTACTTACTAGTTTTTTTAGGTATTGTATCTACTAAAAATAAGCGATCGCTTATCCTCCATGAACAACCAAAGATTGTCTCAAATTTCCCGACCTCAACTTTCCATCAACATCAACCTTAACGGATCTAAATGAACGTACCATGGGAAAGGACGGTCTTTAATACTTACCCATTTTTCCTTATAAATTTCCACTTGTAAATCGTAATCTTCCAATTCCTTCCCTGGATGATTCAACTTCAAATATACGGTAACTCGATGTTGGGTTTCACTGATGTCCACAACCCAACAAGGAAAAGTATTCTGCTTATTTGGATCTTTGGAAAATGTCAGGTGATGGGCACGTATTCCCAGGTACTGTAAGGAATGGGGGATAGGTTCTACTACTTGTAGATTACAGTTCCAATCTAAAGCTTTGACTTGATGAGGATCAACAATTTGAGCGCGAGAAATGTTCTTACATTCTGTTACTTGTGCAACAGTTAAATTAGGCGATCGCTCGAATATATTCTCTTTAGAATCATTTGCAATAACTTTACCTGCTGACATGACTAAAATATTACTACTAACGCGGTAAGCTTCTTCTAGTTTGTGGGTAATAAATAAGGTTGTACCTTGGTAGGAAGAAAGAACTTTTCTCAACAGTTTTTCAATTCGGTTACGGAGGTAAGTATCAAGGGCTGAAAGTGGTTCATCTAATAATATTGCTTCTGGTTCAATTACTAAAGCCCTTGCAAGAGCTACTCTTTGCTGCTGTCCGCCGGATAGTTGATGTGGATAGCGGTTTTCTAAGTCTTGCAATTGCATCATATCAATATATTGCTGCACTTTGAATATGCGTTCTTTTTTTGGTACTTCTTGCAGACCAAAAGCGATATTTTGTGCAACACTCATGTGGGGAAAAAGAGCATAGTTTTGAAATAGGAAACCAATACGACGTTTGCGACTGGGAAGATTAATTTTTCGTTTGGAATCAAATAGAACTCGTTCATTTAAAATAATACATCCCCGATTTGGCTTTTCTAATCCGGCGATACAACGCAGAGTCATACTTTTACCAGAACCGGAAGCACCTAATAATCCTAAAGTGTTTTCATCTGCAATAAAGTCAACTTGTAGTTGAAAGCTTTTTAAGTTCTTTTGAATATTAACTATAAGTTCTTTTTTATAATTGTTAGTTTTTCTATTAGTTTTTCTATTAGTTTTTTGATTAGCTTGGTTATTCGTTTGATACCCTAGAGGTTGATTTATTCGTATCTGTGAAGTTTGAGAATCTTCCCGTTTAATATCTTCAAACTGAGCAAAGATTACAAAATTTATCAGACTTTTGATTAGATTAATACCTTTTGTATCTCGATTTTTAGAAATAGATTGGGATTCATTCCATAAATTGATAATAGCGATCGCACTTAGAGAAATTGCCACCATTATCAGTACCCAAATCAAAGCCTTACCCATATTACCGGCTTCCGCAGCGAAAAAAATCGCGATTGGCATTGTTTGAGTTTTACCTGGTATGCTACCAGCTAACATTAAAGTAGCACCAAATTCCCCCAAGGCTCTGGCGAAAGACAAAATTATTCCCGCGACAACTCCCGACCAAGATAATGGTAAGATAATTAGCCAAAAAATTTTCCACTCAGAAATACCCAGAGTCCGGGCACAATTAGTAAAATCCTTATCTACCTGTTCAAAGGAACTGAGTACGGTTTTATACATTAAAGGAAAAGCAACAACTGTTGACGCGATCGCAGTACCCGACCAGGAGAAGATAACAGGAATTCCTAATTGCATCAAAATTTTTCCGATGGGACTGTTAATCCCAAATAGCAATAGGAGTATAAAGCCTACTACTGTAGGGGGTAAGACCAAAGGAAGAGTAAAAATACCATCAATTATACTTCTAAGTTTGCCCTTAGATTCCTTCATCCAAGCTGCTGCTGCAATTCCAGCAAAAAAGGCAAATACTGTAGCCACGGTTGCAGTTTTCAGAGAAATCCACAAGGGAGATAAGTCAAATTCCATACGCAGATACTTGATAAGAAACGTAGGTGAATTTATTGGTTTACTGAAAGTCCCCAAGGGATTTTAAAAGTTAATTTTTAAAAGTGAATTTTTAATCAAGGCACAGATATATGTCTATTAACCAGCAATTTGAAAACCATGGTTTTTAAAAACATCTGTAGCGCGATCGCTAAATAGAAACTGAATAAACTTTTTAGCTATTTCTGAATTTTGAGTACGTTTAATCGCTGTTACTGGGTAAAGAATTGGTTTATGAGTATTTTCCAAAGCAGTAGCCACAACCTTAACTTGATTTGAGATTTTGGCATCTGTGGCGTAAACAATACCTGCATCAACATTACCCAATTCTACATAGGATAATACTTGACGAACATCTTTAGCAAATACAGTCTTGGGTTTGATTTGATCGTAAATTTTTAAAGAAGTCAAAACCTGTCTTGCATATTCTCCAGCAGGTACACTTTCTGGATCTCCAATAGAAAACCTTTTAATTTTTGGACTTGTTAACTCTTGAAAAGAAATATTAGAGATATTAGAGATATTATTCTTACTAGGTATAATCAAGACAATATCGTTTTTTAACAGGTCTTTACGAGTTTCTGGAAGTAAAAGATTTTTTTTATCCAACTCATTCATAAATTTCTCATTAGCTGATATAAAAACATCAACCGGCGCTCCCTGTTTTATCTGTTGTGTTAAAGTACCTGAACTAGCAAAATTATAAGTAATTTTAGTATTTGGGTGTTCTTCTTGGTAAACTTGTCCTACTTCTGTCATCGCATTTTGCATACTCGCAGCAGATGACACCGTTAACTGTAAAGTTGGATTCCCTGAGTTATTCTCAGAATTAGTTAATGTAAGTTGATTGCAGCCCACAACTGTTAAGAATGAAACAGATATCCAAGTAATTAAGGTAAGAAAATGTCGTCTTCTATTCATTCATTTGTTATTTTCAGTTCGAGTTTTGCTTGAGACAAATTGTGAAAAAATGTACAACAAGCTAACACCTGATATTTATACATAAATACTAAATTACATTCTGTAGCAGGTATAACTAGCATTAATCGTCCATCATCTGAATTTCAATAATTGCATAATTGCAATATGCCATTAGAAAACGTTAAAAAATAGTTATTAAGAACTAATTAAAATTTCCTATGTCTACATTTTTTCAATTCGAGACAGACTTTGTAAATAACCTGCGCTGCATCCCTATGCAGATTAGGTTAAACCTAGATACTTGCGGTGTAAAATTAAAATTAGCTCACTGGAATCAATTAACAACCGAAGAAAAACAAAGCTTAGTAAACATGGCTTGCAATGACGAAAAGCAAGCTCAAACATACAAAGAATATTTACAGAATTTAATTACCAATAAAACAGGAAAACCTGCAAGCGAGCTTCCCATAGATGATAATCCACCTTGGATAAATATATCTCAAATTCCAGCAGTTATAGAAAATAAAGCCGCAGAATGTGGTGTAACTATTACACTGCAACAATGGCAAAATCTGACTCCATTGCAACGTTTTGCTTTAATAAAACTAAGTCGTCCCAGCCATGAAAATAAGAATTTCTATCCTGCACTCAAAGAATTTGGAATAGTTTAACTAAAACAAGATAAACCCTACATCTAACAATTAATTCTGATTAATCTACTAAATACCAAATACCAATCACTAAATACCAATTATCAATTACCAAAAACATGAAAAATATATCTACCCTAATTTTAGCTGGTGGTAAAAGCTCTCGTATGGGATGTGATAAAGCCCTTGTAGAATACCAAGGTAAACCCATGCTACAAAGAGTTTATGAAGTAGCTAATGCTTGCACAGAAAAAGTCTATGTCCTCACTCCTTGGTACGATGACCCCAAGGAGATTCTATGTATGGATGGTGTAAAGCAATCAATTATAGACCATTGTCGCTATAAGAAAATATTACCGTTAAACTGTAATTACTTAACCGAGTCTCAACCAGGAAATGGTGCATTACATGGTTTGTATGAGGGTTTAGAACAGATTTCAGCTGAATGGGTATTATTACTTGCTTGTGATTTACCCTTACTAGATACAAAAGTTATTCAAGAATGGATAAATGACTTAAAACAAGTTCCCGAAGATATTTTAGCTGTTGTACCCAAAAACTCATCCAATTGGGAACCGATGTGTGCTTTTTATCGCTATCAAGCACTGACACAATTACAGAATTTCCTCCAAACTGGAGGACGTTCGTTTCAAAAGTGGTTTTCCCATATTAAGGTCCAAGCTTTACCCATAACTCCAGAAGTAAAGCGAATGTTGCATAACTGTAACACTCCTGGAGATTTAAAACATAACCAAAATTGAGCCAGATTTTGATATCAAGTCCGGCTAATTAGTAGTTACCAGTTACCAATTACCAATCACCATAAATCTAATATTAAGATTCCCCCGTAGTAGCTTGCAATCCCTGTTGTAAAAACGTTTCCTGAATTCTTTCTAATTCCAAATCAGTTAAGTAGTCAACAGTCCAATTGGCTTGACGTTGTAGCATATGGAATGGGTAAGTATTAGCAACAGCAACTACCTGCATCCCAGCATTTTTAGCCGCTTGGATACCAGCTGGTGTATCTTCAATTGCTAAACATTCTTGGGGTTGTAAATTTAGATCGGGATGCTTTTTGTTCAAAAGTTCGACTGATAGCAAATAACCTTCCGGTTCTGGTTTACTGGTCGTAACATCATCTGTAGAAACAACTACTTCAAAATATTGTGCTAAATTGGCACGATTAATTACAAGTTCGATATCGCTACCCAATGCACCACTAACTAAACCAATTTTTAATTCACGCGATCGCGCTTTATATATAATATCTTCCACGCCGGGATATATGGGAAGTTGTTCTACCTCTTCTAACTTTTTTGCATAAGCTTTGGTTTTATTTTGCAGCAATTTCTCCAAATATTGCTCATCAACAATCCGTCCGCTATTTGCAAGTAAATCTCGAAAACAACTGCGATCGCTTCTTCCCAAGCAGACTTTTTCAAATTCACCTGCTTGCATATTCAGATTTTCTCCTAGCAACATTTCTTCTGTTAGTTGCCGGTGAATGGATTCATCGTTGATAATGATACCGTTAAAATCGAAGATAACTGCTTTTAAGCTCATATCTCATTCCTCATAAACCCCCATACCACAGTAGGAATTAACTTATCAAATAGAACTTATAAAAGAATCTATCTAACCTAATAAGTTATCGACGCTTCTGATTACACAGTTGGCGACGGATATCCCCCAATATCATTATCATCTACTATGGGATCTGTGAAAACAGGGTTTTGAGCGATCGCATTGTGACTTGTAGCTGTATTTCTTACAGGGATAGGTTTTACACCGCTAGTTAATTGATGTACCAGCCAAACATCTTTTGTTCGTACTTCTTCAAATCCAGCAGCACCCATAATCCCATCAACGCTACTATTACCATATTCTTGAATATAAGGTTCCTCAAAAATATCACTCAGCCATGTTTGCTCTCTTAATCTTTTTTGATTACCATCGAGTACTAACATCTGTCCTCCAGGTACTAGAAGACGAAAAGCTTCATGCAAAATAGTTTTAGATATTTTGACTGGGGTTTCATGAAATAGTAAAGTTGCAGTGACTAAATCAAAAGATGCTTCCTCAAAACTAGTTCTTTCTACATTTCCATGCCTCCAAATGATATCAGCTTTAGATTCAGCAGCCTTATGAGATGCTCTAACTAACATATAAGGTGATAAATCTAAACCAATCACCTCAGCTTCGGGAAAAGCTTCCTTGAGCATCAAAGTTGTCGAACCCGTACCACAACCTAAATCTAATATTCGTCGCGGTTGGGGTAGTGCAATCCCATTAATCAACTCTTGACGTACCCAGTTTTCGTTAGGAGGTGTAACATACTGAGTAATAGCATCATAAGAAACAGCAGCCCCAGAATTAAGATATCCCCTTTTCACACCATGAAAATTTTTACTGCTGTAGTATAAGGGAATCTCTACATCACCCCGACGAAATTGTTCTGACTCAGCCTCCCAGTCAACACTTTTTGAGTAACGCTCTAACTCTTCTCCATCGATCAAAAAGTTAAAGACTGGAGCCAGAAACCTTTCCCAAATAGTCTTTTGCTGTACTGTCATATATTTACCCTACTACATTTAATAATCTTTACAAATTTTAATATACCTAGGTTCCAGCAAACATTCTATTGAACAACCTTTGACACAGAAGTAGTTTGCTTCGAGATTGACGAGGAGATCATCTTGTATTATAATTGTAGTATATACAATTGATTTTCATATTTTCACGATCTTATAGTTTTTATAGTAAACGCGATCGCCAATAAATAAACTGATTCCTTACTAAATTAATAACGATAAATATAATTATATGTCTTACGAAGAATTGCAATTGAATAGTGAATCTCCTGTAATATCTTGGGCAAACCATGAATTAGGTGAAAAGGAAGCCAAAATGGCGAAAAACGTTGCTTCCCTACCATTTGTATTTAAACACGTAGCCTTAATGCCCGATGTCCACCTAGGGAAAGGTGCTTTAGTCGGTTCTGTAATTGCAACCAAAGAAGCAATAATTCCAGCAGCTGTGGGTGTTGATATAGGTTGCGGAATGAGTGCAATCAAAACATCATTTCGAGGGGAAAAATTAGCAGGTAAACTAAAGAAAATTCGCCAAGATATTGAAGCTGCAATTCCTACCGGTTTTGATGAAAATAAAGAAGTTGAAAAAAGTGCCACAAATTGGCAGCACTGGAGTGATTTTAAAGACTTACATCGCGGCGTACAAGACTTAGAAACTAAATCTCAAAGACAGTTAGGTTCCTTGGGTGGTGGAAATCACTTTATTGAAGTATGTATTGATGAAGAAAATCAAGTTTGGTTAATGCTACATTCCGGTTCTCGTAATATTGGTAATAAATTAGCTCAATGTCATATTAATACCGCTAAAGAACTAGGGAAAATGGCAGGAAATAAACTACCAGATCCAGATTTATCATACTTTGTCACTCAAACTCCAGAATTTCAGGCATACTGGCATGACTTACAATGGGCACAAGAATATGCTCGTTATAATCGCGACGTGATGATGGCAAAATTTAAGCGCATCATTGAAAAACACTTAGCGGGTGGTAAAGCAATGAAACCTTTACTAGAAGTTAACTGTCATCATAATTACGCTGAGAAAGAAGTACATTTTGGTGAAGATGTTTACGTTACTCGTAAAGGTGCACTCAGAGCCCAAAAGGAAGACTATGGAATAATTCCTGGTTCTATGGGTGCTAAATCATATATTGTTAAAGGCAAAGGTAGCATTCATAGCTTTTGTTCCTGTTCCCACGGAGCAGGTAGATTACTATCTCGAACCAAAGCTAAAAAGACCTATACACTTGATGATTTAGTCGAACAAACCAATGGTGTAGAGTGTCGCAAAGACGAGGGTATTTTGGATGAAATTCCTAGTGCTTATAAACCTATTGAACAAGTAATGAAAAATCAATCCGACCTGGTTGAAGTTGTCGCTACTCTCAAACAAGTATTATGCGTGAAGGGATAACTTTAGAACTTCTTTACAGGAATCTATTGGTCTTACTCTTCTCCGATTCGATCAATTTTCTTCTCTGCAAATTGTACATATGATTAAACAAAAACCAACAATACTCTTCCGGTAGACCACAAGTTACAGCACCCCGCAACACTACATGAAAATAAGTTTCATCGGGGGCAAATTCTTCTTTTGACTTATTAGTGACTACATAGGTACGAACATCCTGATAAAGATGATCTTTAACTTGAATATCTACAAACTTTTGACAATAAGCTACAGGGGCACCTTCACGTTTATCTAGTAAAGTACTAAGTCTCCAGGGTAACTGATACAATACCCCATAAACCTTACTTATCTTATCTTCCACCACATCCAAAACACCACATTTACGAGTTGGGGAATAACGGTGGAAACCTAATCTATAACCTGGTAAAATTCCTATGCCCACGAAATAAGGATGAATCATTTCTCCCATTGTCCGCTTTAAATCAACAGGGCACATACAAGAACCATATGCAAAATAATAAAATGATGATTCTTTTGGTGATAAATGGTTTTTCTTAATCCACTTATAACTCAATTGCTTGCTCCTGGGGTTTATAATTTATTATTAATATTTTGCTAATTTTAATTTTGCTAATTTTAATTTTGCTAATTCTACTAAAATTTCAATGAAATTTATAAGATTATAATAAATATATTTAGACATTATAACTGGCAGCTTTCAATATATAATAACTAGTATCATATTCGCAATCTGCCCTGACCAAATTATGAAAGGTAAACAGGTTTTACTGACCGGCGGTACTGGAGGACTTGGTAATGGTGTAACTCCCAAGGTTTTAGCTAATGGAGCTTTCCTTACCATACCTTACATTAATCCCCAGGAAGTCGAACGCCTCAAAAGTAATATTTCTCCATCTGAATTTAGCCGGATCAATTTTGTAGAGACAAACCTGACTCAGGAAGCGTCTGTAGAAAGGTTGGTAAATAGTTTAGAAAGGTTAGATGTATTAATTCATCTAGTAGGTGGTTTTTCTATGGGTAAAACCGTAGAGTATAGTTTTGAAGATTGGAAAAAAGATTTCGACCTAAACTTAAATACCACCTTTTTGATGTGCAAACATAGCCTGAAAAAGATGCAGGAAAATGGTTATGGACGAATTGTGACCATAGGTTCAAGAGGTGCGTTAGAACCTGCCGGATCCTTAGCTGCATACTGTGCTGCAAAAGCTGGAGTCGTAGCTTTAACGAAAACGATCGCGGATGAAACGAAGGGTACAAATATCACTGCAAATGTAGTGTTACCAAGCGTTATTGATACTCCCAGCAACCGGGAAGCAATGGGTAGTGAAGATGCTGACAAATGGGTGAAACCCGAATCTTTGGCTTCTGTTATTTGTTTTCTTGCTTCTGAGGCAGCAAAAGATATGCGGGGTGCTGCTGTTCCAGTTTATGGAAGTATTTAGGAAAATATTAATACTCTACTATTTTATAATAATATTGCATAAATTTAAAATATTCTCAGCTTTCGAGAGATAGTAAAAAATCTGGATCTTTGTATAAGTCATGTTTACAACAAGAAATTCCAGTTATAAATAGTGTTAATTTAAATTAATGGTTTGGGTATTTTAAACTTATTA
>JBCCDM010000066.1:0-19534 GCA_039030795.1 Cyanobacteria bacterium P01_A01_bin.84
ACCCGACCCGTACAACCCGCGCGACAGACGCATGGCCGTCGAAATCCACGGCCACGTGATGCACGACGGCTGCCAGCCTGGTGCAAAAAAAAATGCGTAAATCCAATTCGATTGTGTCGCTGCATATAACCCTCTTACCCTCTTCAGAATAAAGCTACCAAGAAACAAAGCCCAACTCTGTTGGACTAAATAATGTGCAACTTCCGCCTAAAATAGTATAAAACCACACAATTTTTTGGAAATTTGTAGCACTCAAAATTCCTCCCATAAAAAATAGCTTCAGAGAAATAATTTTCTTCCAAAGCTAAAAACAAATTAAGAAATTATATTTTAAGCAAAAATTATCAATTTAAAATGCGGATGAAAGGACTTGAACCTTCACGCCCGGAGGCACTAGAACCTAAATCTAGCGCGTCTGCCAATTCCGCCACATCCGCATCAGTTATACACAATATCACATCAAATTAATTTTGTAAAGGATTATTTCAAATTTCAACTGCTCTTAACAGATACATTTTGTGTAAATGATTTGTGTAAATGAGGAATCTTTAGATTATTAAAGATGTAAGGGGTATGGCTCAAAATATATAGTAAAATCTCTATACTACTGCTATACGTGGTAAACGGTGTTTGAAGCCACAAAGTATTTCCCAAGATATAGTATTAAGTTCATCTGCCCATTCTTGAGCAGAAATTTTTTCTTTTCCTTCTTTTCCTAGTAGAGTAACTATCTCTCCTTCTTGTACCTCTTCGGTTACGCTACTAATATCTATTATCAGCTGATCCATTGTAATTGCACCAATTTGAGGTACGCGCTGACCACAAACTATTACTTGCATTTTATTAGAAAGATTTCGCGGTACCCCATCAGCATAGCCAATCCCCACAACCGCTATACGGGTTTCTTTGTTAGTCACGAATTGATGACCGTAACTCACACCACTTCCAGACGCGATAGTTTTCACTTGGGTAATTCTGGCTTTTAACTGCAAAACTGGTTTGAGTTCAATGTATTCTTGTAAATGTGGGGCTGGGTAAAGTCCGTATAAAGCCAAACCAACTCTTACTAAGTCATAATGTAATTTGCGATCGCACAAAGTAGCCGCTGAGTTAGCAAAATGTAATAGTGGCGGTAGTTGGATGCCGTTATCTTTAATCTGAGAAACAGCCTCTTGGAAACGTTGATGTTGTTGATTCATAATAGTCCGGTCTGGACTATCCGCAGTCGCTAAGTGAGAATATATGCTGGCGATTTCCAAATAAGGTAAACGTTGTACTAACTGTACAAACTCACAAGCTTGCTGCCAATTGGTGCCGAGTCTAGACATTCCTGTATCTAGCTTCATATGGACAGCGATAGGAGAATAATAATCTATTTGCGCTAAAGTGTCAGAAAAAACTAGTGCTTGTTTGGGACTGCAAATTGTGGGTTGAAGTTTCCAATGTGCGATCGCGTGAATTTGCTCTAATGTATACGTCGCTCCCAATATCAGAATTGGTGCATCAATACCAGCTTCTCTTAAATGAATTCCTTCAGGTACTGTCGCAACTCCTAACCAGCTTGCACCTGATTTTAATGCCATTTGAGTAACTGCAACAGACCCATGTCCATAAGCATCTGCTTTCACAACTGCCATTAACTGGGTATTAGCTCCTAAGCTACTACGCAGTTGTGTCACATTGTAAGATATTGCAGCTAAATCTATTTCTACCCAAGCACGTTGGGAGAACCATGCATAGGTATTACAGTGTTGATGAGACACAACATCCTGTTCTTCGTGACTTAACATCTAAACTTACTCCTTACACACCAGCTTTCAATTGCAGCTAACTTATAGCAATATTCACGTGTAAACAAGCTTCTCAGGTCAGTTTAGAAGCTTACTTTTCTTCAGGAAATCATACATACGTAAGTAAAGACAATCTTTTTATAAATTTCACGATTTTCCAATGATGGAACAACCTTCCTTAAGTGTTTAGAGAAAATTAATTGTATATCTCATCTCTAGGATTATTTGAATAATTTGTCACTCGGTTTGAGATTATCCCAAAATCTTGTTACTTATTGATCAACTACAGAAGTAATACTAAAGGAAAATCTGATTTCTTTTGACCAGAAACCAAATGAACATAACTGAATGTATGTATATATTATTTTTTATAAAACTTTGCAACCTTTCAAATTGCATTTTCAAATTACAATTTTTATTCCACCCTCATTAATTAATGTACATTTGTTACTTCCCAGATACCTGAAATTTAGTCTTCATCAATTATAAAAACTATCCTATTTTCCATCTTGTTTTCCAGGAATAATCTATGTGTACTAATAATTTTACAAGCTTCATCCTTAGAAAAATAACCATTATGAGCATTATTTTTGATGATAAAACTTATTGTATAAATTGTTCTCTTCTCCAAAGAAGAGTGCATTTGTGTTAATATATGTAAAACTAATACCTTGAGCGATAATCAATGGGAAAGGTTTTAGTACTTAATGCCTCTTATGAGCCTCTAAATATTACAAGTTGGCGTCGAGCGACAGTTTTGTTAATTAAAGGCAAAGCTGAACGAGTCGAACACAATGGTAAATTTATTTACTCTGGGTTCCCACTTCCAACTGTAATTAGATTGCGCTATTACGTTAGGGTTCCTTACAAAGAGATCCCTCTAACACGCCGTAACATATTGCATCGTGATAGTCATACTTGTCAATACTGTGGCTACACAGGCGATGACTTGACCTTGGATCACATAATTCCGCGATCGCGTCGCGGAGGAGATTCTTGGGAAAACATTGTCACCGCCTGTGTTCGCTGTAATGTCAAAAAGGGCAGCCGTACCCCTAAGGAAGCGAATATGCCATTGAGACACTCTCCTCGCAGACCTTATAGTAGCCTATACTTTGAAGTCAGCAAGCATCTCAAAAGTGGAATGCATCAGGAGTGGCAAAAATATGTCATAGGTTTATAATTTTCCTGATGATCCTAACCAGTTCATAAGGAAAACATTCAACAACCCTTGACTAGTAAAAACAATGACATAAAATGAGCAGCAGGCAAGTAGTTTTAAGCTTTGCCAATTATTTAAGCAGCTCAATTATGATTCCTGCCTTTTTTTGCAACTCCAAGAGTATACTATATAAATTTGATTGTTGACAAAAAATTATTTTTATCTCTTAAATTCAGCACTTGGGTAAGCTAAATCTGTCTTTAGCCCCCTTCGTCCCTCCAATTCAAAAATAATTAATTCCTCCATTACCGGAATTGTATGAATTTTGTATTTTAGGAAGAGGACGGAGCAATTGGTGAGGCACTTCGGTCTTGGCGGTTTTTGGCTAAGACCGAAGTGCCTTATCCGAAGACTACAAGCCCTTTCCTAAATAAATGGGGATATCAATAAAGCCCAGGTAGCATAATTATTTCAAGCTCTTGTTGCTTGTGTCCCCCTTGAGAAAAGACCACAATTCTCTGAGGATTGATCCGTGAGGTCTTTATATCTTGAATTGATAATTTTGTTCGTTGAAAATGTTGTTTTAGGGTAAGCAGAAATTTCTCAAAGGGGTAGAATCCGCCCCATCACTTATGAGAATAAGGTTACACTCACGCTAATAACTATTACAGGACTTACACAACGAGAATTTGTCCGAAGGGACGGTCACTAAGTGTGGGGTTAGTATGAGTCCTATCGGACACGCGGAAGCGTTAACGTCCCGGACGGGATTACATTACTTTTGCGTAAGTCCTGTATTAGTTCCTAGTACTGTAAGCCATAGTAAAAGACAACGATAGCTTAAAATAAATATAAATTCTATAAATTTGCCAAGTTTATGAAGTGTAGCTACAACAGTGAAATGCTAGTTGTAGCATTTTTTAATAAATTTATTCAGTGTTACGCTTTCGAGAATGTTAACTATGCCATTAAATTCTTCTATAAGTCAATCTGAGAATGCGACATTGACACAGAATAAAAAAACAGAGAAAGGGCAAGTAGATACAGATAAAGCAGAAAGCTCTCAAATACCTTTGGGGGAAAAAAATAATCCTGCATCTGTGCGTGCAAACTCCTTAGGGGAGCAAAAAGCTGAAGAGTTACAGAAAAATCTACAAAATCATAGGCATGAGCGTCACCTTGTAATTTTACAAGACTTTCCTGACCCAGACGCTCTGTCTTCTGCTTGGGCATATCAACTGATTGCAGAACAATATGATATCAAATGTGAAATTATTTACGCTGGAACTCTCAGTCATCAGGAAAACATAGCCTTAGTCAAACTGACAAATTTACCCGCTCAACGTTGGACTTTGCAAACAATTAAAAGCAGAGACATTAGTCCATATCAAGGTTTTGTTCTGATCGATAACCAAGGTACAACCTCACAACTAGTGCCTGTAGTAGAACAAGCAGGATTGCCTTTGATAACAATTATCGACCATCACAACTTGCAGGGTGATTTCAAGTCAGAATTTGTCGATATTCGTCCTTACGTAAGAGCGACTGCAACAATTTTTACTCAATACTTACAGGCAGGTTTATTGACATTAGATAGTAGTATTAGTCAGCACGTCAAATGTGCAACAGCATTAATGCATGGTTTACATTCAGATACCAATCGCTTGATGCAAGCCAAAGAAGAAGATTTTATGGCTGCGGCTTACCTCAGTCGCTTTTATGATGCACAACTACTAAATACTGTTTTACAAGCAACTCGTTCTAAGCGAGTTATGGACGTAATTGAGCGTTCTTTAAAGAATCGTATTGTCCAAAATAACTTTTCAATCGCTGGAGTAGGTTATTTACGTTATGACGATAGAGACGCAATTCCTCAAGCAGCAGATTTTATTGTCACCGAAGAAAATGTCCATACAGCAGTAGTATATGGCATTGTTCACGATGAAGATGATGAACTAGAAATAGTTATTGGTTCCTTAAGAACTAATAAACTTACTTTAGACCCAGATGAATTTATCAAAGAAGCATTTGGACAAGATAGTAGCGGACGCTTTTTTGGAGGTGGAAGAACAAGCGCAGGTGGATTTGAGGTTCCTATGGGGTTTCTCTCCGGAAGTAATGAAGATACCACCTATGCCAAAATGAAATGGGAAGTTTTTGACTGGCAAATTAAACAGAAACTATTACGGTTGGTCAATCCTAGAGATAACCCTATTTCCTCTGAATAGTTCTTCTTAAATATTTTTTGGAAGCCGAACAGTTCCCTCTTAGGATTAAGTTGTTACTCTCAAGAATCTTTAGTATCAGCCTATACGTGGCATATATCATTTTTTGTAAGATAATGATAACTTATATCTTATATCTCCCTAATATTCCAGAAAAACTTGTTGACCTCTCCAATCCACTAAGGTGATATTGGGGTCTTCCCCCTCACACATTGATAAAAAGTAAATAGTCCATATAGTAAAAACAGTGAAACTGTATCTAATTCGTCACGGGATAGCACAGGAAAGACAACCAGAAATAGCCGATGAGAATAGAGAACTGACTTTAGAGGGACGAGCAAGAACTCAGAAAGTTGCTCGTCGTCTGAAAAACTTGGATTTATATTTCGATATAATTTTAAGCAGTCCTTTTACAAGGGCACGTCAAACAGCATCTATTCTGGTAGAAGCCGGATTAGGTAAGTCATTTGAAGAGTCTGCTTACTTGGCTTTTGAGGGAAGCATTCATAATTGGATTGAAAAATGGTGGCAGGTAAAACATTATTCGCCTCAAACTAGATTAGCACTAGTAGGTCATGAACCTTGTTTAAGCGAATGGGCTGAAATGTTGCTCTGGGGAAAAACTTCTTCAAGTTTAGTTCTTAAAAAAGCAGGTATGATCGGGATAGAGGTACCGAACGGAGGATCTCCCTTGGGTCGCGCCCAGATGTTTTGGTTGACTCCTCCGAGGCTATTACTTTAGCTAGAAAGCTACAGGAAAAGCAATATTTTGAACGAGAGGAATCACTGTAGCGATCGCTAACTGGTAAAAAGAAAACTTCTGGTATTTTTACCGAAGCAAATACTTGATAATTACGAATTTTATGGTGTTGCCATGATGGTGTGCGAATTCAAGCCCGGACTGGAAGGCGTTCCTGCCGCTCAGTCTTCTATCAGTAACGTTGATGGGCAAAATGGAATATTGGAATATCGTGGCATCCGCATTGAGGAACTTGCCTCAAAAAGTACATTTTTGGAAATGGCATATCTCCTTATTTGGGGTCAATTGCCAGCTTCTTCAGAATTAACTGCATTTGAAGATGAAATTCGCCACAATTGGCGAATCAAGTACCGAATTCGGGATATGATGAAGTGTTTCCCAGAGTCCGGTCATCCCATGGATGCCCTGCAAGCCTCAGCAGCTGCTCTTGGTTTATTTTATTCTCGCCGCGATTTAGAAAATCCAGCCTACATTCGGGATGCAGTTGTTAGACTTTTAGCAACCATTCCGACAATGGTCGCAGCATTTGAATTGATGCGCAGGGGTGACGATCCTGTACGTCCAAATAATCAATTAGATTACGCTGCGAACTTTTTATATATGCTTAATGAAGAAGTTCCAGACCCCTTGGCAGCAAGAATTTTTGATGTTTGTCTAATTCTTCATGCCGAACATACCATGAATGCTTCTACATTTAGTGCAAGGGTAACAGCTTCAACATTAACCGACCCTTATGCTGTGGTTGCTAGTGCTGTTGGAACTTTAGGCGGACCTTTGCACGGTGGTGCAAATGAAGAAGTAATTCAAATGTTAGAGGATATTGGCTCAGTTGAGAATGTACGTCCTTTTATTGAAGACCGCTTAGAGCGTAAAGCAAAAATTATGGGTTTTGGACACCGGGTATATAAAGTCAAAGACCCTCGAGCTAAAATATTGCAAAGTCTGGCAGAAAAACTTTTTGCCAAATTTGGATACGATAAATACTACGATATTGCTCAAGAAATGGAGCGCGTAGTTGAAGAAAAGCTTGGACATAGAGGTATATATCCTAATGTTGACTTTTATTCCGGCTTAGTATACAGAAAGTTGGGAATTCCAACAGATTTATTTACACCTGTTTTTGCGATCGCTCGCGTTGCAGGTTGGCTAGCTCATTGGAAAGAGCAAATAGTAGAAAATCGTATTTTCCGTCCTACTCAAATTTATAACGGCAAAAACGATATTCCTTATATACCAATGGAACAGCGCCGCATAACCTTAGATTGTTAGAAATCACTTTCGCATTAACTGGTTGCTGACAAAAAAGTCACTGTTCCGACCTTCCCCCAGGCTAAATCTGGGGGTTTTATTAAGAAGCTCAATTAGTACCATAAGTAGAAATTCCCATGCTTAGTGGTAGGGGTAAAACCATCGAACGATATACTAAGCATGGGAATTTAGATTGAAGGCATACGGCTTTTAGCCATGAGTTACTAGCCTATGTTGGCTCCCCTAGCTATCAGACCCCAGCTGAAGCGAACGGCACTAAAAAAGCTGTTAGCCATTAACTGTTAGGTGTTAGCTCCCGAAGCGATGCTAGCCAAAAACCAACAGCTAACAAATAAATATTATCTCGATAATGAGGTGCCCTTGGGGTATACACTACTTTTGCAAACAACAACACCAGTTGTAAATGAAAATGATAGTACTGACTTAACATAAGAGAAAATGAATCCAGGAATCGACCTCCAAGGAACGTTTATACAATCCCTAATGGACTTGGGATTGCCAGCAGGTACAGCCAAAGCAATTTGGATGCCCCTACCGATGATACTAATGGTTATTGGTGCAACAGTAGGAGTACTTACCTGTGTTTGGTTAGAACGAAAAATTTCCGCCGCAGCTCAGCAAAGAATTGGTCCTGAATACATTGGTTCTCTAGGTTTACTTGCACCAGTAGCAGACGGTCTCAAGCTTGTATTTAAAGAAGATATTGTTCCTGCTAAATCAGACCCATTATTGTTTACGATGGGACCGATTCTCGTTATACTTCCAGTATTTTTGTCATATTTGATTATTCCATTTGGGCAAAATCTATCCATTACCAACGTCACATTGGGCGTATTTCTGTGGATAGCCCTATCGAGTATGCAGCCAATTGGTTTACTAATGGCTGGTTATGCCTCCAATAATAAATATTCACTACTCGGAGGTTTACGTGCTGCTGCCCAGTCAATTAGCTATGAAATTCCCTTAGCATTGGCAGTTCTAGCAGTAGTAATGATGTCTAATAGTCTAAGTACTACTGATATTGTTAATCAGCAATCTGGCTATGGTATTTTAGGTTGGAATATTTGGCGACAACCAATCGGTTTTCTTATTTTCTGGATTGCAGCATTAGCTGAATGCGAAAGGATGCCCTTTGATTTACCAGAAGCAGAAGAAGAATTGGTCGCAGGTTATCAAACCGAATATTCTGGCATGAAATTTGCCTTATTTTACTTGAGTTCCTACGTCAACCTTGTACTTTCTGCTTTATTAGTATCCATTTTATACTTAGGTGGCTGGGATTTTCCCGTGCCTATTAGCCAAATTGCCAGTTGGTTAGGTATTAGTGAAGCTAATCCCTTATTACAGGTTGTTACAGCCTCATTAGGGATTACTATGACCTTACTTAAAGCTTATTTTCTGGTATTTATAGCAATTTTATTGCGGTGGACAGTTCCCCGCGTTCGCATCGATCAGCTGTTAGATTTAGGATGGAAGTTTTTACTTCCAATAGGTTTAGTTAACTTGTTGTTGACAGCAGCCTTGAAATTAACTTTACCTTCTGCTTTTGGTGGTTAAAGATTAGTTAATTAACAAGTCAACAATTTCTAAAATTTATGTATACCCTCCTTTTCAGGGGAGGGTCTGAAAATGTGAAATTTACTTACGTGAGTTTTAGATTCAAGCTTTGATTCTAAATCTAAGTTTCCCCAAACTAACTGATAAAAGAGAGCGAGACACTATGTTAAAGTTCCTCAAACAAGTTGTAGACTACGGTAAAGAAGCAGTCCAGGCAGGACGTTATATCGGTGAAGGTTTGTCCGTTACTTTCGATCATATGCGTCGTCGTCCTGTCACCGTTCAGTATCCTTATGAAAAACTAATTCCCAGCGAACGTTTTCGGGGAAGAATTCACTTTGAATTTGATAAATGTATTGCTTGTGAAGTTTGCGTCCGGGTCTGTCCCATTAATTTACCGGTAGTAGACTGGAATTTTGATAAAGCTAGTAAAAAGAAAAATCTCAAGCATTATAGTATTGACTTTGGTGTTTGTATCTTCTGCGGTAACTGTGTAGAATACTGCCCTACTAACTGTCTATCAATGACAGAAGAGTACGAACTTTCAGTATACGATCGTCATGAATTAAATTATGATAACGTCGCCCTAGGTCGTTTGCCTTATAAAGTAACTGACGATCCCATGGTTACACCTATAAGAGAATTGGCTTATCTACCCAAAGGTGTTATGGATGGTCATGACTTAAGTGCTGATTCGCCTCGAGCTGGTTCTCATCCAAAAGACTTGGTAGAGAAAAAAGAAGAAAATGTATAGATTCAGTTACCAGTTAACAGTTACTATTTACCAGTTACAAGGTATATCTGACGAAATATAAATAACCAGTATTAATGTCTACTGCCGTTTTAGTAATTATAGAATGGCATTTGTTTATTTTTATTGGCATCAAATATTTCGCGATCGCGAGCACGAAGACGCAACTGTTAACTAGTCACAATCAAAAAAATCAACAGACAAGGGATAAAAAAGTGGATCTTGCACAGGGAGTACAAATTGTTTCTTTCGGCATTCTGGCTGTAATGATGATTGCAGCAGCTATTGGTGTAGTTGTGTTTGACAACATTGTTTATTCAGCCTTTCTGCTCGGAGGCGTATTTGTCAGTATTTCAGGACTATATCTTCTGTTAAATGCTGATTTTGTTGCTGCTGCTCAATTACTGGTATATGTAGGGGCAATTAACGTACTAATTTTGTTTGCCATTATGTTGGTGAATAAGCGAGAAGATTTTGTACCATTACCCAGTGCTGGTTTGCGAAAAGTACTAACAGCTTTAGTGAGTATAGGACTATTTGGTCTCTTAAGCACAATGGTTTTGGCTACCCCTTGGGGTAGTACTAGCGCAATACCAGTTAGTAATTCAATTATCGCAATCGGCGAACATTTCTTTAGTGATTATTTGCTGCCTTTTGAACTTGCTTCCATACTATTATTAATAGCGATGGTTGGTGCAATTATTTTGGCAAGAAGAGAATATTTACCAGAACCAACATCTTTAACTGATACTAAGGCAACAGTTTTAACTTTGCCTGAAAAACCTAGAGAAATGGTATCAGCAGGAAGTGATAAGGACTAAATATTTGTTTCACTGACTAGTCAACATATTTCAATATGTTTTAGAAATATGTTTTAGAAATATGTTTTAGAAATATATTTTGAAAATGTACTTTAAAAATGTATTTTGAAAATATGTTGGCTGTAAACCAATGTTCCAGTAATAATATAAAAAAATGCAACTAGAGTACTTTTTGTTATTAGCGGCAGCTTTATTTTGTATTGGCATTTATGGCTTGATTACCAGTCGTAATGCAGTACGAGTACTAATGTCAATTGAATTACTGCTAAACGCGGTAAATTTGAACTTAATGGCATTTTCTAATTATTTGGATTCACAAGCTATTAAAGGTCAGGTTTTTACAGTATTCGTGATTACTGTAGCTGCTGCTGAAGCAGCAGTGGGATTAGCAATTGTACTTGCAATTTATCGCAACCGCGATACCGTTGATATGGAACAGTTTAATCTCCTGAAATGGTAAGAGTGTGGAGCTAAAACAGGTCATTATCGCCTATAAGGCACGAGACTCCCAAGCCAAACGTTGGGCAGAAATTTGTGCAAGTCAACTGGAACATCGTGACTGTAAAGTGCTGATGGGACCTAGTGGACCAAAAGATAATCCTTACCCAGTATTTTTGGCTTCGGTAACGCAACCAATTGACTTAGCCTTGGTACTGGGTGGGGACGGCACTGTATTAACAGGGGCAAGACATTTAGCTCCTGTTGATGTTCCTATTTTGGCAGTGAATGTAGGAGGTCATCTGGGGTTTTTAACTGAGTCTGTAGAGGAGTTTCAAGATACTGAGCTAGTTTTGAACAGACTTTTAGAAGACCGTTATGCAGTTCAAAGACGGATGATGTTACAAGCGGCAGTTTATGAGGGACATGGAAATAATTTAGAACCTGTAACGGATAGCTATTTGGCATTAAATGAAATGTGTGTCAAACCAGCTTCTGCTGATAGAATGATTACTTCTGTTCTAGAAATGGAAATTGATGGTGAGGTAATTGACCAATATCAGGGTGATGGTTTGATAGTTTCCACCCCAACTGGTTCTACGGGTTATACAGTTTCTGCGAATGGACCAATTATGCACGATGGTATGGAAGCAATTACCATTACACCTATTTGTCCAATGAGTCTTTCGAGTCGTCCCATAGTTTTACCCCCTGGTTCTGTGGTTAGTATTTGGCCCCTAGGGGATTATGATTTAAGTACTAAGCTATGGACAGATGGTATTTTAGGCACTTCAATTTGGCCCGGAAATCGGGTTGATGTACGTATGGCAGATTCTAGAGCAAAATTTATTATTCTGCGAGAAAATTATTCTTATTATCAAACTCTTCGAGAAAAGCTGCTCTGGGCTGGAACTAGAATTCGTTACAGTAGTACTCACCAGTCGAATTAGAAAATACCCCTAACCTAAGGGTAGGGGTTAATACGATGCAGTTAAGAATAGTTATAGGTTAGGTTAAGGTATAAAAACCAACCTTAGGCGTTGATAATCTTGGGTAACGCTCAAGCTAAACCTAACCTAGGCTATTCCTAGTTTTTAGGCTACGGTTACGATACAGGAAATTGACCGGGTGTAACATTTATATCTAGGTTCCGTCCATTGCGATTAACTTTTAAACTCAAGTTACCACCAACCCTGCTTTTTTCTACTAATTGCTGCAATTCGTCTGCTGTAATCACTTGACGACCGTCGATTTGCTCGATTACGTCTCCTATCTTCAATCCAGCCCTGGCAGCAGGTGAATTGTTAGCAACATCTAAAATCACTACACCCTTATTAGTAGATACACTAATATTACTTTCACGGTTTAAATCCTCTTTAATATCTGAACTTAAGGTAGTCATACCAATACCCAAATAAGGATGCTGAACTTGTTGCCCAGCTATTAACTGAGTTGCAATTTCTTGGGCACGATTAATAGGAATGGCAAATCCTAGTCCTTGGGCACGTCCGATGATGGCAGTATTTATACCAATGACCTCGCCTTTTTGATTTAACAGTGGACCACCTGAGTTCCCAGGATTGATGGCTGCATCGGTTTGAATAAAGCGGACTCGTTTATCAGGAGAGCCAATCACCCCACTAGAACGCCCAGTACCACTAATGATACCAGCAGTCACAGTATTGTCTAAACCGAGGGGATTACCGATAGCGATCGCCCATTCTCCAGGTTTGAGATTATCTGAGTTACCTAGTTTGAGTGTAGGTAGATTATTAGCAGAAATTTTAATTACTGCTAAATCTGTTAGTTCGTCTGTACCTACAACTTGCCCGCTAAAATTGCGTCCATTACCAAGGGTGACTTTTACTTTATTTGACCCTTTAACAACGTGAGCATTGGTAAGAATTGTACCATTCTCATTAATAATAAATCCCGACCCTACGCCACGTTGTACTCTTCTACTGCGAGGACTCAATCTAGAGCCTGTAGAATCGATTCTAACTACAGCAGAACCAGTTTTTTCTACAGCTGCGGCAATAAAGTTAGTTCCTGGTAATGGAGCAACGGTCTGTTGCTGGGGTTGAGCTATTGTTGGTAATAGTTGAGTTACAGGTATACTAAAAGCTGCTCCAGCTAAAAATACGGGGATAAAAGCTAATGATTTTGGTAAAGATAATTTAGAAGCCATAATTAGTTATATTTAGTTATGTGTAGATAAAATTTTGTACTTATTTGTACTGTATTTTGTATTTAAATCAGGGGAATGTTAATTATTTTATGCATAGGTGTAGAAGTGTTGCATTTCGCTTTTATTTATAGTGTATTAATTTGACGTATTACTGTTAATTAATGTGACATGGTATTAGAAAGAGAAGTTGATAACTGACATATGTGATGTCATGTCAGTTATCAAGAAGAGAAGGAGACATGAGGAAAGCTCTACAACAATATTAAGTATTTAGTACTTTGACCTCTTGTTATTCTTAGTGTTGCAGGCAAATATGACATGAAAGTGTCAGTTGCTTATTTGCTACCGAATTTTACCAAAATGTTTCAATTAAAAATTCCTTCATCGGTGCAACCCCAGGTTTTATTAAGATTCAGCTACCAGATACTTTAACAACCAACTACATAGATTTTTTCAGTGGTAAGCAAATTTGAAAAGTTGTACCTTTGCCTATGGTACTATTTACGGTAATTTGACCGCCATGAGCTTGAATAATTTGCAAAGATATGGCTAGTCCCAAACCAAAACCACCTGATGTTCTAGTTCTAGCAGTATCTACCCGATAAAAACGCTCGAAGATATGAGGTAAATCTTTTTCTGGAATACCAACACCGCTATCTTGAATTTCGATAAATGCTTGACGGGATGCTCTCATAGGAATCTGTCCAGAACGCAATAATCCGAAAGGAGTCGGTTTTAACCATCGTGTATTTAATAAAATTTTAATTCTACCGCCTGCTAAAGTGTATTTACAGGCATTATCTAATAAGTTTTTAATTGCTTGTTTAAAAATTTCTGGATCGGCTTTAATATTAACTTCTGTTGAAGGTAAATCAATTATGATATCTAATTCTTTATCTTTGGCAATAGACTCATATCCTTGAATCAAATTTTGTAAAAATATAACTAAATCAATCTTTTTTAAGTTTTCGGTATTTAAACGTCCTTCATGACGAGCCAATAATAGTAAATTACTAATTAAAGAACTCATAGTTTTAGAAATATCAACTATATTTTCTAACCTTTGACGTGGCTGTTGAGTATTATTCTCTGGTGCTAATAAACCTACTTGAGCATTACTTAAAATTGCTGCAACAGGGGCACGTAATTCATGAGAAGCATCGGCGGTAAAACGCTGTAATTGCTTATATGCAAGTTCCGTTGGCTGCATTACTAAGCCCCCAAGAAACCACCCCACAATACCTATGAGACCTAATGTTACAGGAAGACCTAGAGATAAGAATAATCGCGTTTGAGAAAAATTATTTTCAATTTGCTTTAGAGACAAAGTTACCTGTAGATAAGCTATATATTCGTCATCTTTTGCTATTGGTAAAGTGAGTTGACGTAATTTATGGGCTTGCAGTTTTAATTCAGATTCTTGACTAAGAATAGTTTTAAATCCCTTAATATTATTTAGTTTTAACAAGCAAGAATCAGTTTCTAATTTTGAGAAATTAGCTACTAAGTTTCTATTATAATTATACCAACAAATAGATATAAAATCTCTTTTTTGCCAAAGGTTACTATTATTATAAATAATCTCCCAACCTTGTGCTGTTTGATGATAATCAGCAGATTTACTAATTTCTTCTGCCATAGAATAAAGCGTTTTATCAAAAGATAGAAGTTGATTTTGTACTTGTCGATAATAAACAATAAATGTAAATGCAAATAGGATAAGACCCATCGGCATAGTAAATAAATATGTTAGACGACGACGGGAGCGGGTAAACATTTCTGGTGGGTAATTGGTGAAACGTAAAGTTCGAGATAGGGAATTATATCAAGTCCACTTAAATGACCGTCATTGCGACCAGAGGCAAGCAATCTTAAAACCCTGCGATCGCGTAACCGTTCCAATATGTTTCACAAATGCTTCGGACATATTATGGGTATGCTCCCGGACATGATATTAGTCTCATTTGATATGAAATATCTTAATTCTTAATTGAGTCCAAAAGTACTACTAAAAACTTTTTAGATAAAAGCTTTTTGGAACTGATTTATGAAAAATACAGGTAATAAAGAACCTAATTAATAATAATTACGAATTTTAGGATATACCTCTATTTTCAAGAGAAATATTTCTTGATGCTAAACGGGCTTTACCTGAAGCTGCCCATTGTTGTAATTGTTGAATTTGTTCGGATGCTGTACGTGCTAGGGGTACTATTTGACTAGCTGCTTCTAAAATGTCATCTGTGGTAAAGTCGCGATTTTGACTAAAGCCAATGTGCATAGCTTCTATTAAGGTTTGTTCAATTTCTGCACCAGAAAAATCAGGGGTTTCGTAGGCTAATCTTTTGATATCATAATTTCTGATATTGCTAGGACGCAGCCTGGATAAATGTACTTCAAATATAGCAGAGCGCTCTTCTTGATTAGGTAAACCAATAAAAAATATCTCGTCAAATCTACCTTTACGCAAAATTTCTGGTGGCAAGGACTGAATATTATTGGCTGTTGCAACAACAAATACAGGTGAGGTTTTTTCAGCAAGCCAGGTAATAAATGTACCAAATACCCTGCTAGTAGTTCCACCGTCTCCTTTACTACCTAAACCCGAAAAAGCTTTATCTATTTCATCTATCCACAATATGCAAGGGGATAAAGCCTCAGCTAGCTGTATCATTTGTCGCGTCCGAGATTCTGATTCACCTACTAAACCAGCGAATAACCTACCAACATCTAAACGTAATAAAGGTAAATGCCAATTATGAGCGATCGCTTTAGCTGTGAGTGATTTTCCTGTACCTTGAATACCTATCAGTAGTAAACCACGGGGATGGGGTAAACCGTATTGTCTCGCTCGTGGGGAAAATGCACCACCACGTCGCAATAACCAGTCTTTGAGGTTATCTAAACCACCAATATCAGAAATTTGCTCTGTAGCTGGGATAAAATCGAGAATCTGAGTTTGACGGATAGTTTGACGTTTCTCTTCTAAAACTAAATCTACATCTTCTGGTTGTAGTTCCCCGTGGGATGCGATCGCTCGTGCTAAGACCCGTCGAATACGTTCCATACTCAAACCCTGACAAGAACGTACCAAATCATCTAATACTTTATTACTTAAAGAATTACCCGTTGCAGAGGACAAACGTTCTACTTCGGTTTTAATTTCTTCCACATCTGGTAACGGAAACTCTACAACCGTTAATACTTCATTTAAATCATCAGGAATAGCAATATTTGGTGAAAGTAAAATAATATTCTTGGGTTGTGATTTGAGCAAACGGGATAAATTACGTAACTTCCGAGAAATCGCGACATCCTCTAAAAAGCGATGATAATCCCGTAAAATAAATACACCAGGGGCACTTGCGTGTACTTTTTCCACAAATTCTAAAGCTTGCAACGGATTACGTCTGCCAAAACCTTTATCATTAGGATTATCTTGATATCCATCCACAAAATCCCAAATGTAAACCGGGCGATCGCCTTGATTTTTCGCTTCTTCTCGAATCGCAGTTTCTAGTCTTTCTTCTTCATATGTAGGGATGTAAAGCAAAGGATAGCGGGCACGTAAGAGCAGTTTAAACTCGTCGCGGAAACTCATATACACTCAAATCATAGGTCATCAATTATTTATTATCTCGGTTTGTGGGTATTGATGCTTATATTTTCTGATTGAGGATAATTTCATCGGACTTATATTTTTTCTAATAGTCGTGTAGTCCCGTAGTCCCGTAGTCCCGTAGGTTGGGTTAGACCTATTAAGATATTTTATTTTTCAACAAGCAAATCAACTTTACGTCCGAACCCAACACCTGCATTTATTTAAACCCTCTTGACAATCAAGACAGTCACGACCTATGTGAAAATTCCCGTAGGTTGGGTTAGACGTATTAAGATATTTTATTTTTCAACAAGCAAATCAACTTTACGTCCGAACCCAACACCTCCACTTATTAAACCCTCTTGACAATCAAGACAGTCACGACCTATGTGAAAATTCCCGTAGGTTGGGTTAGTATTAAGATATTTTATTTTTCAATAAGCAAATCAAGTTTACGTCCGAACCCAACACCTGCATTTATTTAAACCCTCTTGACAATCAAGACAGTCACGACCTATGTGAAAAATTATACATTAAAACCAATACAAAGTAACAATAACAACTAAGTAAAATAATGATTACGTAAAATTACAGTATCTGTAAATCCGGAAACCTTACAATTGAAACGGAAGACAAGATAGTGTGAATATAGTTTCAGTAATGTTGAGTAAGGGGATTTACGGTTATGGCAGAACCTACAACTACTTTAACAGCAGCAGCGATCGCAACTCTGGCTTTTGGTAAATTTATTGAAGGTGGAGCGGGTAAATTCGCGGAAAAGTTTACTGAAGCTGCTTTACAAACAATGGACAAACTCCGTAGGAAAATTTGGGAGAAGCTACGGGGAAAGAAAAATGCAGAAACCGCGATTACAGCTATCGAAACGGGTTCTGGGGAAAATATCACTCAGGAATTAAACCGTTTGGCTGTATATTTACAGGATGTCATGGATGAGGAGCCGGAATTTGCTGCTCAGTTACAGGTAATGGCTCGGGAAATTAATGCTGGTAAGTTACAAGATAACAGCCAGATGGAAATGAATATCTATGGCGAAAATAATACTGGTTATCAAACGAAAAATGACGTAACTAATCAAGGTGGTACTAACTATACGGGAAATAATACCATCAACAACAATAATTATTACCAGCAACCTTGAGTGCAGTCGTCAGATTCGGTACCTGACAAAGTAAATACCGTTACTACTATTGTTGATAATATCCTTCCCGATACCAATTTTTGGCAGGGAAGGGAAGATGAGCTTGAGAATTTACGGGAATGGTTGGATTCTGGGACGATTAAGTTAATCGGTGTCAAAGCTGCTGGGGGTTTTGGTAAGTCGGCTTTGGTTGCTAAGTTTTCTCAGGAATTAAAGGGTTGTACCGAGGAAGATTGGAATATTATTTGGACGACTTTTAGTCAAGCTTATCCTTTTGCTGTCTGGGGAAGGTGGTTGTTAGATAAGTTGGAGCAACCAGCACCGGAAAAGGATGACGATTTAATTATTGTTTTATGTAACGTTCTTGCTTCCCAGAAATATTTATTGGTATGGGATAATTTAGAAACTTTATTAACTGCTGATACTTTAAAGACTAACGGTGATTGCTTGGATGATGGGTACCGTCAGTTTTTATTACGGTGGTTTAGTTCCGAAAGTCAGAGCAAAATTTTGGTGACGAGTCGGGAACAACCAAAGTTACCAGCTAATATTCTTAATCAAAGTAAATGGTTTGCTTTGGATGGTTTAAGTAACAATGCTGGGGTTTCTCTGCTGCAAGATTTGGGTATTTCTGGGAGCAATCTTGATTTACAGCGGTTTGTTGAGGATACAACAGGACATCCTTTATTAATCAAGCTAGTTGCTGGGATTTTACAGGAAGAACAAGGAGAAGAGGCTGATATTACAGCTTTAAATCAAAATGTATTTCAGATACTAGGTTTGCATCGTCACGACCCAGAAGCAAGTATTAGTAAAATTCTCGATGCGAGTATTGGACGTTTAAGCGATGAAATCAAAGTTTTCTTATCCAGACTCAGTGTTTATCTTTTACCTTTTGATAAAGAAGCAGCAGGGGTAATGTGGTCAAATCTTCCCGGGTCTGGGGAGATAACCCTTAAACAGGTAGAAGATAAATTACGTCAGTTGGTGAAGCGTTGTTTATTACAAGAAAGCAGACAACAAAAAAATTGGGTTTTTCAGTTTCAACCTTTGATTCAAAGATATTTACAGCAAAAAATCTCGGAAGCGGAATTAAGTCAAGAAAAACAAATAGCTCACCAACAAGCAATTATTTACTACGAGAAACACCGGAAATCGCAGTTGGAATCAACAGATGAATTAGCAGCAGTTACCGAATACCTGCAAATTTTTCACCATCACTGTGAATTAGGCAATTATTTATCAGCCTTTAATATAATTCAACAACAAACGAATTCCGATGACCATTACAGCGATTGTGATTCTTTATTACAATTTCGGGGTTACAATGCTATACGTTTAACTCTCTACGAACGATTATTAGCGGAATGGTCTTTAGAAGTTTTAGAAACAGATGATGTCAGTAACTTAAAAAATATATTTGTGTCATTGCGAACGATAGTGAAGCAATCTCAAACTTCTGTGGTTGTTACATTACCCATAGTCAATCTCACAATAACAGATTTAAAATCAATCTTATTTCAAAATTTAATACCCTTTATCAATACAATTAAAACCTATGGTGATGTATTACAATTCCTCGATAGACGTGATGAAGCATTAAACCGTTACGAGGATGCTTTAAATTATTATCGTCAAATTGGAGATAGGCTGGGTGAAGCTAATACCTTAAAAGCAATCGGTGATGTTTTACAATTCCTCGATAGACGTGATGAAGCATTAAACCGTTACGAGGATGCTTTAAATTATTATCGTCAAATTGGAGCAAAGCTGGGTGAAGCTAATACCTTACAAGCAATCGGTGATGTTTTAC
>JBCCDM010000067.1:0-19508 GCA_039030795.1 Cyanobacteria bacterium P01_A01_bin.84
TAAACAAGCCGCAGAACAAGAGCCAGTAGTCAAAATTGATATGGCTACAGGTGATAAGATAGTTGTGCTTTCAGGTCCATTTAAGGACTTTGAAGGTGAGGTGATTGAAGTTAGTCCCGAAAGAAGTAAACTTAAGGCGTTACTTTCGATATTTGGACGCGATACACCAGTAGAATTGGAATTTAATCAGGTAGAAAAACAGAGCTAGTACAAAATGGCGAAAAAAGTTGTGGCGCTCATTAAGTTGGCACTCCAGGCTGGAAAAGCCAACCCAGCGCCGCCAGTTGGACCTGCATTAGGTCAACATGGCGTTAATATTATGATGTTTTGTAAGGAGTACAATGCCAAAACAGCTGATAAAGCTGGAACGGTTATACCCGTAGAGATATCGGTTTATGAAGACCGTAGCTTTACGTTTATTCTCAAAACTCCTCCAGCATCAGTACTGATTACCAAGGCAGCTAAAATTGCCAAAGGTTCTAGCGAACCGAATAAAACTAAAGTTGGTTCAATTACTACTGAACAACTCAGAGAAATTGCTGAAACAAAAATGCCCGACCTCAACGCTAATGACATTGAGGCAGCAATGAGAATTATTGCTGGTACAGCCAGAAATATGGGAGTTACAGTTAAGGATTAGTAAGTAATCCGAAAGTTTCTATACCACTCGTTTTTAGCTCAGAAGTTTCTAGACCAAAAATCTCAAGTCCACAATTATTCGGGGGAGAGAATAATCCTCGTTAATTACCCCAGGAGATAGATAAAAGTAATGGGAAAAAAAGTATCGCGCCGTTTACAAGGGCTACTAGACAAAGTTGAAGATAAAGATTATGAGCCTACTGAAGCGCTAAATCTGCTTAAGGATACAGCAACAGCAAAATTTCCAGAAGCTGCTGAGGCTCATATCAAATTGGGAATCGATCCTAAGTATACAGATCAGCAGTTACGGACAACCGTAGTCTTACCCAAGGGAACAGGACAGACAATTAGGGTCGCGGTGATTGCCCGAGGTGAGAAGGTAACAGAAGCCTCTAATGCTGGTGCTGACGTTGTTGGTTCGGAAGAATTAATCAACGAAATTCAGCAGGGTAGAATGGATTTCGACAAGCTCATTGCCACCCCTGATGTCATGCCACAAGTCGCTAAGCTTGGTAAATTGCTTGGTCCGCGTGGTTTAATGCCCTCTCCAAAAGGTGGTACAGTAACAACTGATGTTGCAAGTGCAATTCAAGAATTCAAAGCTGGTAAATTAGAATTTCGTGCTGACAGAACTGGTATTGTTCATGTTATGTTTGGTAAGGCTTCATTTCCAGCAGAAGATTTGCTAATTAATTTGAAAGCGCTGCAAGAAAATATTGACCGCAATCGTCCTTCAGGTGCAAAAGGTCGATATTGGCGTTCAGTTTATATATCGGCGACCATGGGTCCTTCTATTAGTGTCGATATTAGCGCTCTTAGAGACCTGAAGCTTGGAGAAGTAGCTTCATAATTTAAGTAAGCACTCTTAGCTACTAGCTATAGGACGTACGCAAAAGCAACGTAATTCTGTCCGAGACGTTAGCTAGCGCTACACTGCGTGAATGCGTAGTATGTCCGTTAGGACTTTACGTTTGCGATCTATAAGCTCTGTTGAGCAAGACTCCGTCTTTGTGCAGCAAACGCGCTAGCTAACGCAGAAATCCTACGATTGCTAGTCTACGACAACTCTTTCACAAATCTCCGTTGCGTAAGTCCTAAGCTAAAAGCTAATCGCAATGTTTCATCAGATGAATGTATTTGAATAAATATTTCCGTAAATATTTTAGTAAAAGTAGAATTTATCTGCTAAACTCAGAAGTTATCACTTGAATTTGACAGCAAAAAAACAAATATCTCATAGCCGGAGACAGCAGGTGCCTTCATATGGCTTAATTCCCTGCCGAGGTTTATACCTTATTACCTACAGTTTTTAATGCAGTAGTTAGCTATAGATAACTTATAGACTGCGCTAATTATTATTCTGTTGTGTAAACCCCGGCTAATCGAGCTAGCTGGGGTTTATTGTTTTTTGTCAGCTTTTTGTCAGTTTACAGAAGGTAGAAATTAGGTAGAAAGAGATTTTTTAAGGAGGTGATATGTAAATGGGTAGAACGCTAGAAAACAAGAAAAAAATAGTTGCCGAACTCAAAGAAAGTCTGAGTGCGTCTAACTTAGCATTGGTTATTGACTATAAAGGACTTACAGTTGCAGAAATCACTAACTTACGACAAGAGTTACGTCCTAGTGGTGCTAGCTGTAAGGTAACTAAGAATACCTTGATGGGTCTTGCCATCAAAGACGATGAGCAATGGGAACCCATGTCTGAGTTCTTAAAGGATTCTTCTGCTTTTTTATTAATTGGAGAAGATATATCTTCAGCAATTAAGGCTTATCAAAAGTTCCAAAAAGCCACCAAGAAATCAGAAGTTCGTGGTGGTGTCATGGAAGGTAAGAAGCTTACCGAAGATGACATCAAGGCTTTAGGAGAATTACCTTCTAAGGAAGAGTTGATTGCACAAATTGCTGGTGCTATCAACAGCGTAACTGCGAAAATTGCCATTGGTATTAATGAAGTTCCCAGTTCTTTGGGACGCGCTTTGCAAGCTGTTGCTGATAAAGAAAACAGTGGTGCAGAGGAAGAAAGTGCTGCTTAGTTGTTTGGCTGTGAGCTTTTTGCTTTTAGCTTAATAAGTAATTACTTTACAACTTTGCTTTGTGTCTATGGTTAATTGAATTTTCGCTTAATAGCTAATAACCAATAGCTAATAGCTTTCAATTATTCAACACATCTATTAAATATTCAATCCAATCAAAGGAGAAATATAAATGTCTGCTGTTACCGACGAAATTTTGGAAAAGTTGAAAACTTTAAGCTTACTTGAAGCATCTGAACTAGTTAAACAAATTGAAGACGCTTTCGGTGTAAGTGCTGCTGCTCCTGCTGGCGGTATGATGATGATGGCTCCTGGTACCGGTACTGCTGCTGCTGAACCAGAGGAAGAGCAAACCGAATTTGATGTAGTACTTGAAGAAGTTCCTGCGGATAAGAAGATTGCCATTCTTAAGGTAGTACGAGGTATTACTGGTTTAGGTTTGAAAGAAGCCAAAGAATTGGTCGAATCTGCTCCTAAAGCTATCAAGGAAGCGATCGCTAAAGAGGCTGCTGAGGATGCGAAGAAGCAGCTTGAGGAAGCAGGTGCAAAAGTATCTGTTAAGTAATTAGCTACTTTTAGATCACTTTATTTCATTTCATTTAAGAATTAGAGACGTTATGCAATTAGCGTCTCTAATTCTTTTGTAAAGTTTTTTAATATTATTAATTGTTGCTTATTGCCCTAAATACATAAGAATATTTTGATTGCTATAACCGGGATTCCATAACTCTAAAAATATATATTACTATTAAGTTACATATGTAATACATAAGACCTGATGAATGAAAAAAAATCTGATAATCCGGCTTTCTCTATAGCTCACTTTAACTTTGATAATTTACCCTACCTGAGCAGTCCTCGCAGACAGTTGGATTTGAAAGCTGTAGCTATTGGTTTAATTCAACTACCAGCAGATGAAGGTTACACTTTCACTCATAGTCATGCCGAACAAGAAGAAGTTTATATTATTATTTCTGGTCAAGGCGTTATTCTTATTGATGGCAAAATAATAGAAATTTCTCGTGGTGATATTGTCAGAGTTTCACCACAAGCAAAAAGAGCATTAAAAGCAGCAAAACATACACCTCTGTTTGCAATTTGTGCTGGAGGTGTAGCTTCTGGATATCCCAAAAATCCTAATGCTAGATACTTGATTGACGACGGAGTACCTGATTATGACGATATTCCACCTTGGTATCAAGGGAGACACGAGATATTACAGAGAAATGCTAATTTAAAAGAGCGAATGTTGAAGGCAAAAGCCATCAAGCAAGTCCAGCAAGACAATCGCTTTCCATAATTTTCCTCATAATTTTGTCGGGCAGGCTTTCATGTCTGTCTTTTTTTTTGATATTATTTTTCTTACTTGCAAGAGATAAATAATACTTCTATTTATGTATTTTTACTTAAGCATGGGATAAACTAGCTGCTGAGATTTTGTTGCCTCTATTTGAGCTGCCAAACTAATTAAAGTTGATTCTGCTGCTGGTTTGCCAATAATTTGTACACCAATAGGAAGATTATTGTTGCTATCAAAACCGACATTGAAAGCGATCGCAGGAAGTCCAGTAGCATTTGCAATAGGAGAGGGGGCAACCCAATTAGTAATTTTTGCAAATGTCTCTTCCGGGCTGAGGTCTGACCATGCACCAATTTGAATAGGAGAGTGCAAATAAACTGGTAGTACCAGTACATCAAATAAGTCAAAGAAAGCAATTATTTGTCGCGATACTATCTGCATTTGAGCAAATGCTTCTAAGTATTTTCCAGTAGATACGGTACGAGACATCAGCCATTGATTCATTGGCTGTAGTATTTCTGTAGGAATAAGACTATCAGCCCATCCACTCTGCCAAACTATGGGAAATGTTTCTAATAAACCACTAATATCCGGGCTTGCTTGAGTAATTTCATGACCGAGTTCTGATAATAATTTTGCTGTTTGAAATACACCTTGCTGACAATTTTCATCGGCTTTTCCAAAAGGTGCAACACTTATATCAAAAGCAATACGAAGATTTCCTGGTTGTTTCTCAGTTGCACTCAAGAAAGATGTTTCAGGTTCTGGTAGCCAGTATGGGTCTCCTGTCATATAACCAGACATTAAATCTAAAAGTGCGGCAGCATCAGCCACAGTTCGTCCTAGAGGACCATTTGTTGCAACACCACCAAAGCGATCGCCCCCTGGGGCAAAAGACACTCTACCTCGAGAAGGTTTAATTCCTACTAAAGCGCAACAAGCAGCAGGTCCGCGAATAGAACCACCTCCATCGGAACCCTGAGCAAATGGACATAAACCCGCAGCTACAGCCGCAGCGGCACCTCCACTGGAGCCACCAGGAGTATAATCTAAATTCCAAGGGTTTCTTGCTGGAAGAAAACCTGTAGGTTCTGTATATGGGAAAGAACCTAATTCAGAAGTAGCAGTTTTCCCCAAAATAATCATCCCTGCTTCTTTAATTTTGGTAACTACACCATCATCATATTCAGGGATTTGTTGCCGTAATCCATAAACTCCTAAAGACCAAGGAACATCTTTAACTGGGTTTAAATCTTTAATTGATATTGGCAAACCAAACAAAGGAGATAAAGCATTTGTTTGGCTAAGCATTTCAGTTTTGATTTGAGCATCTGTAATTGCTTGTTCTGCTGTAACTGTAAAATAACTGCCTAATTTAGGATTTAAATCTTGGATGCGTTCAAGATAAATATTAGTTAATTCTAAGGGAGTAATTTCACGTTTATGAATTAACTTAGCCAACTCCAACGCTGGCATAAAAGCTAGGTCTATTTGATTCATAAAAATACGCTCTTGCCGAAATACGGTACTTACCGTTAACTGCGTTGCGCTGTGCGGAGAGCTTGCCACAAGTTACGGTAATGAAGGGTAGAAAAGTTTTACAAAAAATAAAAGTCTGAACAAAATCTGACTAAAAACATTTTGTAGAGATACGTTTTTCATTAAACATCTCCGGAAATTAAATATGTGCGACCTAGAACCGTTTTAGAGACGTTAAATCTAACGTCTCTAAATCTTTTACGGGAGATGTCTATTAGGAATTCTCTAAGAGTAATTTCGTGTCTCTACAATATTCAACTATTACTGTGAAGCTTAATACACTTAACTGACAGGTGAGTATGATCCAGTCAAATCCCTAATTTGTCTATGTTATATTGCAGCAGGCTCTGTTCCAGCTTCTGTTGTTGACTCATCGCCATCTCCACTCCCTGGCATACGTGGAGGTAGAACTGTTACCACAATTCGTTCTGCTTCAGTTTGAGCAGTAACACCTTCAGGTAAAACTAATTCATGAACGTGTAAGGTATCTCCCACATTCATACTAGAGATATCTATTTCAATTGCTTCAGGAATACTTTCAGGAGTACAGCTTACTTGCAATTCATTGATTACAGCATCTACCATGCCACCTTCTAATTTCACCCCAGCGGCTTCACCAATAAATCTTAATGGGACTTCTACAGTGGTATCACCATGACCTGCAACTGCAAAAAAGCTGAGGTGGTAGGGTGTACCTTTGGCTGGATGAGCTTGGACCTCCCGTAATAATGTCTTACCTTGCCAGGAAGCATCTATAACTTTTAAATCTATTAAGGTATTATTTACTGAAGCTTTCCTAAGCAAATTATCAACAGTTTTAGCATCTATTGCTAAAGAAAGAGAATTTGTACCTTCATGACCGTACAAATTTGCTGGAATTTTGCCATCTCTTCGTAAGGCTTTTGGTTTTTTACCTTCTGGACGCTTTTCACATTCAACAGTGATTTTCATAACTAACTATATACTTGGTAAGTCTTTAATTTTCTGGTCGGAGTGCTAATATCAAGCTCTCCTATGTTCAATCGGCAAAGCAACTATTGTACATCTTAGACACTCAATAAAGAAACTGGAGTGCCGTCAGCTTGTAATAATGCTCGTTTTGGTCCATGAATGGGATCTTCTAGAATAATCGTTTGGTCGCGACTAGCTCCTAAAGAAACAATTGCAATCGGAACTGACATCAACTCTGCCAAAAATTTTAGATAGTCTTGGGCTCTCTTAGGTAAATCTTCCCAAGAACGACATTCTTCGGTAGACTGTTCCCATCCTGGTAAAGTTTTATAAACTGGGCGACAGCTTGCAAAATGGCGGGCGTTACTAGGGAAATGCTCGCAACGTTCCCCATCTATCTCATACGCTACACAAACTTTAATTTCTTTAAGTCCATCTAGCACATCTAATTTAGTAATTGCTAAACAGTCCAAACCATTTATCCGGACTGCATAACGACCAATTACAGCATCAAACCAGCCACAACGACGTTTTCGTCCTGTAGTTGTGCCAAATTCTGCTCCTAGGGTACATAATTGTTCGCCAACTTTTCCTGATTCTTCGGTAGGAAAGGGTCCTTCTCCCACACGGGTGGTATAAGCCTTCGCAACTCCAATTACTCGATCAATAGCAGTTGGTCCTAGTCCTGCACCTACACAAGCTCCCCCAGCAACCGGATTAGACGAAGTAACAAAGGGATATGTCCCATGATCTAAATCTAAAAGAGTTCCTTGAGCGCCTTCAAATAAAATATTACGACGTTTTAAAATTGCATCGTATATCTTCAAGGAGGTATCGACTACGTGGGGACGCAGACGCTCTGCATATTCCAAGTATTCATCTATTACCTTTTGTGAATCTAAAGGCGGCAAATTATAGAGTTTTTCTAGAATGACATTTTTATTATTGATAACCCATTCTAGATGGCTACTACCTCCTTTGGAATCCATTAAATCCAATATTCTAATACCAGAACGTTCGGATTTATCAGCGTAAGTTGGACCAATTCCTCTACCGGTAGTTCCTATCTTATGATTGCCCCTACTTTTCTCTGATGCCTGGTCGATTAATCGATGATATGGCATGGTAACATGGGCAGTCTCTGAAATAAATAAGTTATTGGTAGAAACACCAAACTCACACAAACGATCTAGTTCAGCAATCAATACTTGAGGATCGATAACTGTTCCAGAACCAATAATACATTCGGTCTCAGGATATAAAATACCAGATGGTATCAAATGCAGCTTGAAGGTTTCACCCTTAACCACAATTGTATGTCCAGCATTTACGCCCCCTTGATAACGTACTACAACATCTGCAGAGCGACTAAGCAAGTCTGTTATTTTACCTTTTCCTTCATCGCCCCACTGGGCACCGATAACAATGACGTTAGCCAAGCGTTTATTTTAGTATACTAAAGTTTGCACAAACAAAAATTATCTCTATAATTACCCGTTTATGTCAAGATTCATCACTATAACTCATATCATATCTAGTTGATTATTTTTGAGGACAACCAAATATTTTATTAAGACAAAATCGATTGTCAATCATGATAAATTTGGAAGCAAAAATTGGTTAGTAAATTAGTAAATAAAAGGTATAAAACTATCTTTGTTTGGGTATTTAACAAAAAAAATTATATGAATATGTCTGTTCTATGAAAAAACTTTTTTAACGGTAATTTCAATACATGAACCTGATTTACATTTTTGTTTTAATGTTTATTAAAAACAAATATATTAATTTTTGTAAAATGTTGAAAATCTTTAAAAGATTTAAATTGCTGAATAATCGAAATATATATATTCTATCAATGATTTATATATTGATTTAGTTGGTTACTTTATTCTTTTGTAGATTTAGAGACTATATAAGTTCGGTATAATTGCTGAGATAGTTCCTGTTTGAAAAAGATGAGTGAGAATGGGTGGTAACAAAGCCGTTGTAATTGTTAACTTAAATAATAATTAATTCTTTACGTTAATAATTACAACTATGAGCTTATATGCTGAATTACATAGACATTTGGGTGGTTCAGTCGTACCACGTGTGATGTGGCGATTTTTCCAACGTCATAATGTAGATAAAGTTTCTCACTTTTCTGACTATGGAGAATTTGAAGAATTTTATACTCGTCGTCGCAATACCTTGGATGAATATCTAGAACTACATACTTTAGTCGAGAGCGTTCAAACACAGGCTAGTTTACCTTACTTTATTTACCGTTTGCTAAGAGGAGCTTACATTTTTGAGAATTTAGCTTATTTGGAACTGCGCTATACACCTTATCTACGAACACCAGAAAATTTAAGTCAGACAGACAGAATTGAGGAAATGGCTAAGATTGTGGAAGTAGTAGGTAAGGCTAGTAATATACCGGAATACCCCATTGTCACCAGTCAAATTTTATGTATGCATTCTCGTTTGCCCTATGAAGTAAACAAAGCGATTGTTGATTTGGCTGCACAAAACCGTAAATATGTCTGTGGTATTGATGTAGCTGGTGGCGACCGTTATTATGGCGATCGCTTATCAGAATGGCTTGATTTATATGAGTATGCACGTTCGCAGGATATTAAAACTACTGGGCACCTATACGAAACAAAAGATGGCTGTTATCCAGAATTGTTACCCTTTTTAATGCGTATTGGTCATGGAATTCAAATTCCTCTACTTTATCCTGAATTACTGCCAGAAATAGCTCAACGTCGGCAGTGTTTAGAAATATGTCCTACTACTTATATCAAGACAGGCACTCTTGAAGATATTCGCACTTTGAAAGTAGTTTTCGATCGTTGTTTTGATGCTGGTGTTGATATTGCTATTTGTACTGACAATGCTGGCTTACATAATGTTAGACTGCCTTTTGAATATGAGAACTTGTTAACCCAAGATATTATTAGCTTCAAACAGTTACAAATATGTCAAGATGCAGCGTTTCGTCATGCTTTTGCATGGACTCATAGTCAACCACCTGCATCATTGTTAAATAGCTTACTCAAAACTACTAATAAATCCCAATCCGAGGTTGAGAAACAGTGGGAATCTACATCTGTCTCAAAACCTTACCCTGTCCGAAAGGAAAATCCCTCTCCTTAGTAAAAAGAGGAAAACAGGGTCAGGTCTAATCTGTATTCTATCCGAGTGAAAACCGCTATATACATATTGTGTAAGTCTGGGGAAACATTTGTTATTTTCACAATTCTAGAACTTTTATCTATCAGGCTTTCGCACAATTTTTCTTTAATTAAGATAATGTGTATTCGTTGCCTGATAAAGTTTCTAGAGATTGGTATTTTTCAAGTCAAGGAGTTAGTTGAAGCTGCGTATACATCTCTTATAGCGGTATTCCAAGCCAGATTAGAGTATTGGAACAAGTTACAGAAAGATAGCCCACCCTTAAAAGAGTGGACTTTACTCAAATTTCTATAATATTTTTTCAAAAACTTTTACTAAATCTTGCTTCTATCAGTAAGAATTTCATAACCTGTATTTGTTACCAAAACAGTGTGTTCAAACTGTGCTGAAAGTGAGTTATCAACTGTGACTGCGGTCCACCGGTCTGATAAAGTTTTGGTGAATTTAGATCCAGCATTAAGAATTGGCTCAATTGCCAAAGTCATACCAGAACGTAATTTAACATTAGGCATTTCGCGAGTACGGAAGTTAAAAACAGAAGGTTCTTCGTGTAAATTGCGACCTACTCCATGTCCTGTAAATTCTTCTACAACACTGAAACCATTGGCTTTGACGTGGTCTTCAATTGCTCCAGCAATATCTATTAAGTAATTACCTGCTTTGACTTGTTCAATGCCTTTATACAAAGCTTCTTCGGCAACACGAATTAATTTTGCGGCTCCTGGATTTACTTCCTCCACTGCAATAGTGATACAGGAGTCTCCATGAAATCCCTGATAATAAGCGCCAGTGTCAACTTTCAAAACATCTCCAGATCGAATGACTTTCTTGGAGTTAGGAATACCATGTACTACTTCATTATTAATGCTAGAACAGATAGAACCGGGAAAACCATGATATCCTTTAAAGCTAGGAGTTGCGTCCATTTCACGGATTCGCTTTTCCGCATAAGCATCTAGATCGCCAGTTGTCATTCCTGGCTTAACTAACTCGGAAATTTCTTTCAGCACAGTTGCTACTATTTTGGCTGATTGCCGCATAATTTCAATCTCGCGGGGAGATTTAATTTCAATTCCTCGACGTTGTCTTTTAGGACGTGGCTCTTGAGTTGGTTGAGCAAGCAAATTACTGAAAATATTCATAGGGTATTAATAATTACTTATGCTTTGCAAGGGAGAGATGTCAGTGATTTTTCTACGTTAGAGAAGCAACAATATCATCATATATATTTAAATTAACTTATTTTTGCCGTTCCCTAGAATAAGTTAAGTAAGAAGTTAGAAAAAGCTAATTCCAATATTAGGGCTGAAATTAATTATTACTAATAATTCTTATCTGATTTATTTAATGTTTCAGGCTATCCCACCAATTCAAGTTACTGCTTTCTTAAATATATGCAGTTCAAATTTAAATCTATAGTTTAAATTAAATACTTTCACTTTTTATTCTTGTATCGGGACTTTGATATTTTTGGAGCCAAAAATCACCTCAAATCCAATTGGGGTAAGGAAAAAACTTCAATTGGGTAAAAATGGCTGAAACCTAGATATATCAATAAAATAGGTAAATTGATGTTAAACACTTGCCACATAAGCTTTTGAAGTTATTTTTGACATATTTTTTGCCTGAGTCCCGGTATTACCTTCTTCCCAACTTCAAACTTCAAAGCTAGGAAGGAGCTAGGGAAAGACGTTTTCTCAACAAAGTGCCGTTGGGTAGACTAGCACCAACTTGGTACAGTTACCTAGACTGTGCTATAAGCCCAAAAGCCTTTTACGATACACATATAAAATAAAAAATTAACTTTTTATTAAGATATCTCCGATCATTCCCGCAGCAGCGTGTCCGGCAATTGTACATTTAAGATTGTACTTGCCGTTTTTCAGAGGTAAGAAAACCCATTCAGCTTCAGCTTGGGGTTTTAATTCTACTTCGTGTATTGCTCCTTTTACCTCAACTCCTCCAGCTTCTACTTTCTGTGTCCAAATCCCATCAGTAAAGTCTTTGGCTGTAAAGTAATGCTTTGTAGAACTTGGATTAACTAGTTTAAGCTTGTAACGCTTACCTGCTTCAAATTCCAGATGACTTGGTTCAAATTTTAATTCATCCGCATTATTACCTAGGTTAATTGTTATTTCCGTTGGTTTTTGTTTGAGCAAATCATGGGATATATTGGCAGCATTTGCAATTAAAGCATTGATCCAAAAAACACAGACACAGAAAAAAACTATAAAAACTCTGATGAGATTATTTAAGTTTGTATTTAACGCTGTATTTACCCTCAAATATTTAGAAAAAATCATTGCTAAAAAATTTCTAAGCAAAAAATTATTTGTCTGTTTTTCTACTGGAGATTACCACTAAGAGAAATTTAGGGATGAGAGTAGGTTCAATACGATGTACTTAAGCACACCTTGTTAAACACACCTTATCCTTTCAGCTATGTCTTACCTTTAATAATTGTGGCGTGTTTAACCACAGAAACGAAAGATTACTGAATGTTATGATTTTCACCATCAGTGGTTTTAGATGGACCAGCAGTGACTACTACAATTTTATCTGGATTAAGTAATTCTCGCGCTGCTTTGTTTACTTGAGATAGGCTAACAGCATTAATTTTTTCAGTATAGGTTTGTAATTCACTTCTATCCAAACCGTAGACATTATGCTTCAAAATTTTGTATGCTAAATAATCTGGGTTCGCTAAAGCCACATTGTAGTTACTGATCAAAGTCTGTTTTGTTGCTTTGACCTCTTCTTCACTCACCCCTTTTTTGTGAATTTCTGACAATAATTTACGACTGCTGTCTATGGCTTGGCTAGCATCTTCTGGGCTTGTTTGAATTTCAATCAAAAAAGTGCCAAAATTCTTTCTTGCTAGGAAGTTACTGTAAATTCCGTAAGTCAAACCTTGGCGATCGCGGATTTCCGAACCGAGTCTGCTCGATAAAGTATCTCCACCTAAAATCTGATTTAAAATTACACCTGCATAATATTGAGGATCGTGACGATTAATCGTGGTATTACCCATATAGGTTATAGATTGGGCTTTTCCGGGAACTATAGGGTTAAAACGTACAATACCATTTAGTTTCGCTGCTGCGGGATATTCGGGTATCGGTGCTTTTCCTTTAACTTCCCAGTTACCAAACTCTTCGGCAATCAAGGTTCTAATTTTTTCTACATCAAAGTCTCCTAATATAACCAAAACTACTGCGTCTGGACGATAGTATTTTTGTTTAAATTCTCTGACATCTCTAGGTTTAATCTTTTTTAAACTTTCTGGTGTTGGAAAAACTTGTAGGGGATGTTTTTTAGGATAAATAGCCCGAGAAAAAACTCTTTTTGCTACTTCTGATGGGTCGTTGAGTTCTTGCTTTAAGGCAGTTAAAGCTTGTTGACGACTGAGTTGAATTTCTTTACGAGGAAAAGTAGAATTTTGAACTACATCACCCAATACCTTCATTAATACCGGTAAGTCATCAGCTAGACTATTTCCTTGAATTCTTACACCTTGACGGTAAGCTTGAAAGTCAAGGTCGGCACCACGGTCATCTAATATTTTGGCAAGCTTGGAAGCACTTTTTGTTTTTGTCCCACTGATTAAATTCTCGGCAACTAAAGATGCTAATCCGGCTTTATCTTCAGGGTCAAATTCCATTCCTGCTCTGATGTAACCACTTAAGGTTACTGTAGGAGTACTGCGATCGCGCAACATTAGTACTTGCAAACCATTTGGGAGTTGCCACTCTTCGGGTAAATCTTTAGCTACAGAGACTATTGCAGCATCTAGAGGTGGTAAGTACTTAGCGATATCTTTTATATCTACTTTACCCTTTTGAGAAAACTTCTCAGATGGAAGAGTTGAGAAATCTTTCTTTAATTTCTCTTGATTTGCTTCTGCTTGTTTTGGAGAGTTGATAGGTTCAAAAAAGCCTGCGGTTTTCAGTTCTGGACGCAAATATTTTCTAACTACACTCTGTATATCTTGAGTCGTTATCTGCCTGACTGCTGTTAAGTAGTCTTCTGTATAGTTATAGTTGCCTGTTATTAACTGGTCATTCCCCAATTGCATCCCCTGAGAAGTAATATCGCGGTTATCTAAGATAACTGCTGCTTCTAGCTGTGCTTTAGCACGATCGATTTCCTCTTGAGTCACACCTTTCTTTGCGATTGTAGCAATAGTGCGTTCTATCATTCGATCTATTTTACGTAAATCTACTTTAGAACTGGCAGTAACAGATAATTCATACCAACCTTTTTCGATTAAATTACTTGCTGAACCATTAATATCTGTCGCAACTCCAGATTCTATTAAACTCTTATAAAGACGAGAGTTTCTTCCCTCTGTTAATATATAATCCATAACATCGAGGGCTGGAACATCTGGATGCTTAGCATCTGGTAAGGGATACACAAATTGCAATAGACCTGCCGAGCCTATTTCTCTTAAAATAATAGGATTCTTCGGACTTAATGAATTAGTTGATGAATTATGGGTATCAGAGGATAATGGATTTATAGTTAAAAGTGAGTATTGCTTTTCTTGAGTCTCTAAAACTTTCGGTTTAGAAACTAGTCTGGGGATATTGCCAAAAATCTTTCTTACATCATTTAAAGTTTTGGCTGTATCTAAGTCTCCGACAATGACAAGTACTGCATTGTCTGGGCTATATAAATTTTTGTAATAATTTTGTAATTTATCTACACTAAATTTCTTAACGTCTTCCTTTGTCCCACCGATAGGCAAACCATAAGGATGCTCTGGAAACGCTGCTTTCATGACAGCACGGTTTAGTCGATATTCTGGGCTATTTTCGTAACCCTGCAACTCAGAAATCACTACCCGCTTTTCTTTTTCTAAGTCTTTATGGTTAATTTTCACATTCTGCATTCTATCTGCTTCTAAGGTCAGCAGTGCCTCTAATCTATTACTTTGTGCGGTAGAATAGTAAACTGTTTGGTCAAAACTGGTAAAAGCATTAGAGTCGCTACCTAAGGCACTAAACAATCGTCCGAATTGCACTGGACGATCTTTAGTGCCATTGAACATCATATGTTCAAGCTGATGAGTAATTCCATTCACACCAGGTTCTTCATTACGGGAACCCACTTTGTACCACATTTGTACTGTTACAACCGGTGCAATATCTACTTTTTTAAGTAAAACAGTTAAACCATTGTCTAAAATTACTTTTTTAACACTGTCTACCACTGAAGAAGATTTGATATTGTTGTTTTTAGGACTTCCTAATACTCTCTCCAGGTGATTCGTATCAAGCAAATTTAATCCACTCCCCACTTGAGCATAAGTTATAGAATCACTGAATACTATTATAGATATCAGTGAAATGACAAATAGTAGGAATGGAAATCGGTATCGAGACACAATTGCGGACAAGACGAACATTTATTTATGAAGTTAAATCTGTAAATAAAATTACAGATTTGTGTTTGTAGAATATAGTTTAGTGCTTGGAAATATTCTGTCGCCTCGGCAACACTACAGAAAAAATTTATTCTATACATAAAAGATAATACATAAAAGATAAAAAAGATAGAATATTTTCTTACTAATCAGTTATTTTTTTAAAATTCTGATGAACTCTAGGGGTAATCCGTCAGCATCAGCAATAAATATAACTTCATAAACGCGATCGCCTATTTGCTGCTGTGTTGGTTCTAGAAGTATAGATAATGGCTGTAACTGTGAAGAACTATCTTGTGCTGCTGTGGCAATATTTTTTTCAAGTCCTCTGAGCCAATTAAATAAATCTGAAGTAATATCACTGATATCAAAAGATAAGTGGTAGTAACCTACGTAATGCTCATCTGAAAATGCATCTGGGGGTGGCTTTGGTTGAGGAATTTCAATTAATTCAATTCTGCCCTTTACACTCAATCCTTCCATCCAACAAGCTAAAGTGTAGCCAGTAGTAAAACGTTCGCAGACTACAAACCCTAACTGTTCGTAAAAAGCGATCGCTCGACGAATATTAGCTGTACGAATAGACGCGTGGTGCATTATGTTTGGGAACTTATGAAGAAAACTAGAAGAGAGGATTGGGAAGGAAATAGTTAATACAGAATTAACAGGAGTACACAAACCACTAACTGTAATATCTGTATAAATTAAACGTAATCACTCAAACAATCGAAAGTAAGGATAACGTACAGGTACACCTGGTTCCTTATCTAAATCAAAATTAATCACTTCCCAACATGGTTCATCTTTAGAATTCGGGCTGAATTCCACTGGTAAACCGTAAAGACGTGCTGATGTAGACTCAGATTGTCCAGAGCGCCAAGGAGTGCTACGTTCTAAATATCCACTCATCAATTCCTGATAACGTTGAGCAATAACAACTCTTGTAGCCCTGTAACCTTGAGTATAAAGTTTATCCAGAGCTTCGTGAATTTCAAAGCGAATTCCATCGGGATGAGTGTGTTGTCGATACCATTGATTATTCCATCTTCGCCAATGTCGTCCGGATTGCAAATGAATTAACTCTTCCGTATCGGGATTCGCTTCAAAAGCACCGTGACGCGGACAAAGATAGGTATCTGTAAGGGTCAGAGCCGGAATTGTCTGACGACAGTGCGGACACTGAATTTCGTGACCAAAAATTGGGTATTGCAAGCCTGGATTCATCATGAAGTGGTTAGAAATATACTCATTGTTAGCACCATTAATTTTGGTTGTATCTTACACTTCCATACCACCTCAATAGGGTAGTTACTTAACTGTTGACTAAACACAGACCTCGAAGCCGTGATATTGTTGTTGTGCAACTAGTTTCCAAGTTTGGGGACTTTCCCACATCTTAGTTATATTCTACCGTGTCTACAGCTTCTTACTGGTCTTCTCCCGATATTTCTCAGGCTTCATTTATTGCTAGTAGCGCTGATATTATTGGTTCAGTCTTCATCGCAGCAGGAGCAAGTATTTGGTATGGAGCAGTTTTACGAGGTGATGTTGAAAAAATTGAAATCGGTAAGTGTACCAATATTCAAGATGGAGCAATCCTTCATTGTGATATTGGCTTGCCAACTATTTTAGAAGAGTACGTTACTGTCGGACATCGTGCTGTCATCCATTCTGCATATATTGAACGTGGTTGTCTTATTGGTATTGGGGCAGTAGTTTTAGATGGCGTTCGTGTAGGACAGGGTAGTATTATTGGTGCGGGTGCTGTTATTACCAAAGATGTTCCTCCTATGTCATTAGTTGTTGGTGTTCCTGGAAAAATAGTACGCCAAATTTCTTTAAAAGAAGCAAAAGAATTAATAGAACACGCTCAGAAATATCAGAAATTAGGACTAGTTCACGCTGGTAAAGGTGATGATATTGGTTTTTGAATTTTCCTTAATACTTTGTTGTAAGGCTTAAAAAGCAATGGGGAACAGTGATATTTGGTGGTTAATGAATACCTCTATGTGGATTTTCGCAGGATTGAGTAGGAAGTTATTCACAAAAAGTAATTATGTTCAAACCGGAATTTTTGTTTATTTGAATTAATACAAAAGAACTAGTAAAAGTTAGCGCAAATAAACTAACTATTCATAAACTTGGAAAAGGGATAAAGGAAGATAGAAATGGTCTGCATCCCTTAAACCGTTCTGTATTAGTAGTCTGTCCAATATATTTTGACGGATTATAAAAATCTAGAAGTTTTGTATTTTATAGCTTTCGGCAAATTTATATCCGTCATTTAGCTCTTGACAGAGTACTAGTAGTTTGCCAAGGGAACTTTGCAGGTTGTTCGTGAAAAGAAAAAGTTTCTTCTCCCCCTGCTCCCTCCGCTTCCCCTGCTCCCTCCACTTCCCCTGCTCCCTCTGCCCCCTCCGCTTCCCCTGCTCCCCCTGCCTGCCCTTACGCGGCAATTTCGGCTTTCACGAGTACTAGATTGACTTCTATAGTTATACGATTTGGGGTTAAGACGTTTTTCAGGAAGAAGAATTGGGGCAATTAGCCCTTCTTGCCATATTGAAGTGACTTGGAGTCCCTAAACCCCCTCCAGACAAGAAGTATTCAGATGTCCTGATATATCCCGGTAATAGTTATTTTGTTCTTTTTAAACCATTTTCCTTTAGCCTACTACCTTATCCAAGTTTCTAAAACTTTGGTATTTATCGACTTTATGTTACTAACTGTAAATATTCTTTACATTTAGCTTGGGAAAATTCCCTGATTCAGCTAAAAATAAAATGAGAACACTTGATAAAACTTAAAGCTTTATTAGCAGAAGGAAATTAGATATGGACATTGATTTTCGCGTAGCTATTGTTTTAGCCCCCATTGCGATCGCTGCTGGTTGGGCAATTTTTAATATAGGTGCTGCTGCTTTAAGACAAATACAGGGCTTTTTAAATAAGGAAGCTTAAATAAAACTAGATATTTAAAGAACCGACTGTTTCTTTTCATAGAAACAGTCGATTTTATTAGCAGCACAAGCAAATTGGAAACATTACAAAAATTACACATCTAAACTCTTGGTAGAAATTGACTCATTACTCAAGCCCTTTGGACGCTTTGGAGTAAACTTGGGGCTAAAGAGAATTATCAGGCTTTTAGAAAATCTAGGCAATCCCCACGATGGAGTTCCCATTATTCATGTTGCTGGTACTAATGGGAAAGGTTCCGTATGTGCTTATATTTCATATGTATTAACCGAAGCTGGATACAAAGTTGGACGTTACACATCTCCTCATTTAGTTGACTGGACAGAGAGAATATGCATTAACGAAAAACAGATTTCTCCAGATGACTTGTGTAGGGTTTTGTTAGAGGTAAAAGCAAAAGTTCTCTCAGATGAAGATAGTCCGACTCAATTTGAAATCCTTACTGCTGCTGCTTGGTTATATTTTGTTCAGCAAAAAGTTGATGTGGTAGTTATGGAAGTAGGTTTAGGTGGACGTTTAGATGCTACTAACGTTTGCTCTCAACCTTTAGTCTCCATTATTACTTCAATTAGTAAAGACCATTTGCAAGTGCTTGGTTCTACGATTGCCGAAATTGCTACCGAAAAAGCTGGTATTCTAAAAACTAATTGTCCGGTAGTTATAGGAACTTTACCCGAAGAAGCAGAAAAAGTAGTGCGATCACGTGCTGAAAAATTACACTGTCCTTTATTTGTGTCTTCTCCAGCCCAAAAAATATCTCCAGGTTTGGCTAAGTGGGATTCTATCTTATATCAACTACCACTAGAGGGAGAAATACAATTAAATAATTCTTCTGTAGCGATCGCAGCTTTGAAAATTCTTCAAAGCCAAGGTTGGAATATTTCCGATGATTGTATTGCTAATGGTATCGCAAAAACTAAATGGCTTGGTAGAATGCAATGGAGTAACTGGAAAAATAGTAAATTGCTAGTCGATGGTGCCCATAATCCAAATGCTGCATTAGCTCTACGTAATTATGTTGATACTATTCCTCATTCTTCTATTTTTTGGATAATCGGAATGCTAGCGAATAAACAGCACCAAGAGATATTTTCTGTTTTATTGCGACCTGAAGATAAGCTTTACTTAGTTCCTATCCCCGAGCATAGTTGTGCCCTACCTAGTCAGCTTAAAGAGCTTGCTTTTGATATCTGTCCTCATTTAAGCTTCTGTCAAACCTTCCCGGATCTATTCTCAGCAATCGATGCTGCTAGCAGTGCTGAAAGTAACCAAAATGAGGAGTTAATAACCTTATGTGGTTCTTTATATTTAATAGGAAGTTTTTTGGCAACCACATAATAATTACGACCAATACGTCTTCAAACGCTAGAACGTATGCATGGGATTTCGGGGTCGAGGATACCGATGATGATACTTCAATTGAATTTGCTCCTAGTTATACGTATGAAGTTGGTGGTACA
>JBCCDM010000068.1:0-19385 GCA_039030795.1 Cyanobacteria bacterium P01_A01_bin.84
AAATATCTCAGGACTTATGGATTGGCAATCAAAAACTTAATATCCCAAATATTTATATCCTAGCTTTGATTATAAATAATTAAGACTAAATAACTTGAAAACAAGCAATTAAAATATTGTTAGGACTTATTAGATTTGTGACGAAAAATAATGGTTCTGATTTTAAGAAATATTCTATTCTTTGATTGAACAAATACTAACCACAACAATTAAGACAGGAGAAACAGATGAATAACTGTATTCTAATGGCAGACATTATACAACCGCCACAACTGCGATATACAACTGATAATTTAGAAGTAGCTGAAATGATGGTACAGTTTCCTTCTACAAGGGAAGGAGAACCACCTTCTAATCTAAAAGTAATTGGTTGGGGAAATACTGCTAAAGAAATTCAGCAAAACTATCATCAAGGCGATCGCGTAATTTTAGAAGGACGTTTGGGAATGCATACCTTTGAGCGTCCAGAAGGGTTTAAAGAAAAGCGCACAGAACTGACGGTGCAACGAATTTATCGTTTAGACGGAGGCATGAATATTAACGATTCTGCCAATGTAAACACAATGCCACAAATAGATACAAGTTTTTCACCACCAGTTAATCCTGCACCTGCACCGACTCCAAGCATACCAGCAACTATAGCTAACCCATCAGTTCCAGCTGTCAATAACACTAATACATTTCCTCAGAACGACAGTTCCCAAACACCACCAAATCGTCATTTTGAACCAAGTACCTATCCTGCAATGGTCAACGAGGAAGAAGATATGAGTGAGGATGAGATTCCTTTTTAATTGGGTAATGGGTAATGGGTAATATGTATAATAGATTTTTCGCGAGAGACTACCTCAACGCTATCAGGACTGACGCAAGCATAACTTGTCATTGCGACCGAAACGTAGTGTAGAGTTAGCTAGCTAAGTCTCGGACGGAACTAGGTTACTTTTGCGTAAGTCCTGGCTATGAATACTGACATTTACTTATTATCCCTATTCCATCTCCTATAAAAATCTTCCCTATATCGTAATTTTCTCCAAAAATGTAATTTGTAATGCAAATTTTATATACAGGGGTGTGAAAATCTAATTTCAAGGTTAAATTATTTACTCAAGTAAATTTTGACTGTTCAGTTTTGCAACCACTGTTAAAATCCAGTTAACTTTAAATTAACTATTTTTAATTTATACATCTACCCTGACTCCTATGAGTGAAACTATTCTAGACGTTCGTAACCTCGAAGTTGAGTTTAAGAGCAATGAAAAAGCCATAAAAGCTGTAAATAATATTTCTTTACAGTTACGTCGTGGTGAAACATTGGGAATAGTTGGAGAGTCAGGGAGTGGTAAATCGGTATCTTCTTTGGCTGTAATGGGTTTGATACAGGAACCAGGGAGGATTAGTGGTGGTGAGATTTTATTTACTCCCCAAGAAAATGGTAAACCGATAAATTTATTAGAATTATCTACCGAGGAAATACAACTTTATCGCGGTGGAGATATCGCGATGATTTTCCAGGAACCGATGAGTTCTCTTAACCCGGTATACACAATTGGGTATCAACTAACAGAAGCTATTATCCGCCATCAAGATATTTCCTTAAACGAAGCCAAACAAAAAGCGATCGCTAATTTGCAAGAGGTAAAATTATTACCTAGTGATGAAGACTTACGTAGTTCATTCATTGAGTCTGGCGTTACTGCTGATGACTACAACTTAGCTCAATTGGTCAAGCAACATAAAGAATCGATGCTTGAGCGCTATCCCCATCAACTTTCTGGGGGACAATTACAGAGGGTTATGATAGCGATGGCTATTTCATGTAACCCTTTGTTATTAATTGCTGATGAACCCACTACTGCATTAGATGTAACGGTACAAGCAACAATTATAGATTTGCTGCGAGAATTACAACAGCAGCGCAACATGGCAATGATTTTTATTACCCATGACTTGGGTTTAATTGCTGAAATTGCTGACCGAATCATGGTGATGTATAAAGGCAGAATTATGGAACATGGTTCTGCTGTGGAAATTTTTACTGACCCCAAACATCCTTACACTAAAGGATTAGTGGCTTGTCGTCCCACACTTGATAGTCATCCTCAAAAGCTACTTACAGTTGCCGACTATATGAGTGTGGAAGAAACATCGACGGGGGAACCAGTTATTACCGGAAAGCAACCAGAAATACCACCCCAATTAACAGCTGAAAACATTGATACTAGGTTAGCAGAGTTAGAAAAACAGCCTTCTTTAGTGCAAATTAAAAATCTCAAAGTTGGTTTCCCGGTTCGTGGAGTTTTTGGGGGAACTAAACGTTATTTTATGGCTGTTAATGATGTTTCTTTTGATGTGAAGCAAGGAGAAACCCTAGGTTTAGTTGGAGAGTCCGGTTGTGGTAAAACGACTTTAGGAAGAACCCTTTTGCGACTCGTCAAACCAATGAGTGGACAAATGATTTTTGAAGGACAAGATATTACCCATATAAGTAATAAAGCTCTACAAAAACTGCGTCGAGAAATGCAAATTATCTTCCAAAATCCCTTTAGTTCTTTAAATCCTAGAATGAAGGTAGGGGATATAGTCATGGAACCTTTAGTAATTCATTCCCAAGGTGAAACTAAACAGCAGCGACGCAAACGGGTAGGTGTACTTTTAGAACGAGTAGGTTTAACTGCTGATGCAATGAATAGATACCCTCACCAGTTTTCCGGAGGTCAGCGTCAGCGAATTTGTATTGCTCGTTCTTTAGCCCTTAATCCTAAATTTATTATTTGTGATGAATCAGTTTCAGCTTTAGATGTATCAGTACAAGCTCAGGTACTGAATTTACTCAGAGAATTACAATCGGAATTTGGTTTGACTTATATTTTCATTTCTCATGACCTCAGCGTCGTTAAATTTATTAGCGATCGCATTTTGGTAATGAATAAGGGTGAAATTGTTGAGCAAGGTAAAGCATCCGATATCTATCGCAATCCTCAAAAAGAATACACTCAAAAACTAATTGCTTCAATCCCTACAGGAGATACTGCAAAAATGCACTCTCATCCTCCTCAAACTTTAGCAGAGTTAGAGAAGGAATTATTAGGATTGGTACAAAATGATACTGCCGCAGTTCAAAGTTTAGTTGCTACCCAGAAAAATCAAACTCCAGATGAATCCCCAGAATGGATTTTGGAGAAAGTTATTCACGATTTGAAAAGAGATAGAGAGTGAAACCCAACGATGACCGACGACTAAACTCCCCGAAGGATAGCGCTATATAAATCAAGCTCAAGAGTACAAATTAAATTTAACCCCAGATTTATAACCTGCGGGCTTTTTGACTAAGTAAGTGGGTTGAATTAAATGTAGGATGGGTTAGCGTAGCGTAACCCTTGCTGTCAAAGAGTTTCATGCTTGATAAAATAAATCATATATTATAAATAATTACGCCTTCCTACTTACATTGGGATGCTCCCATATCAAAAGCTCTTTTATACTTACTTTATTGCAATTCTTTTTTGGGCTTATTTTTATTCTTTGGATATCATGAGACATTTCCAGAAATTAAATATGTGCCTTTCTTGAACCCACCTATAGACGTTACCATTTAATGTCTCTATATTCTTTTCTAAAGATGTCTATTGTTTTCTGAGTGCCTATTCGCTGACTTTGAAAGAAGAATATTAATTAAAATCATGAGATTTAACTAAATTAATTATTTTGAACATTAATTTCTCGAGTTGGAAAAGGAATAGTAATATTTTCTTCTTGATATCTTTTGTGTAATCTTTTCACAAATAAGTGTTTTGCTTGCCGTTGGTCTAAAAACTCATTTACAGGAATATAAACTGTATAATCTATGCTGAAATCATTAAAAGTATGAAATAAAACAAATGGCTTACGCATAATATCTGGAGAAATTTCCTGCATAATTTCATTTGCAGTATCTATAGTGATAGATTCAACTTTTTCTAAATCGCTATTGTAACTGACACCAACATTCACCGTTAAAGTTAATTCCTTGGAAGGTAAGTGATAATTGATAAAAATAGCTGTACCTAGTTGAGAATTAGGTATGACAACTACATTGTTGGCTAAACTTTTTATTGTAGTTGTTCTCCAGCTAATATCTACGATATAGCCTTCATGAGCATCATCTAATTTTATATAGTCTCCAATTTTTATTTGTTTAGAAACAATCAGATAAAACCCAGAAAATAAATTAGCTAATGTATCTTGTAAGGCTAAACCGACAGCTAAGCCTCCAACTCCCAAAGTGGTAATTATAGGTGTAATTTCTACACCAGCAGTTTGTAATACAATTAATATTCCAATAACTAAAACTAATGTTTTAGCTAAATTAGAAATTAAAGAAACTGAAATTCCTTCTTTTCTCTGCAAAAAAGCAGTGACAAAACCAGAAGTTAACCTTGCACAAACTAAAGTGACTGAAAATAAAAATATAACAGTTAATATCTTTTGTAGTGTTATAGATATATCCGGCTGAAAACTATATGTCAGTACAGCTGAAAAAAAACCTGCAAGTACAAACCATAGAAATGTCATCCGATGCAAAGCGTTAAAAATAACTTCGCTTCCAGGTATGTTTTTTTTCCTAACATGTTAAAAACGATTTTTTCGGCAATTATTCCAGCCAATATGCCAATTACAATACACGCCACTGGTGCAATCCATACCAACTGATTCATAATTACCTATCCAATCTATAAGAAATAGAAGTACAACAAATATTTAGTTTGTAAATATCATTTAAAATTAAAACATAAAATCAATTAATCTTAAGATATATAATTAGTCGATTCATCTCACTTTTTTTCACTTATCCTAATTGTAATAACTTATTTACTAGCAGCTTTCCCTAGAACCTCGATCATTTTTAATTGAATGTTTGAAACAATATCTTGTAGAAAAAGGACTCACAATTTAAATCATAAACATCAAATATATTATTTATTGTAGAATATTATTCTTTGCCCATTTCTGCAAACATTGCTGATTTTTAATTCTTATAATCCCAAGTATCATCGATAAGACTTTGTTAAGAGATAACTTAAACTTGGATACCTTAAAAAAAATTGGAAAATAATTCCCAATAACCTACTCTGAGTTTAAATGAGTTCAAAAAAATAATCACAAAAAATAATCACAAAAAAATCCTTCAATTTTGTACTATGGCAGTTCACAATCTTAAATATGAATCTGCCTATTATTTACCATCCTCAGTATGTGGTTCCACTACCACCAGGACATAGATTTCCCATGTCTAAATTCGAGCAGCTCTATCAATTGCTCCTTTGCGATCACATCGCACATCCCGAACAATTTCATACCCCGGAATTTCCATCCTTGGAGCTGATTAAGTTAGTACACCTAGAAGAGTATATCGCAGCGTATTGCAATGGGACTCTCAGTCCTAAAGCCCAACGACGTATCGGTTTACCTTGGAGCCCTGAGCTTGTCAAACGTACTTGTATGGCAGTTGGAGGTACAATTTTAACTGCAAAATTAGCTCTTACCTACGGTTTAGCTTGTAATACAGCTGGGGGAACTCATCATGCATTTCCTAGTTACGGTTCTGGATTTTGTATTTTTAATGATTTAGCGATCGCTTCTCGGGCTCTACTTAAGCTAGAACTTGTCAACAAAATTTTAATTCTGGATTTAGATGTCCACCAGGGAGATGGAACAGCTTTTATCTTTCAAAACGATGCAAGGGTATTTACTTTCTCTATGCACTGTCAGGTCAACTTTCCTAGCAATAAACAAAAAAGTGATTTAGATGTACCTTTATCAGAAGGAATGGAAGATGAAACATATCTACAAACATTAGCAAACTATTTGCCCGATATATTATCTCAAGTCAAGCCAGACCTAGTTCTGTACGACGCTGGGGTAGATACTCATACATCTGACAAATTAGGAAAATTAGCACTGAGCGATCGCGGTATTTTTAGAAGAGAAATGCAAGTTTTACACACCTGTATCGCAGCAGGTTATCCAGTCGCTTGTGTAATTGGTGGTGGCTATGCTGATGATTTCACCTCCCTGGTCTGGCGACACTCTCTGCTTCATCGTGCAGCTAGCGAAGTTTATCAGCATTATAGGCTCTAATAAGCATAATTAATTATTAATTACCAAATTTTATCCATTTTTCTAGAAATATTGAAATTCTGATTAAATCTAACGGTCTAAGCAATATAGTAGATGCACTCTTTCGTCGCATTCGATACAATTTGTAAAGAAAAGAGATCCAAGGAGAACAAGTGGTGCTATCAAAAGGCTTTGAAATTGAAATGTATACTGGTACACCTCAAGGGGATATCGTTGGACTCTCTGACAAAATATCAGCAGCACTCGATGGATTTGTCCGGGAACCAGATAGTCGTAATGTGGAATACATAACAGATCCGCTTTACTGTTATGATTCTCTTCTGTGTGCCATATTAACTCCTCGAAAACAACTTAGAAAATATTTACAAAAGTTAGGTAATTACACTGTTGTTCCGGGTAGCACCTTATCTCTGGGTGGTAGCGATCGCTTTGTGCGTTCTGACCCAACAAATACTTACCACGATTATATTGAAAATACCTACGGTACTAATGTTGTGACAGCGAGCGTACATATTAACGTAGGTATTAGCGACCCAGAAGTATTGATGCAGGCTTGTAGAGTAATTAGATTAGAGGCACCTTTATTTCTTGCTTTAAGTGCTTCATCGCCTTTCCTTAATAGTAGCTACACCGGTTATCATTCCACCAGATGGCATCTCTTTCCTCAAACACCAGAAAAAGTACCCTTATTTGCTAGCCATGCTGACCATATTCAGTGGGTTGAAGAACAGTTAAAAACTGGCTCAATGCAAAGCGTTCGTCATTTATGGACATCGGTAAGACCAAACGGTTCTCATCGTCCTTACGACTTAAATCGATTAGAATTAAGGATTTGTGATTTAGTTACAGATCCAATTGCTTTACTCGCAATTACAGCTTTTCTGGAAGCACGTTTGTTACAAATTATAGAAAATCCTAATATCGATCCATTAATTGAAAGTAAATTTTCACCAGATGAATTACTTTCAATCACTCGAAGTAATGAAATTGCTGCTGCAACCTCAAGTCTGGATGCAAATTTAATTAATTGGCAAACAGGAGTTACCATTACAGCCAGAGATTGGATATCTGATCTTTATCATCAGCTTTGGGGAATTGCAAAACAGCAAGGGTTCAGTTGCTTCCTTTCACCATTAAATAAAGTTCTTCATGAAGGAAACCAAGCCCAAAAATGGCTACAACTACATAAATTAGGTTTTAGCCCATATAACGTTATTACCCAAGCGATCAAAACTACTCAAGAACAAGAATCTGAACTTGAGGACAAGCTATGTTCCTCTTTAGCTGCTTAATATCAATAAAATATCAATTTATTTATTTTCATCTTAGACTACAGGATTGAATTGAATGCTTTAGCAACTAAAAAAGAGTCGTGATTGTAGCTTAGTTTCCTGGAAATGAATATAAACCAGAGTTGTTCATAGAAGTTCAATCAAGTTCTTCTAAAACCGGATTATATTTCCGGACAGGAAATTAGGCTGTAATAATAATTATTTTTTCGTTTAATTAGTATTTTAAATTAAAATAATAAAGTAGTTTTAATATTTATATCTATTTAAATCTTGTTTGACACAGTAAAATTAGGACTTGCTTAACTTGTTAACTTTCTAATCTTCCTCTAGGAGGATTAGATTAGTAAGTTTAAAAATTTTAATCAATCTAGAACCATTAGGAAATATAAAAAAAACCTATGAGTTTACCTTTTTTACTGTTTATCGTGTAAAGAATATAGATTGTTTTCTCTAATACATCGATAAAGTATTAAATGCCTCAAATAGTCTTGGTTAATCCATTAATACCACCTAACACAGGAAACATTGCCCGGACTTGTGCCGCTACCCAAACTGAACTGCATTTAGTCGCACCATTAGGCTTTGAGCTAAGCGATCGCTACTTAAAGCGAGCCGGGTTAGATTATTGGCCTCATGTAAAACTGCATTATCACGATTGTTTAGAAGCATTTTCCTCCGTCAGCGAGGAACGAGCAGGAAGATGGTGTGGTTTTACCACTAGAGGCAAATACAACTACACTGAATTTGAATACCAAGATACAGACTGGTTGTTGTTTGGTAGTGAGACCCAAGGCTTGTCACCAAGTATTATTTCTAAATGTGATGCTAGTCTATATATTCCTATGTCATCAGAAGGAGTGCGCAGCTTAAATCTTTCTGTTAGTGTTGCTATAGGATTGTTTGAAGCCCGTCGTCAGTTAGGTAAGTTAACATAGTTATTAATTAATTACTGTTCTCAAGTTATTGATTTCAAACTATAGGTTACTCTTGAGCCATTAGGCATCAATAAAGTACATAAAAAATACATATATTTATAAAAGTTATATAAGGTTACAAAAATAACATTTTTTTATTTTTAAGTACTAGTTATAATACCGAGTTAAATTAAGCACTATTTCCTTTGTTTGTCACTCAGTTTACATATATATACTAAGATTGTAGTAAAATAAGCATTTGTTACATAAGCAATTCATATAGTTTTACTCCAATGTCACACTATTTGAATGATATATTTTTGTAATTTCTCGTTTTTCCGGAATTGTCTACCAAAGGTATGAAAAATTGTCTCAGTAAGGGTTTGAGCATGATGCTTCAAAAATTCAATTTTGAAGCGAGCAGAAACACCTGCGAGTTTATACGGTTGAATTTATAGCAAGAATCAACGTACATTCTCGAATTGAGAAGGCGCATTAAATGCAGGGAATCGTTGCGATACTTCGATAGGGGCATCGCTCTTGTTTAAAGTCGTTAATTATACAGCTTTTCGCCTCAATAGATTGGTAAAATCCCAGTAGTCAGAATCAGTCTGGCATTAAGCAAGATTTAATAAATTTATTGGGTAAAGCATAATTTTAAGAGGTCATGAAGGGTGAGACAAGCTAGTAAAAGTAAAAAATTAATTTTTATTGATTACTGTGAACTTGTCTAAATCAGAGAAGCGAGTTAATCTTGCCTAAGCATCTCTGGTAAGTAGTGATATCGATCTATCTATTTTTTGTTGTGATCTAAATCATTGACTAGTATCCGACTGAAAAAATGAGGTCAGTTAAGCGCTAGTGACATAGGAGGTCGTCTTTGAAACGAGCATTAAAAAGGAGAGAAGAAGCTGTGGTCGAAAATACCCCCAGCGATTATGCCTCAGTTGGGCAGCTAGACGAATGTAGTTCTAAAGCTAACCGTCGGACAAGAACAAGGGCAGCCATGATTGGATTGGCAATATCGATGGGAGCTACCAGCTTTTTGGTGACTCGGCAAAGCGATAATGCCATGGCAGCAGAAGCTGTAGGGAACCAGAAAGCAACTTCTTCTATTCCTACAGCTCTTGATAAGGAAGTTAATTTTGTCCCCAAAAGGTTATATAATCCTATTGCCTCCAATGTGAGCATATCTGGAACTTCCACCATCGTAAAACCAACAGCAATTTCAAATTTGCCCGGTTCAAAAACGTGGAAAACAGCAAGCATTGGTACATCCAAACAGCTTATTAATAAAACTAATGGGTCCGATTTAGTTAACAAACTTTCTTCTTTCCAGAAAACCCGAAAAGCTGCTAAGTTGAAGGCTGCTACTCAAAAGTTATCGGTTAATAAAAAAGTAGTTAACAATATATCTTCTGCTACCGTTACTTCTTCTGATTCAGTTGCTGCTGTTAAAAGCGTAACTAAAGTTAGCTCTCAATTGAAAGCACAGCAGCAATTCGCGTTTAACCGTTTGCAACAAAAGTCAAATCGTTTAAAAGCGAGTTTAGCTAAATTGCGTACTGAAGGAGGAGAAAAACAATCATCCCCAGTTAGCAAAAGCTTTTTGCAATCAGCAAATACTGTTGATAAAACTACGAACTTAAACGCGATTAAGACAATTCCTCAGCAATCGGCAACTACCAGAGATGCTGAATCGGCAACACTAGTTTCTAATCTGAAACAAAACAGTGATGGTAGTCAATCAGCACTGCCATATGTTGTCTCTTCATCCTATTCTAGAAAGGATTATAAGGTTAAATCTGGAGACACGCTAGCTGAGATTGCTGCCGAACACGGTGTTTCGGTTTCAGAACTTGCGACAGTAAATAAATTAGATAATCCTAATAAATTACAAGTCAGCCAACAACTAATTGTTCCTGCTAATAAAAATTATAATTCTACTACCGAAACTAGTGTTGCCTTTCATCCCAAATTCGTTGAGTTGAAAAACAACAATCGAGCACAGACCGATCAGGTTGTAGAAGCTGCGCAAGAAAAGGAAACAGAAACTTTTATTGCTCAAGGTGTTGGTGGAGAGAATCCTAAAATTTTCTCAGAAATGCGTGTCGCGAGAAATCGAATTGCCCGTAATAAGGGTGCAAAAGAGAATGACCAACGCTTACGCAGTTTGAAAGCAGAAATCGAAAGACTTAGACAAAAGTACCGCGATCAGCAGTCTGGGAAGCGTTCTAGTAAGCAGGGTTCTACAGTAAATAGTGCTAGCTCAGCAGTCACAGTCCCAACAAAGACTGCTCCCAAGAATACATCAGTACCAGTTAATGTTCCCAAGCCTTTAACGCAGCAGAGAAATACTGCGATATCAATTCCTGTTCCCAAACCTGCTGCACCTACTTATAGTGCTCGACCTCTTGCGCCGAAATATAGTATACCTGTTCCATTAAATAGAAACTCAGGTTCAGCAAATTTACCTAAAAGTACTAGATTATCTGCACCTTTACCACCATTGGCAGCAGTTGATAGGTATTTACCTAAGGTAATAGAGCAAAATCAACCAAAGAAATCAAAGGGATTTGTTTGGCCCGCTAAGGGTACTCTTACCTCTGGATATGGTTGGCGTTGGGGAAGAATGCATAAAGGTATTGATATTGCGGCTCCTACTGGTACACCTATTAATGCTGTAGCTAATGGTGTAGTAGCTAGTGCTGGTTGGAATAGAGGTGGATATGGATACTTAGTCGAAATCCGTCATGCGAACAATATCATAACCCGCTACGCTCACAACAGTAAAATTCTTGTGAAGAAAGGTCAAACTGTAGAGCAAGGTCAACGAATTTCTCTGATGGGTAGCACTGGTTTTAGTACTGGTCCTCACTTACACTTTGAAATCCGTCCTAACGGGAAGGCAAAAAATCCAATTGCTTTTTTACCAAAGAAAAGAAAGTAGTTGAGAAAGTAACTTTTTAGTCAGGTTAAAGTTGATTACTTTAAATTAACTAAGGAGGGATTAATTTCCCTCTTTTTTTTACGCGATCGCAGAACGAAGGGATCGGACTAAATTTTACATCTGTTTTGCTGTATAAAAGTTTCAATAATTAATTTTTTCCTTAAACTTTAATATTTTGCTTGGAAAATCAAAATTATTTTGTCGTCACGGTAGTTATTAAAGAATTTCTATGATATATTTATAAATGAGAATTTTTTGGCTCAGTAGCTCAGTTGGTTAGAGTAGGGGACTCATAAGCCCTTGGTCGTGTGTTCGAGTCACACCTGAGCCATTTATCAATATTTACAAGTTGCAATAAATTTAATTGAGAAAGACAATAGCAATTGTCATTATATTTCTCAATTTTGTAAATTGCGAATTACTTCAGCGACAGACCAGGCTTGAGCGATCGCACCTTTAGGAGCATGAGGCGGATCGCCATCAAATATTTCTGAAACAGAATCAAGGCATCCTTCGCAAAGAAAATGAGTGAGTAAAGGTTGCCATTCAAATGGTAAAGATTCTGTCGGGTAAAAGCGTTTCCAAGCTCTAATATAAGGACCTATTAACCAACTCCATACGGTACCTTGGTGATAAGCGCGATCGCGCTGCTGTGGGGTGCCTCTGTATTTACCAATATAATGAGGATCGGTGGGATCAAGACTTCGCAGTCCATAAGGAGTAAGTAACCTCTGAGTAGCTAGTCTTAATGTTTTTTGCCCTTGCTCTCGAGTAAAGCCACAATGTGCCAATGACAGTGCTAAAACTGCATTAGGACGAACTTGAGCATTACGGCGGTCATCAGGTTCAATAGTGTCATATAAATATCCTAATTGGGGATTCCAAAACTTTTGCAGTGAAAATTGTACTTGCTGAGCTTGTTCTTCATAGCGCTGGGATTGTTTAGCAAAACGTCCTGAATCTTCTATTTGCATTTGACTCAAGCGTTTTGCCCATTTTGAAGCCCAGCATAATGCTGAATACCACAAAGCATTTACTTCCACAGGTTTTCCCCGACGGGGAGTTATCACTTCTCCATCAACTACTGCATCCATCCAAGTTAAAGCAACTCCACGAGCATCCCAACCAACTAAACCGTCTGTGGAGTCAACCTGGATGTTGTAGCGGGTTCCACCAATAAAAGCTTTATATATTTGTTGTACCACTGGATATTGAACAGTTAAAAACTCCCAGTCCTCAGTTGCTTGCAAATATAAACCTAAAGTTTCAATCCAAAATAAAGCAGCATCAATACTATTATAAAAAGGTTCTCCACCGACATCAGGAAAAGCATTCGGAATTAAACCGTAACGACAGTATTTTCCAAAAGTGTCTAATAATCCCTTAGCTAAATCAAACCTTTTTGTAGCTAATGCTAGACCTGGTAAAGCTATTAATGTATCCCTTCCCCAATCATTGAACCAATGATAACCAGCAATTACTGTTGGACCAGAAATAGAAGCACGATAAACGACAAATTGGTCGCTTGCTTGCAGTAATTTACGCCAAACTTCTAATATAGATACATCTTCATGCAAAGATATTGTTGCAGAACTTTTGGAAAGCTTCAGAGCAGGTAATTTGTTCGTTGGGGGTTGCTTCCATCCAAATAGATGAGAAAGTCTTGTCTGCTGTGCCTCCACTGTTTCAGCAAAGGACTTTTGAGTCAGAACATCTTCACTCTCGTTGGACAAACCTAACCGAGCTTCTAAGGTAACTGTATCTCCTGGTTGCATTACTACACTCAAATAACCAGGACTATATAAATCTTCGCGATCGCCTAATCCCCTACGGGTTTCTTCTGGTAATCCATAATTCCAGTACCAAACTCCTTGCGGGGTATATGCTCCTTTTGTCCAACGCATTTGCCATGGTGTTCCGAATTGACCGCTATTAATTGCCTGTAGACAGATGCATTTTTTCCCTAAAATTTGTGAAAATTGTAAATCAGGAGTTTCCTTTTGTTGATGGTGAAAATCACGATCGGCAATTAGTAGCCGCAATCGTAAAGTTCCAACACCAATGCCTTCATAACCATATTGAATCAAAATACGATGGGAAAATGATGATTCTGAAGCACTTACTTGAGTATTATCACCCAAATTTTCTCCCCAGACATGGGGCATCACCATCCTTCGAGTCACCTGCCAATCTTTTGCACCCCAAATCCATTTAGGAACTGGATTAACCTCGAAAGAACGAAGCATTTCATAGCCCGTAGGCTCAATCTGTCCGCTACCCCAAAAATTAGTCCCCAGTGCCACTACTTCTTCAGAAGTCTCTAAACTCGCACCTAAATGTGACAGCAATAATACTCTTCCAGAGGGAGGACTGGTTGCAGCTAATAACCAACCATGATAGGTACGAGTTCTCACATCAGAAACTGTGCCGCTTGCGAAACTCCCTAAACCATTAGCTAACAACCATTCTCTAGTATCTAAATCACTCATTATTTACTCAAAATCGTTATGACTATGATATAGTCGTAACAGTTTGTAATTAAATCGTCAGGAAGTAGGTAGGTATAGTTACCTACAATTATTGCGACCTGGTGCAGCAAAAAAAAGTATATAAGTTCAAGGAGATATAGTATTATGCCTCTAAGTTATGCAACAGAAGGATGCCTCCGTGTTGGTCAGCAGGCTCCCGATTTTACAGCTACTGCTGTAGCAGATCAAGAATTCAAAACAATTAAACTTTCCGACTATAACGGCAAATATGTTGTTTTGTTTTTCTACCCCTTAGACTTTACCTTTGTTTGCCCCACAGAAATTACAGCATTTAGCGACCGTTACGAAGAATTTAGCAAACTGAATACAGAAGTTCTCGGAATCTCTGTAGACAGTGAGTTTTCACATTTAGCATGGATTCAGACAGATCGTAAAGCTGGAGGAGTGGGGGATCTCAATTATCCTCTAGTGTCTGATATCAAAAAAGAAATTAGCGCCGCTTACAACGTCTTAGATCCAGAGGCTGGTGTTGCTTTACGCGGTTTATTTATTATTGACAAAGAAGGTGTCGTGCAACACGCTACCATTAATAACCTTTCCTTTGGTCGTAATGTTGACGAAACTTTACGGACTCTACAAGCAATTCAGTATGTACAAACCCATCCCGACGAAGTTTGTCCTGCTGGTTGGCAACCTGGAGAGAAGACAATGAATCCCGATCCTGTCAAGTCTAAAGTATATTTCGCTTCAGTTTAAAGTTTCTTGAAAGTTAAACTCTAGCAATGAGTTAAGAAACTGGTGAAGTATTCAAAATATCTAAAAAGTCTCTCAAAAAGTCTCTAAAGTTTCAAACCACAGATATCTAGAACGTTGGCAAAATTTATTTTAGCCTTCTATCTGTGGTTTTTTGTCAAATCAAATCTATTTATATGACTTATACCATTTCTTTATAAAGATGTGCTTAATTCAACCCACGGAAGTGGACTTCGTAACTGTCGCTCCAGCCTTCGAGACTGAGAGGGATTTAGCGCAGCCCAATACAGAATTGGTATTACGCAAAATTGATGTAACTGGGACTTGAGAAATGATTAGTTTAAATAATTTTAGTGATTTAAATAATTTATTAAATAAGCGGTTTTTTCGTAATTTTTTACCAATTCCAGCTAGCAATATTCAGCAGATAGGATATCATACACCAGATTTTCAACTTCCAGATATTACTAATAATATTCCGATCAAACTATCTGACTATAGAAATAAACAGCCAGTATTGTTAGCATTTACGCGAATATTTACAGAGAAAGCTTATTGTCCCTTTTGCTACCCTCATATCAAAGAATTGAATGAAAATTATCATTTATTCCAGGAGCAGGATATAGAGGTTTTACTAATTACCAGCACTGACGAATTGCAAAGTCAAATAGTTGTCAGGGATTTAGGTTTAAAGATGCCACTAATGAGCGATCCTCAGTGTAGGGTATTTAGGCTTTATAACGTTGGACAAGCATTAGGAGCGCCACTTCCAGCACAGTTTCTCCTTGATAAACAAGGGAAACTTTGCTATCAGCATTTATTTTCGTTTTTTGACTATAATGCTAGTACTGATAAACTACTAAAGGCATTATAAGGGATTACTTTTTATCCTGTTTTATTTCGTATGACGATCTAACGCTAAATCACGAATAAGCGGTAGTCGAGAACGAATATAGGATTTCATCGTTGTAAAATCTTCTTGGGTAAGACTTTTTGTTTCTTGAAGTTGTGCTATCAATTGTTCTACTAATTCTTTATCGCTAAATTCCAAGAGCTTCTTAGCTTGAGTTGCTTCAATTGCAGACCAAAGTTGACGTAAAATTGATGTTGGATAATGCATGGGATATATTCCCATAATAAGTACCTTTGAGTAGACAGTGTGTTGTATAGATGCTTTGTTTGAGTGCTGTCAAAAATCTATTTCTCAAGAGTGAATTCTTAAGTGCGAAAGATAAGTCCATCATATGGTTTGTTAAATTCACACCTCACTATCATTGGTTCAGGAATGAATAATTAGAAACTTTTGAGGCGGATAAGAGAAGAAAGTACCGCAGGATAGGAAGAGAAAGTAAAAAGACTGACATCGTTATCCTGAGTTTATTTGGTTCTAATCAAATCCCTTTCACAGCATCCCCCTGTTTATAAATATTGAATCCATAAGAAAATATTAAGACACAAATATAAAGAAAACCTTAAATATTGCGTTTTATTTCAAAAATGATAAATAAATTAAATAAAAAAATATATTGCTACATAAAATATTAATAAATATGTATCCAAATATTTGTAAAAATATTCCTTTAGATAGAAGATATTTAAAATATAGAATTAGCTTGACAATGTCGCGGGAAAATAGTTTGAGAGTCTCATTTCTAGCTAAAATCTAGTTTAAAAGGATTGATTAACAGTTAAATGTATTTAAGGGCACAGTGATATGCGCCCCTAACTAGATACAGCGAAAAATTTCGATTGTTAGTGGCTACAATCGCATATTTTGTAAATGACTGCGGGGATTATAAGTACGGATATCGCGAATTTTTTCGTAATATTCTTGTTCTTGAGAACTGATATCTCTAGGTGTAGCGATCGCTATTTTCACTAATTGATCTCCACGTCCACCTTTAGTTTGTTGCCATCCCTTACCCCTGAGACGTAAAGACTGACCGGTGCGCACTCCAGCCGGTAGTTTCACATTTACCATACCATCAGGGGTTGGTACATCAATAGCAGCCCCTAGAACTGCTTCATCTGGGGTGATTTGGACTTCACATACTAAGTTATCGCCTTCAAACTGAAAGAAAGAATGAGGCTGAAGTTCAACTTTGAGATATAAGTCACCGCGTTGTTTAGTTAGGGGATTTACTTGTCCTTTGCCTTTTAATCGCAGACGAGTACCGTTTTTTGCTCCAGCAGGAATACGGACTTCAATAGTTTCACTACCTAAGCTAAAGCGTTTTTGTACACCGCGAAATGCTTCAGTAAAAGTGAGATTGATAATAGCTTCAGTATCTTGATTAACCCCAGAATTATTTTGGAAACCAAAATCGTTAAAGCCATTAAATCCAGGAGATCCAGTAGTAGAAGTTCGGTAGGAATAGCCTTGAGAACTACGAGTGCGACCGCCACCATTACCACCAAAGCGTCCTAACAATTCATTGATAAAATCATCAAAGCTGCCGTATTGACCAAAATCAAAGCCATTCATGTCTACACCGGAAGGAGCACCGGAGCCAAAACCGCCGGAAGCTTGCTTCCAATATTGACCAAAGCGATCGTATTTTTGTCGCTTTTCTGGATCTGATAACACCTCATAAGCTTCGTTTACCTCCTTGAAACGAGCCTCAGCGTCTTTATTCCCCTGATTAACATCTGGGTGATACTTACGTGCAAGCTGGCGAAAAGCTTTTTTTATGTCGTCTTGACTAGCACTTTTACTAACTCCTAAAACAGCATAATAGTCTTTAAAATCTGTTTGACCCATACTCGCCTCTCCTCTAGAAATTTCGTCTATACTTTATTTTTAAGATTTAAGCTGCTATAAACATATCCGTAACTGAAAGCAGATAGATAAACTCTGACTTTAAATTAACAAACAACAAATAAAAACAAGTGCGGTTCTTGCACAAACGCGATCGCGCAATTCCCGAACCTTGAACCGAACCTTTATTAAAAAGTTGCAGAAAGGATAGATAGAATGAAATGGCTCAAAAAAGCTTAAAAATAGATATATTGACAAATTTATCCGCTTATCCTCTACTTTTATTGACTGTAGCAATATCTATTTACTCTAATGCTCAAAAATTTATTTGTTATCAATAGTTCAAATTGCAGAAACTTTAACTAAACTATCTATAAATTGTTTCATAACTTGTTATTCGGCACCTAGTAAGTAGGAAGGCGTAATTATTTATAATATATGATTTATTTTATCAAGCATGAAACTCTTTGACAGCATGGGTTAGCGTAGCGTAACCCATTCTACATTTAAGTCAACCCACTTACTTAAAGCATGGCATAAATAATCAGACCATTCATAACCTTGGAAAAGAGGAAAAGGAAAATAGAAGAAATGGTCTACCGACTTCCGTCGTATGGTACTAATGCCATCAGAGGAATAAACTGTCCTATTTTTATTTCCTTTAACTGAGGGATTTAGATTGAGAGTTAAAAAAGGTGATATGTTCCCGTTTTAATCTTTTTAGTGGCAAAAAGTTGCCCCCGAATAGTATTTGTAGAAAACAAATATGATTCGGGGGTATTCTACTAATAATTATTGTGCAAAATTATTATGCAAACACTCTGCCTAATCCTCAGAGTGATTGTCCCTATTATGACGACACTTCTAAAAGACTTTTTGCTGCTAAAAAAATGTTATTAGATGACAGTACCATCTGGTATTACGGCATTTTTCAAAACAACTACAATGCCACTACGAATGTAAAAACCTAAATTTTCACGGTTCGCTTCTTCAATATTTTCCTTATTGACAATTTTGACATCACGACCAATACGGGCATTTTTATCAATGATGGCACGACGAATAATTGAATCTGCACCGACACCAACAAGAATATCTTCTCTTTGTGGATTAGATTGACGTTCTGCAAAAGGTTGGTAGTAGTCAGCACCCATGAGTAATGATTTTTCAATCACGCAGCCAGACTCCACACGACTTCTGACTCCAAGTACAGAATTTTCTATCCGGCAATTTTTTAAAATACAACCTTCACCCACAATAGATTCTTTTATTTGGGAATCTAATATCTTAGAAGGTGGTAAGTAACGGGGACGAGTATAAATTGGCGCTTCTTCATCATAGAAACTAAAGGGTGGCTGAGGCTGTTGAGTCAAAGCTAAATTAGCATCGTAAAATGCCTCAATGGTACCAATATCTTCCCAGTAACTATCAAATAAGTAAGCTTGTAAATTGTACTTCTGGCGAGCATCAGGGAGAATCTCTTTACCAAAATCAGTCTTCTCTGGCGACTCTTTAAGTAATTTAATCAAAGCATCTTTATTAAAGATGTAAATACCCATGGAAGCAATGTAAGGCTGTAAGGTAGCTTGTTCTGGAGTTAAACCCAAAATAGAGGTATCAACAGCCATTGCTTTTAAGGCATCACCTTTAGGCTTTTCGCTAAATTCGATGATTCTGCCAGAATCGTCTATTTTCATTAAGCCAAAGTCAGAAGCACGACGTTCATCAATAGGAATTACTGAAAGAGTAATATCAGCACCTGTTTCCCGGTGACGACGGACAAATTCACCGTAATCCATCCGGTAGAGATGGTCGCCAGATAAGATTAAATATTCATCTACATCCCATTCTTCTAACAACCATAAATATTTACGCACCGCATCAGCAGTACCCTGAAACCAACTAGGATTTTCCTTAGTTTGTTGTGCTGCTAAAACTTCTACAAAACCTTCACTAAAACCAGAAAAGTTATAGGTTCTTGATAAATGGCGATTTAAGGAAGCTGAGTTAAACTGCGTCAATACATAAATTTTGAATAATTCAGAATTTATACAGTTACTTACAGGGATATCAATTAAACGATATTTTCCAGCCAAGGAAACTGCTGGT
>JBCCDM010000069.1:0-19283 GCA_039030795.1 Cyanobacteria bacterium P01_A01_bin.84
AATCAACGTAATCCCGTCATTACGAGCGATAGCGACGTAATCGCAATAAACCCTGCGTTGACGTAGTCTGCTCGATAGAGCTTATGCTTCCCTACACTATGTTCCGGTCGCAATGATAAATCTTCGTTGCGTAAGTCCTGTTGATGTTAAATTACTAATCAAAGCTGAGTTTAGCTTTATTTGCTGCATTTGCAAAGTTGTAATACAAGAAGCTCACATATGAGTACATACAGCACCAAGATTAATAATATCTTGACTTGTAAATGCCGGAGTATCGCCAACACGAGCAAAATAAACAGCACCAACTAAACTTTCATTCCCAATTAGGGGATTAGTCATTTTTTACTTTTGACATAGATTTCCTTTAATATTAAATATTAAAGAATTTGTCTGCATAACTTGTAAAAAAATAATCCCAATTCAATTATGCTTGTCAGTCTGGGAAAAATTGAAAATCCATTAACTAGAAGCATTGCTGCTGCAACTACTGCTTTCTCTACAGTAGCGATCGCATCTGCTATTATTATTGGTCTTACGAAGCCTAAAGATGAAACTGCACATAAATTTGCTGTTTACAGTTCTTTACTTGCGGCTGGATGTGGTGCTGCGTTAGGTTTTGTGAATACGAGCAAGAACACAAATCAAGTGGGTACCAGTCAATCAAATCCGGTGTTAACTCCAGAGAAACCAATTCAAGATTCTTTAGTTTGGCAGAATTGGCGTAATTTTGTAGTCGCTCGCAAAGTCAAGGAAAGTGAAGAAATTACTTCTTTTTATCTTAAACCAGAGGATGGTGGTAAACTCCCTAACTTTAAGCCTGGTCAGTTTTTAACTATTAAGTTAGATATTCCTTCTAGAGATAAACCTGTTATTCGTACTTATTCCCTTTCAGATTATACAGATAATGGTGAATATTATCGTCTTTCAATTAAACGCGAACCTGCACCGAAAGACTTAGATGTATCTCCAGGGGTTGCTTCTAATTTCATGCATGATTGTATTCACGAAGGTTCTGTAATTCCAGCCAAACCACCTAATGGTAAGTTTTTCTTAGATATAAATAAATCTTTGCCTGGAGTATTAATTAGTAATGGGGTTGGTATTACTCCTATGATGAGCATGGCAAAGGCTTGCAGCATTGCAAATCCCAAAAAGCATATTTGGTTTGTTCACGGTGCAAGACACGGAGAATTTCATGCTTTTCGAGATAGCGTGAAAACATTAGCCCAAGATAACTCTAATATTCACGTACATTTTCGTTATAGTCGTCCGCGATCGCAAGATGAAGGTAATTATGATAGCGTCGGTTATGTAGATAAAGATTTGATTCAACAATCAATAATTCCACAAGTAGAAAATATTCACGGTTCACCGGATGCTGAGTATTTCCTTTGTGGTTCTCCTCCGTTCTTGGATTCTTTAATCACAGGACTAAAAGAGTTAGGAGTTTCAGAAGATCGGATTTTTTACGAGTCTTTTGGTGGTGGAGTTAGTAGTAGTAGTGTTAAAAATCATACTCAGAAAAAGCAGAGTGATGTATCTGAGGGGGATGACAGTAGTACAGATGGAAACAGTGCAGAAATTGTGTTTTTAAAATCTGGTCAAACCCTTACTTGGAACGAAAACGATGGAACTATTTTAGAATTTGCTGAAGCAAACGGGATTGATGCAGATTATAGCTGTCGTCAGGGTATTTGTTTAACCTGTATGTGTAAAATTAATGATGGTGAGGTTGAATATGAAGAACCACCTACTGGAACACCAGATGACGGTTCTGTGTTGATTTGTGTTTCTAAACCAAAGTCATCTCGAATTGAACTGGATTTGTAGTTTGGTAATGGGTAATTGGTAATTATTCAGCCTAGTCTCGAATATTAACATTCTGAGCAGCTTCTAGTAGTTCATTATTACTGTATTCATAATTTAGCGTCTTTCTAAAACGGTCGGATTGAGTAGAATACAATTCATAAATTTCTCTTATAATCCGAGCTACTAATTTTGGTTGGACAGGATTTAACTGAAAATTTTGTGCTATCTGCTCAGAGTTACACGTTATTAGTAAACCATAATTTAACCAAGGATCGTCAAAGCGATATTTCACTTTTATCCAAGGAATGGTTTTACGTCCAGAGAACCATACTTTCAAGTAAATATAATTCTGATCGATAGGTGAGACTATCCAAAAATACTCCCGATTGTCAACTAATATTTTTCGTATCTTTTTTTTCATCTTACTTTTTTCTATTTTTCAACACCTTTTAAAGTTTGTATATTTTGCTCCCAGTTTGCACCGTCAAAAGGTTTAATTTCAAATTTTGATATTACATCACCATCAAGACAGCGAATATTTACATCAATGCAGTCGGGATGGGAACGGGGAATATAAAAGGAGTGAATACCGCAAGTTTTACAGAAGTGATGTTTTGCAATTCCAGTGTTAAATGTATAGGTGCTTAAAGCGTATTTCCCCTGAAGTAAGTTAAATTTATTTTTAGGTACAATTAAGTGTAAGAATCCTTTTTTGTTACAAATAGAACAGTTACACTTAACTGCTTGTTGTTTTTCTACTTCTACTTGAAAGCGTACAGCACCGCAGTGACATCCACCTTGGTAGGTTTTGGTGTTGTTGTTTGCTGTCATAGTTTTATTGTTATGGTGTTTCGAGTTTTAAATATTACAGGACTTACGCACGGACTACGTGTTTAGGTCATTACGACCGTAGGGAAGTAATCGCAAAGCCTTATTACTTGTTACGAGTGCGTAAGTCCTATATTAATTAGATTCTAATTGAGACACACGCTGTTGTAGTTTTCTAACATCTTGTTTTAATTCAATGACTAGTGTAGCTAATCTGTCAAACATTTTATCCCGTTCCCTACTGGATAATTTTCGTTGGGAGGGTGGAGTTGTAAGTTGTGGTTTAGTTCTTGATGATGGTGAGGATGGGGAGTTACTCAACTGTGATTCTAAGTTATTTAGACGTAATTCGACACGGTGTAAGTCTGATTCTAAGTTGCTTAGACGAGAGTTAATTTGTGCGGACTGAACTTTGGTAGGAAAGAAGGCGATCGCAGCAATTATAATAAGTATGGTCATAAATAATGGCATTATATTGCTTTTCATCTTTTCATCCTTGGGATTAGAGAATATTCAAAATTATTTGATTTAATGTTTGTCAGACTATTGTGACTTCAGCCGAGCTAAATTATTCACAATCAAGATAATCTAGAAGATAAGCAAGAAGCGATCGCAAACTTTTAACAAGTAATGAAATTGCATACAAAGAAGGGAAATACACACACATATATATCAAATAAGTTTTGATTTACTTAATAAATTAAAAAGTAAGCGAAAAAGTTGATAATTTCGATATTAGTAATATCAAATTGAACAAATATAAATCTCTTAACTCGATACCCCCTTAAGGGAGTATTTCCAATACGGTTCATATAAGCATAATTGTATGTTGAGTAGAGCGACAACGTTACCCAACTTTCGGTACTGATTTATTGGGTTAAAGTAAGTAACCCAACCTATAATATTTCTTTTTTTAGGCTTAACGGAATTGTCTTGGGAGTATTGTTATACAATCGAAACCCACTTTGTGATTATACTTTGTGATTATAGTTATTGTAGCCCCAGGTTTGCAGCCTGGGGGCTTTTTTTAATTGGGATTCTCCCTTTCCTGAAAAATAATTGAATTTTTTTGAATTGATTATTTTTACATAATTTATCCGTGATTTACACATTCTAATTGACTAACGATGAATCTGGTTCTAACCGTGCAAATAGGTTTTTAAAATCTGGATTATCTGATTTATTTTCACCTTGCTTTACTTCAAAAGTTACATTACAAGCATTCATTTCTTGTAATGCATTTACACATAATTTAGCAATATCATTACGGCTAATTTTACCTTTAATATTATCTCCCTGGTCAAATATATATTCTTTACCACCAGGTTCTTCTGTTAAGGCACACGGTCTAATAATAGTGTGAGGAATTCCACTGTCTCTGAGGCTATCCTCTCCTCTTAATTTCCAAGTTAGAATACCTCCTAATTGGTCATTTAACTTAACTGCTGGTGGTTCTTCATCTAAATTGATTCCCGGACGACCGGGACGAGTAACTCCTGCTGAGCTTACTAATACAAATTGGGGCAATTTTCCACCATAGGCTTTGATTGATTCCACTTGTAAACAGAAACTACCAGGAGAAAAGTTAGGATTTAATTCCCCATCATATTCAAATTTACTCAGCATTAACTGTAATGAGCAAATTTCACTTTGATTAATTGGTGGAGCATCTTTAACAGTTTTAGCGCGAAATACAGCAACCATATCTGCAAATGGAATGCTAATTGTTGTCCAAATATTAGGTACAGTGTTGAATGAATAACAGTATGCAGCTCCATCCCATTTTGACTCGGTACGCATTAAAAACTTATAGCGTTTACCGTCCCCTTTAATTCGTAAATCAATACCTTCATAGGCTGATAAATCTAAAGGTTGAGAGAAATTCTTAGTTCTTACAGATGCAAATCCACCAGAGTTTGCAGTAGAAACATTACCAGTAAATAAAGCTGTGTTTTCAACTAATCGAATATTACTTTCACTAACTCCACCCATGACAACATCATCAACCGCACCCCATAAATTCTGCAACTGTGTAGATGATTGGGTGAAGTCAAATATTGTCTTATCAATTGATTTAGGTAAATACTTTCTTGCTGCCTCTACTAAATTCTTCATACCACCATATTCTACATTTTCTGGAGTATCCCCAACGATTTCGGGTTGGAAAAATTTCACTCCCTGATTATATTTAGCACGGTCTGGTGTATCTCCCTCTACTGGTTGTACTCGCACAGCTGTAGCGCAAATTACAGCTCTTACATTTCCCATAACCATTGAATTTAGGGTTTCTGGTTTAGTAATATCACCTGCAACTAAGTCTACTTCATTACCCAGAATAGTCCGCGCTTTGTTAATATCTCGTACAAGACATCTGACTGGAATCTTGTCTTCTTGAAGTTGTTTTACTACTCGTTTACCAACTCCACCTGTAGCACCCGCAACTAATATTACACTCACTTTATCTGCTCCGCGAACCTGTGTTTGATTAGTCTGAGACTTTCCTTGGGTGAAACTTTTTATCCAACTGCAAAACGGAAGAACCTCAAAGAAAGTTAAGGTTTTGAAGAATCTACCAAAGTCCCATTGGGCACGGTTTTTATCTGTCATATCTTTCATCCCGACTAACCAGTTCTTATTTTAATTGTAAAGCTGATAACTAAAACGACCTGAATCGAAAGGTAGAGGAATGGGTAATGAGTAATTGGTGATAGCGAAGTTATCATAGTTTCCCTTTTACCCTTTCTCCATTCTCCTTTCTTATTCACTTATTTAACTGTTTTTGATTTTGATTTCTTAAACGAATAGTATCAATGCTATAAAATATTCCTGGTGCTGCAAGTAGAAATAAATTAAATTGTAGAAGTTCTTTTCTGTACCATCTACTTTGAGTTGAAAAAATGATTCCGCAAATTAAAAGTACTGTAATCAGCACTATATCTTGACGTTTAAAAACTTGGGGACGGAGGAAGGATAAGGCTGCAATTCCTATAGAAGTAATAATTAAAATAAAACCTAATAAGTTAATTAAGTTGTTAAACATAGTAGTTTATTTTACATACATACAATGATTATTATATGACCCTGATATATATTCATTCGCTAAAGTTTTTACTTGTACCTAAAGCTTGCTGCGGAGTCTAATTGATTGAGCGATCGCGTAAATATTTGCTCCTGCTAATAAGAACTGTGTGAGGGGTATTTCTGGTTCTCTACTTTTATATTCTTGGAATAATAGTAGTATGCCAGAAAATCCTAGAATTACTGCAAATACAATGTCATAGTTACGCCATACTTGAGGATAAGCAGAACGTAAGAAAAATAAACTTACACCAAAAACTAATAAGATAACTCCTAAAAGAACTATCCAGGTAGCTGATGGGAAAAAAAATAATCCCACTGCACCTATAAAAGGAATAAACTGAATTATAGATAAAGTGCGATTGAGCTGAACTGCGGATATAGTTACAGATGATGTCAAATTGTTAGAGTCTGTAAGATTCCCAGAGGAAACTTGCTGATAAGTATTAGCAGGATTATTATCAGGAATCTGAGTTGGTGGTAGTGATGCTAAAGAATTATTTGAGAAATTAGATATCTGACGCAAATCATGCTGTACTTCTTTAACGCTTTGGTAGCGATCGCGCCAATGATAGCAAACCATCTTTTGTAAAATAGCAGTTAATTCAGGAGATAATTGTACTTGGTCTCGCCAGATAATTTCACCTGTTTGTGGGTTCTCTGGTAACGAGGAAGGTAATTTTCCCGTCAGTACCTGAATTGCAATCATTCCTAATGCATATAGATCGCTATTCAGTCTTGGTTTACCTTGTGCTTGTTCTGCTGACATATACCCATGAGTACCAATAGCAATAGTAGCAGAAACCTCCGCTTCTGATTCTGCGATCTGAGTACGTATTTGCTTTACAGCACCAAAGTCAATTAAAACTAATTTACCGTCACTGTCTCGCCGAATCAAATTATCCGGTTTGATATCACGGTGAATCACTCCATAACTATGAACAAACTCTAAAATACTTAGTACATCTTCTAAAGTTTGCATAACTTGACTTTCATTCCAAGATTGACCCTCATTTATTTCAGTACTTAGGGGATGACCAACTACTAATTCTTGTACTAAAAAAAATTCTTCATTTTCTTCAAAATAAGCCAAGAGTCTAGGAATTTGGTCGTGATTACCCAAAGTTTCTAAAATTTCAGCCTCACTATTAAATAAGCGTCGAGCTGTTTGTAGATAGTAAGGATCGGAACTAAGGGGTTTCAGTTGCTTTAGTACACATTGAGGATTTCCCGGTCTACGAGTATCTTCAACAACATAGGTTTGACCAAACCCACCAGCACTGAGAATTTTGATAACTTGATAGCGTCCGTCTAGCAGCTTTCCTAGCATCGTGAGAGATTTTACGAAATTAGCTATTATCTCATATTGCCATACAATTTTGGGTATAACTTGTAATTCTATGTTTCATTTCTGAGCAAGAACTTTATTAGTACGTCGAAATTCAGTCAACTCAAATCTTGCGCCTGTAAGTATAAATAGTTAAATAGAAAATTAATGGTAATTAAAGTTACTTTTTTATAAGCATTTGTTTAATCCTCTAAAAGAAGACTTTGTTTATAAACCTGGAACTTTTAGTCTCTGGTGGTCGGGATTACTGAGTATTTTTTATTTAGTATATTCTTTCTGATTTGACACTCTACCGTCCTAGAAGGACAGGGATTCTTGCTTCACAGAAAAAACTTACCTTGATAGATTCTCATCAACCAAAATAGTGGTTTCGTCTCCCCAAGCTTTAGATCCCGTATGCCCTACGGTACTCAATCCTAATGAAAGGATGTTTCTAGCTGCATTTTCATCGAGTTGTGAATATATCTATAGGGTTGGGGAGCAGAATTTGTAAATAATAGCTAGCAGGAGCTAGAAAGCAGTAGGAATGATTTCCCTAGCATCTCTTGCTAATTTTCTGAATACTTTGGGAATAATAAATACAAAACCTTGTGTTCCTATATATTCTGAATCATGCAACCCTATATTAATAAATTATCATCAATTGATTGTATTGATAATTCTCCAAATAAGTCATTAGATAAAGCTAGCAATAAAAGATTGCCATCTTCTTTATCTATACATCAATTGATAATAGACAAATTACCTGAATATATCTATTGGAAAAATACTGATTTAATCTTTGAAGGTTGTAATATAGCTTTTGCTAAAGTAATAGGATTAAATAATCCCCAAGAAATAGTTGGTAAAAAGTTGGAGGATTTACCAATTTCTCACCTTCCCTGGGAATGTTTAAGAGAGCTTTCTCAAGAATACGAAGCTATGGAAAACAATACAGATTTTAATTATATATTTAGTACTTATAAATCGAATAGTGGCAAAGTTTGGCTAAATCTTAGTAGAAAGCCTTTGCATAATGAGAATGGTCAAGTAATTGGTATTCTTTGTTACCTGAAAGATGTTACAGAGCAAAAACAGTTAGAGAAAAAAGTCAGGCAATCTTCATTTCATGAGTCCAGTAATTTAACTGAGTTTAGAGGTGTAGAAAATAATATTAATAAAAGCAAGCAAGTTGAGAAAAAAATTGAGAGGCAGCATCAAAACTGGATTAATTGGGAAATATCCTCACAGCAAAAACTAGATTTAATCATACAACAAATGCCTTTAGTATTTATTGAATGGAATAATCAGTTTGAAATTAAAGAATGGAATCAAAAAGCAGAAGAAACTTTTGGATATAGCAAGAGTGAAGTTTTAGGTCGTAAGTTTGACATTTTAGTACCAGAAAAGTCTCGAAATCAAATAGGGAAAATATTATATAATCTCATCAGTGAAGGGAAAGAAACTAAAAGTATTAATCAGAATTTAATTAAAGACGGTAAAATAATTACTTGTGAGTGGTATAACTATCCGTTAGTAAATAATTATGACGAGATAGTTGGAATGATATCTATGGCGCAGGATATAACTCAACGTCAGAGAGTACAAGATAAAATTAAAAAACAAAAGCAATTTTTACAGACTGTTTACGATGGAGCAGATAATCCTATATTTGTAATTGATGTTTTGGATAATGATAATTTTGTTTATGTTAATATCAATATCTCAGCACAATTAGTTAGTGGTTTTAGTTTAGATGAAATATTCAGCAAAACTCCTGAAGAAGTATATGGTAAAAAAGAAGGATACAAATTATATCAAAAGCTTGCTAAATGCATTGAAATTGGTGAATCTTTTAAATATGAGGAATGTTTGACTTTTAACTCTCAAATAACTTGGTGGTTAACTACTCTTAATCCTTTAAAAGATACGAATGGTAAAGTTTATCGGATTATAGGAAATACAATTAATATTACCGAACGTAAAATTGCAGAAGAATCACTACAAAATTCTCTCAAGGAACTAGCAGATGTTAAATCAGCTTTGGATCAAGCTGTAATTGTTGCAATTACTAATGTTCGTGGTGTAATTCAGTATGTTAACGATAAATTTTGTCAGATATCTGGGTATGAGAAAGAAGAATTAATCGGTAAAACTCATCGTATTCTTAATTCTGGTTTTCATCCACAAGAATTTTTTGGACAGATGTGGAAAACTATTAGAAGTGGTAAAGTGTGGCGAGGAGAAATTAAAAATACTGCTAAAAATGGCAGGTTTTATTGGGTGGATACAACAATTGTTCCTTTATCTAATACAGAAGGTGAAATTCAACAATATATTGCAATTCGTAGCGATATTACAGCTAAAAAGCTTGTTGAAGTTGAAGTCGCTCAAAAGGCTGAAGATTTAGAAAAAGCTTTAGAAGAACTGCAAAAAGCTCAAATGCGATTAGTACAAAGCGAAAAAATGTCTTCTCTAGGTCAATTAGTTGCAGGTGTAGCTCACGAAATTAATAATCCTGTTAATTTTATTTACGGCAATCTTAACCATGCCGATAACTATACTAAAGATATTTTAGAAATTATTCAAATTTATCAACAGAAATCTAATGATCGATTACCCGAAGCTGAAGAACTTGCAGACCAAATAGACTTAGACTTTATCGCTCATGATTTGCCACAATTGATCAGTTCTATGAGAGTTGGGGCACTGCGTATTCGAGAAATTGTTAATTCCTTACGAACTTTTTCTCGATTAGATGAAGCCGAAAAAAAAGAAGTTAATATACACGATGGTATTGATAGTACTTTAATGATTTTGGAGTATCGTACTAAAGCAAAAGTAGACCGAGAAAAAATTAAAATTATTAAAGATTATTGTGATTTACCACAGGTCGAATGTTATGCAGGTCAAATGAATCAAGTATTTATGAATATTCTGGCAAATGCAGTTGATGCTTTAGAAGATTTATTTGTTAAGCATCAAGAATTTCCAGAAAGTTATGTACCTACAATTAATATCAAAACTAAACTACTAGATAATAAAACTTTTTCAATTAGTATTGCTGATAATGGTATGGGAATGTCAGAAGAAGTCAAACAAAAATTATTTGACCCCTTCTTTACAACTAAAGCAGTTGGTAAAGGTACAGGATTAGGTTTATCAATTAGCTATCAGATTATTACTGAAATACATGGTGGTTCTCTTGAGTGTATTTCTCAACGAGGAAAAGGAAGTGAGTTTATAATTACTATTCCTTTAAGACAAGGTTGATTTTGGTAACTGATATTGGTAACTGATAATTGCTAATTCCTAATTGCTAATGGGTGAAAGATTATGAAATTTTTTCCGAAATTTTTAATTTATTCATTTCCTCATCTTTCAATACGGTTCGGATAAACAGGAGATGGAAGAAAATTGTTGGCTGTAAGTCTTATTTTTACAACTTTTTCCTTTCCCTTTAACCGAACCATATGAGATCCCCCCTCTTACAACAATACTCTTCTGAATTTCTGAATTACTCTTCTGCTAAAACTTCAGATGTTTTGTTTTTATCTAACTTTAAAATCAATACAGCCAAAGGTGGTAGACACAAGTCTAAAGAGTATGGATGGTTATGTAATGACCAGTCATCTGTCCACTTCCCACCGAGGTTTCCCATGTTACTACCGCCATACTTACGGGCATCGCTATTAAATAATTCGGTGTAAAATCCTGGTTTGGGAACGCCGATGCGATAGTGAGAATGGGGCTGGGGAGTGAAATTGCATATAGCGATCGCAAAGTCATCTGTGTCTTTATCGCGACGGATAAATGAAGCAACACTATGACGGTTGTCGCTACAATCTATCCACTCGAATCCTTCTCGCTCGAAGTCTTGAGTATATAATGTAGGCTCGGAACGATAAAGCTGGTTTAAGTCACTAAAGAATAGCTTTAACTGTTCGTGGGGCTGATGCTGTAGTAAACCCCATTCCAAATCGCTCCATACATTCCACTCGCTCCATTGACCAAATTCCATACTCATAAACATGGTCTTTTTACCTGGGTGAGCATACATATAGGCAAATAAACAGCGCACGTTAGCAAACTTTTGCCATCTATCCCCTGGCATTTTACCGATGATGTTACTCTTACCATGAACAACTTCATCATGGGAAAGTGCCAACATAAAGTTTTCACTGTGGTTATACCACATACTGAAAGTAATATTATTTTGATGGAATTGTCGGAACCATGGATCCATGCTGAAGTAATCCAGCATATCGTGCATCCAACCCATGTTCCACTTGAGATTAAAGCCTAATCCCCCAGTATATGTAGGCCAAGATACCATAGGCCAAGATGTAGATTCCTCAGCTACTGAAATAACTCCAGGGAAATAACTAAATATCAAGTGGTTAACTTGACGTAAAAACTCTGCTGCTTCAATGTTTTCACGTCCACCATATTGATTTGTCACCCACTCCCCTTCTTTACGGCAGTAGTCCAAATACAACATAGATGCAACTGCATCAACTCGAATACCATCTATATGGTACTTATCAAACCAAAATAGAGCATTTGCAACCAAGAAATTGCGGACTTCATGGCGGGAGTAGTTAAATACTAAAGTACCCCATTCTTTATGCTCACCTTTTCGAGGATCGGCGTGTTCGTAAAGATGAGTACCGTCAAAAAATGCTAAACCATGTCCATCTTTAGGAAAGTGACCGGGAACCCAGTCTACAATCACCCCAATATCATTTTGATGGCATTGGTCTACAAAATACATAAAGTCTTCTGGCTTGCCGTAGCGGGAAGTTACTGCATAGTATCCAGTTACCTGATAGCCCCAAGAACCATCGAAAGGATGTTCCGCTATTGGAAGTAATTCAATGTGGGTGTAGCCTAACTGCTTAATATAAGGAATTAACTTGTCAGCCAATTCTCGATAAGTGAGAAAGCGAGAATTAGGATTAAGTTCAGAAACACTAACTACTGCTTCCTTTTCACCCGATGGTGATATGGATGGTTCTGTACTTGCAGCATGAAGCCAAGAACCCAAATGCATTTCGTATACTGAAATTGGTTGGGTCAAAGGATCGGTATTTCGTCGCTTTTCCATCCATTCTTGGTCTGCCCAAGTGTAGCTATCTAAATCTGTAACAATTGATGCTGTCTTCGGACGAGGTTCCTGTTGATAACCGTAGGGGTCGGACTTCTCATATATATGTCCATCTTGGTTTTTAACTTCGTATTTATAATGTTCTCCGACTGCACATTCAGGTATAAATAATTCCCAAATACCTGTTTTTCCTCTTCGCATTTGATGCTTGCGTCCATCCCATTGATTAAAATTTCCTAATAAAGATACATTCCGAGCATTAGGTGCCCAAATTGAGAAATAGACACCTTCAACACCATTTATTTCTAGGGGATGTGCCCCTAACTTTTCATAAATACGATGATGATTTCCTTCTGAGAAAAGATGTAAATCAAAGTCCGTTAGAAGTGCAGAGCGAAAAGCATAAGGATCATAAATAACTCTTTGTGTATCCCCTTCTTTGAGACGCAATTGATAGTTGGTCTCTTCTCGATCCTCAATTATGCATTCAAAAAAGTGAGGATTGTGTATGCTCTGCATTGGGTATTCCTTCCTTTCTTCAGGAAGTATTACCGACACCTCACTAGCATCTGGTAAATATGCTCGGATTGTCCAGACATTTTTGTCATCTTTTTCTATTGTGTGGGAACCCAATACCTCAAAGGGGTCTTGATGCTGGTTGCAAACAATTCTATTAACTTGCTCAGGAGCGATAGTGGTCATGGACATGGAGCTATTTACTGTAAATTAACTAAGTGAATAAATCGACTTTTTTTATATCTATATATATTCTTTACATTTATTTGTAATTTTGTCGTCATTTTAGCCGAGAAGAATTTATAGACTCGATCAAATCATTGGGTAATGGGTAATAGATGGGCTATTGTTGCTCCGAGAACTTCTAATTCCCACTTTCCCTAACTCCCTAAGAGTTATAAATCAAATAATCAAATATCAATAAAGGGAAAAACAGACTTAATTAATTTACGCAGACGCAGTAGATAAACAGTTCTTCTAACTCGAGAACTAAGTTTTGGTGGTGTGGAGCGCTTTTGCAATTGTGCTTCTAATTGTGCATATTCACCTGGAGTCAATGGTTTTCCATCAATAGGCGATCGCGCTGCTGTGATTATTTGCGATCGCAGTACTTCTTCTGGAATATCAGATGTTGGGGGTAATGCTACAGTAGATAAATTCCAACAGTTACTAAACAACAAAATCACCGCGATAGAACTGAAGGTAATCAACGCAGTTCTGCTGTACTTGTTCATAAGATAGGACTTAAATTTAGTAATAGTCTTAGCTGCAATCATCACCAAAGTAAATAAACTAAACTAAACTAAATCTTATCGTTCTCGCTGTTTTCGTTTTTCTACTTGCTTTTACAAGACTTAGGCAACGTAAAGTAAAAACCGACTTATTTTACCATATTCATTTTGATTTCTTGTCTCAGAGTTTACATTTTCTAAAATGAGGCTTAGAGTATAAACGAATTCATCATAATTAATGAAACGATTATTCGCAATTTCAAGTAGGATTACTAATCCAACTTTTCTTGTTTATATCTAGCAGATAGAACCTTGTGAATTAAAGTGGGTAAGGAATTAGTTCACAATTTTTAAACATGACAAAACCTGGTAATTCCTCTAGGAGTCAACCAGGCTTCTCTACTTACAAGTCTCTACAGAATAAAGTTTTTAGATAGATGATTAAATGCGAACTTTACCAAAACGGTTCGCATTTAAACTTTCACTTGATTTTACAAAAAAATTGTAGGTAAAGATAAATATCTTACCAACACAATTTTATCAACACAATTTACGGAGCCTTAGTGGCTTCCGGAGTAGCCGCAGGAGTTGCACCATCGGCAGGCTCTGTTGCGGGAGTAGTAGTGGCATCAGGTGTATTTCCACCTTCATTACAAGCCCCTAGAAATGCAGCAGCACCAACAATCAACGCAAGACTAAATAATTTTACTTTCATAACTCCTCTCTAACACCTTAATTTTGGCAATAAAAATTTTAGCCTGTTGAATACAATACCCTATTTGTCGATTATTTTAAATGATTTTGATGTCAGCTTTCAAAAATTAACAATTTAACTATATTTAATTTACCTTCGTTCATAATATGATTCAAATAATGTCAAACAAGGTTTGCTTTAAAAACCTTGTTTGAACCTTGGTTGACTCATCCAAGTACAGGGGATAATCTCCTCATTTACTATCAAAACATCCACATTCCATGCTTAATGCTCTAATACCTAGGAACGAAATAAAATTGTTCGGTTTTTACTACTTTTTATCTATAAAATTAGTCAAAGTATTCCTCAATCAAAGTTATAATCTATTTCCTACTATTCATTTTAAGTTTATATAGTACAAGTAAACTATTCAGCAGATAACTTTAATATTAGAGTAAAAAATATTGCAAATAAATAATTTTAATCTTTCTCAATGAGCTAACTTTCAATTAAGTTTATAATCCTGGAGTTGAGAATTATTGAATTCATAAGTTAAACTCTATTGAAAAAAATTCTTATATATTATTACTTGCGACCGACTATATTGCAGGAAAGTGGATATGGTGCTTTACCTGTCATGGTTCTCGTATGGCAGTGTTTATTTTAAGTCGAAGACTGTAAAATAAGGATGGGTATTATTCAAATATCTTACTTTTGATTTTTTACGCTGTTTTGTACGAGAAAGAAGTATTAAACGATGTTTATATTGTTTCATGAAATCAGAAAAAATATACTTGAGATGGATCCTAAAAGCTAGGATATCTATTTTTTAGAGAAATAAGGAATATGGGGTGAGAGCAATATCGAAGAATGTAAATTACGAATCTTATCCCGGACATCCATAAGAACTATACCCAAATTATTTTTACCGGTTTTATCTACCCCACATCCCCAAAAATAATCTGTTGGTGAGTTCTCTACTAGTAATTCATTATCGGTACTTAAAAGAACTTCTCTAATTTCAGCATGGGTAACAAACTTAGTTAATACAGCTTTATGCATAACTTCAATCTTTACTGTATCCCAGTCATGACGGAGTTTAAGAGTTCTACAACGCCCTAGTTCAGCGGCTTTATCTGGAGTTTTAGCTTGATGAATAGCACTTATTATTTCTTCATCTTTGCTACCGAGAAACTTCTGTGCCTGATAATAGTGTTCTACTGTTGACCAGTACATATCGTCTATTACAATCTCATGAAAAGAAAAATTGGAAAAGCACCCGTAAGCATCACAAGCTTTATAAAAGTAAATTGTCATATAAAAATGGCTATGCAAATTTGTTATTTTTGAGCTTCTTGTTTATAAAGATAGCTTTTATAGGTGGGCTAAATTAAATATCTTTTTTATAATTGTATGTAATATTTATGACCCTCAAAAATGCACTGAGTCAGTAGTCTAGGTAGGATATCTCAAAATATATCCCTAGTTAGAGCATAGAAATTATCTTTGTCTCATTAGACTTATCAGCTTTAGTGCTATTTTCGATCCTACGGTAGGTTCTGGAATAGAGGTTATCTTACCTTACACCTTTAATAATATTTACTGAGTTTAATTGATTACTAATTTATTAGGATACATACTTGAGTCACAGCTATACTGCATAAAAAAGACATATGAATAAATTATAGATATTGACAAATAAGTATTGCAATTAATACAGCAGGTTAATATATATAAAATCTAAACCAAAAATCATTGTTAATTACTTCTTGATGAATCGACAATTTTATTTTTCTTAGTTAATTTCTTATGTCCGCAAAATCTTATACAGGTGCAGACTGGAGTTGGAATTTGTCCAAATTCTGGCAGAAAACCCAAGAATGGATAGAATACCAGTTTAATAACTTGGAGGGTAGAAACCCAAATAATTCTTGGAATTGGACTTTCAGCGAACATTTTATTACATTTCTTAAAGTTATTTTTTGGTTATTATTAGCATTATTCACTGCATGGGTATTGTGGGAATTATGGAAAGAATTTAGCCCATATCTTTATTCTTGGTGGGATAGCGATCGCTATCCCACCAAAGATTCTCAAACACCAGTAAAGCAGATACCATTAGATCAATGGTTAGTCCGCTCTTCTGAACTTTATCGACAGGGAAACTATCCGGAGGCTTGTCGCTGTCTTTATTTTGCGATGTTACAGGATTTACATCAAAGAAAAGTTCTTTTAAATAAGCGCAGTCGCACCGATGGTGAATATTTACGTATACTGGGTTTATCAATTTCACCAATGCAGCCTTATGAGACTTTAATCACTACCCACGAACAATTATGTTTTAGCACTCGAGAAATTGCAGCAGAAAATTATCAGCAGTGTCAGCAAGCTTATCAGGAGATTTCTCAGCCATGAAGTCCTCAAATCGTCTTGCATGGATTGTAGGGATAACTGTTTTAGCAGCACTCTTACTAACTATTATTACTGCTCCTGCTGTAAATAAAATCAACAGTGGTTCTACTTACAGCCGCAGTCCCAGTGGCTATGGTGCTTGGTACGCTTATATGGAAAAACAGGGTACTCCTATTCAACGCTGGCAAAAGCCCTTCACAGCTTTGATGGGTCAAAAAACTCCCTTAACTCTCATACGTATCAATAGCGACTTAGAATTTTTCCGAGAACTTAACACTTTACAAGAAAAATTTGTCAAGTCCGGGAACACACTAGTAATTCTGGGAGTTCGCGAGCCTGTAAGAACAACTCAATTTTCTTCTATTCAAACTTCTAAAGTGGGAGGTATTAAAGTTGATACCGGAAGACGGAAAAAATTATTGAATAAACAGCAACTTCAATTGGGGGATACATTTGGTGCGGTAGTCTGGGAAAAGAAATACGGTAAAGGAAAAGCTATTTTTGCTACAACTCCTGACTTAGCTGCGAATGCTTATCAAAATAACTTATCTAACTATCGTTATTTAGCAGATTTAGTTACGAAAGATAAGAAATCATTATTTATAGATGAATATATTCATGGCTATAGGGATAAACTTCCTCAAACAAATAGACCCTATAGCGACTCAAAAGAATCCTTATTGAGTTACTTATCTAAAACACCACTTGCGATCGCATTCATACAAGCTGGAGTTTTATTATTAGTACTCATACTCGCACAAAATCAACGTATAGGAAGAGCTAAATCTCTACAGACCCTAGTGATTGATAATAGCGAGGCTTATATCCAAGCATTAGCAACAGTATTACATAAAGCTGAATCTCACAATTATGTAGTAGAAACAGTTGCTGCCTATGAAGAAAGAGAACTACGAAAAGCTTTGGGAATCATAAGTATTTCTGATAATTTTCATAGAAATCATACTAAAATTAACTCAGCAGAAGAAATTTTATCAGCTTGGGAATTACAAATAGGAGCAGTTCCTCCAGAACTTAAATCAGTTTTGAAAATTCATCATAAAAATAATTGTAGCCAAAAAGATTTAAGAGACTGGTTGCAAAGTTGGCAAAAGGTAAAGCAAGCACTTTTATCCTGAAGTTACCCCGATTCATATGTACTAAACAGCCCTTAAAGTTTTGACAGACAAATGGTTGATAATTTTCTCATCCGAGCACAGTAGCCATGTATTTTAATATTTTCTGATGGATTTAAGACATGAGAATAGAAATAAATTGCGGTCATGTATATAGAACGTAGTTACGTTGGAAGGAGCAATTAATCAGTCGTTAAAAGCAGAATTTGTTCCTTAACCTAAACTGACGTTAAATCTAACGTTTCTACATATTTCAGGAAATGTCTAAAGTAGTTGATACTTAATTCTCACAACCATCTCACCATCAACCCTCATTTGACAAACAATCAAATAAATGCAAATTTAACTTCTCAGAAAGTTCCTCGCAGACTTTTACACCACGAACGCTATTCCCTCTTCCATCCAAAAGAGGTGAAAATACCCCTATACCCATTTTATTTGGTATAACTGCGATAATACCGCCACAGACACCACTTTTAGCTGGAATACCAACCTTATACGCCCATTCCCCCGCAAAATTATACATTCCGCAGGTATACATAACAGATAAAATATCCTTAACATAAGCACTATCTATTGCTTTCTCCCCAGTCAAAGGATTTACACCTTTATTTGCTAAGGTCGCAGCCATTACAGCCAAGTCATTACAATTAACAACTACAGCACATTGCTGAAGATATAAATCTAGTGTCTCCTCAATATTAGGCTCAATCATGCCAAAATTTAGCATCAAATGTGCCATTGCTCGGTTTCGATGAGCAGTTGCACGTTCGGATGTAAACACAGAGATATCAACAAAAACATTATGACCTGTATAAGACCGAAACATATCTAGCATTCGGTTCAGACGTTCTGTAGCATCAGTTCCTTCGATTAAACTGGTTGTTGCGATCGCGCCAGCATTAACCATAGGATTATAAGGTCGCATCGATTGCTCATCTAAGATTATAGCGTTGAATGCATCCCCTGTAGGTTCAACCCCTACACGAGTAGCAACATAGTCTCTTCCTCTGTCTTGCAAAGCTAAGCCATAAACAAACACTTTGGAAATAGATTGAATGGTAAAAAGTTGTTTAAAGTCTCCTACTTGATAAATATTACCATCTACCGTCACTAAGCAAATACTAAATAAGTTCGGATTCACTTTTGCTAATTCTGGTATATATTGAGCAACTTTACCATCTTTCAATGATTCATATTTTTCATATAACTCTTCTATAAACGATTGAATCACAAGATTTTTGGTTTGGATATTATTTTGACTAGCCATGAAGCTATGAACTTGATTTACTCAACTATTTGTTGATTATTATGCCCAATAAACAATAATTATTCTAAAATCCTTCTTATTTTAAATTTGTTAGAAGTAAATTAAATAAAATTTATAAGTATTCATACATTTTTTCAATCCAGAATATCTGGCAGGTCTAAATTATAAGTTAATCTGGTTGAGAGAAATCTAAACATATGCCATAAGACTTAGTAATACTGGGTTTAAGACGATATCCATTTTTTTTACTAAAACTCTTAATGGCAAATATGTTGGATTAAAAACAACTTATTTTTTCTAATTTAGCTAAATAAAAGACAGTCGTTTTACTTTTAGCGCTAACTTTATTCGCACTAAATTTGTAGTGATAATATTTGT
>JBCCDM010000070.1:0-19083 GCA_039030795.1 Cyanobacteria bacterium P01_A01_bin.84
GGCACTTTTGTCTATATTTAATTGAACCCTCATTAGTAACGGTAAATCACCATCACCACTTGTTACTAAGTCTAAAACTACTTGTTTTAAGTCTGGTCTGTGGTCACGAGAATAGCCTTACTCTACTCCGACGAAGGAAAGTACGAACAAGCAGAACCCCTTTATAAACAAGCTGTGGAGATTGTAGAGCGGGTTTTGGGTGCAAATCATCCGGATACGGTGCTTTATCAGAATAATTTGAAGGTTTTACGCACACAACAGCAAACAAGTGGGGATGATTCTTTATTGGGTAGTTTAAAAAGGTGGTTTTTAGGGTAATGTTTGTGGAGTGTAGAATCCCGACTTTTTGGTAAGGTCATTGGGAGGACGTTGCTGAACGCTTCTCGTTGACATAGTCTCTCAAAGAGAAGAGTAGCGATCGCGTTGATTCGTGTGTATTAGAGATATTGCGATCGCTTACCTACGGTCGCTTCGGACAGGTTATTTTTTGGTAGTTTAGATATTGCGATCGCTTTGGTAATTATTTTTTAATATTATATATTCATGTATAAAAACAAGAGATAATTTATATACAATAGCTGTTTAGTGGTTGTTGTCGTGAAATTTTTCATTGGATGTGCAGTTTGGGCTTATAAAGACTGGGTCGGAGAATTTTATCCTCCAGGTACACGTGCAAGTGATTTTTTGAAATTATATAGCGATCGCTTTTCTACTGTGGAAGGAAATACGACGTTTTACGCTGTTCCTAAACCGGATACTGTGACTCGTTGGACACAGCAGACATCCCCAAATTTTCAATTTTGTCTGAAGTTACCGAAAAGTATCACTCATCAAAACTCACTCACACCAAATATTCCAGAAGCATTACAGTTTGTAGAGAGAATGAAACCCCTGGGGAAAAAATTAGCACCCATGTTCGCTCAATTACCTCCAAGTTATTCTCCCAAATCAATAAACGACCTAACAACATTTCTGGAAGCTTGGCAGCAAACCAAATTAGAATTATCACTAGAAGTACGTCATCAAAACTGGTTTCAAGAACCCCACCTCAGTAATTTAACAACATTATTAGAAAATTTTAATGTCGGTAAAGTTCTCTTAGATACCCGTCCCATTTATGAATGCGAAGACGACCCACAACTCCATTCAGAACGTAAAAAACCCCAACTTCCCGTACAATTCACTACCACATCTCCATTTATCCTAATTCGATTTATATCTCATCCCAACCTACCAAACAACCAACCATACATAGAAGAATGGGCAAATTATATCAAACAGTGGTTAGAACAAGGAAAACGAATTTATCTATTTATACATTGTCCCTTAGAAGAAAAATCACCCGCGATCGCTCGTCACTTCCACAAAACATTACAAGAATTTGGTGCACCAATCCCATCTTTACCCACCTGGGAAAAAATAGATAACTCTCCAACACAATTAAGTTTATGGTAGAAATTTAGCCCTTATACTACAATTACCAGAAACAAATGCAAACCGCAAAAAAACCAACCTGGTCAAAAGCTATATCTCAACCAGCAAGAGAATTTCCCATTACCAATCTAAAAATCATCTCCGGTAAAATACCTCCAGGACTGCGAGGAACCTTGTATAGAAATGGATCTGCTAGACTAGAAAGAGGTGGTATTCACGTAGGACACTGGTTTGATGGGGACGGAGCGATTCTTGCTGTTCATTTTCACCCCGATGGTAGTGCTACTGGAGTCTACCGCTATGTGCAAACCCAAGGTTATCAAGCTGAATCCCAAGCTGGTAAACTGCTATATAGTAATTATGGAATGACCGCACCAGGAGCAGTCTGGAATAATTGGTTTAAACCAGTAAAAAATGCCGCGAACACTTCGGTTTTAGCATTACCAGATAAACTTCTTGCACTATGGGAAGGTGGTAAACCACATTATCTCGATTTACAAGAACTTAACACTTTGGGTGAAGATAATTTAGGTGAATTAACTGACAAAACTCCATATTCAGCACATCCAAAAGTTGATGGAATGACCGGAGAAATTTTCAACTTTGGTATTACACCAGGAAAAAACGCAACTCTAAATGTTTACAGAAGTAATATGTCTGGTAATATCAAGCAGAAAAATGCACATAAACTTGATGGAACGCCATTAGTTCATGATTTTGTTTTAGCGGGACAGTATTTAGTCTTCGTTATTTCTCCTGTACAACTACAATTACTACCAGCATTAATCGGTTTCAAAAGCTTCAGCGAAGCTATGACCTGGGAACCGGAATTAGGAACGCAGATTTTAGTTATTGACCGTCAAACTTTAGAAATAGTTAGTCGTATTCAAACAGAACCATGGTATCAATGGCACTTTGCCAATGGTTATGTAGATGATAGCGGTATAATAATTATTGATATAGCTAAATATTCAGACTTTCAAACCAATCAATATCTAAAAGAATTTGCCACAGGTCAGACCCATACTTTAGCTACCAGTTCCTTATCCCGGGTACATATCAATCCCCAGAAAGGTGAAGTTACCCAAATATCAGAACTATTAGACAGACACTGCGAATTTCCTAGCGTTCCACCCCAACACGTCGGTCAAAAATCTGATTATACATATCTTTCTATTGCTCAACCCGGAACGGATATGAGTAAAGAAATCTTAAATGGAATTGCTTGCTTAGACCATAATACCGAAACTCTGACTGAAGCAAACATAGGTACCGATATATATCCTAGCGAACCGATATATGTAAATGACGCAGATGACCCCAATCAAGGTTGGGTACTGACAGTAATTTTCGATGGTAGTTCCGAGTGTAGCGAAGTTTGGATATTCAACACTCAAAAATTGGACGAAGAACCTACGTGTAAGTTAGGATTACCTAGCATCATACCTCCAGGATTTCACGGAACTTGGACAAGTTTTGTGTAAATCCAGTTACACATCAGGCGACACTACTTTTCATGTTTAAAACAATTCCTATTGCAACTATTAAACATTGCTTTCCACCGAATCATAACAGTTACCAGTGTTTTGATAACTTCCACAATCATCCCTTTGACTATAAAACCAATCAATTCCAATTAGTTAATGCATGGTGGTTGGCAGAAACTGCATTACTTTCCTATGAAGAACCAGAATTTGCAATTAAATATTTTCAGGATGTAGGTCTTCATGCCAAGCTTTTTAGTAAAGATAACGTGCAATGTTATGTAGCTCATAACGATAAATTTGTATTTGTAGTATTTCGGGGAACCCAAGTTTATAAACCCGGATTAAAGATTCCCCAAAAAGATATTTGGAAAGAATTTTGGCAAGATATTTGTTGCGATATCAAATTATGTTTAGTAGACTTCAATGATGAGGGTTGCGTTCATCAAGGCTTTTTACAGGATTTGAATAAAATTTGGTTTGACTCGATCGAACCATATCTAAAATGTCTTTCCCAAGAAAGTCGAGAGCGTACCTTTTGGTTTACAGGTCATAGTTTAGGTGCAGCTCTTGCAACCCTTGCAGCTTACCGATATTCTAATTTTAACGGTTTATATACTTTTGGTTCTCCACTGGTTGGAGATGTAATTTTTCAAGGTAATTTCCGCAAAAAAGGTTTTGATGAAAAAACCTATCGTTTTGTAAATAATAATGATATTGTTACCCGAATACCATCAATTGCACCTCATATTTCTCCCTTACGGGGCATCAGAAGCTATTGTCATGTAGGACAACTTAAATATATTGATTACCGAGGTAACATTGCTGATAATGCGGTTTTTATAGATAGATTAGCTGATACTTTCCGTGGTAGTATCGCTCATTTACTCAATACTGTCAACGATTTAGAAAAAGGATTGATTATCCCTATAGACCACATCGCCGATCATGCACCAATGTACTATGTGATCAAAATTTGGAATCAATACTCTAAGTGTAAAATTTGAGTAATCGACAATTTCTACCCATACTATACTCAACCACATTATAGTCATTCCAAATAAGAAAACATATCAACACTGGGGCAGACTCGATTCATTTCGTGAGAACCATTCGGAGGGGGTTTGGGGGAAAATCCCCCAAATCTTGATTTTCATAGTAATTTTCATAGTAGTTTTCATAGTAAGCTATGACACCCTACGGAAATTAATTTAAATTACTATATTTAAATTACTATAATTGTAGTGGGTATAGAATCAATCGATGACCGAGAAGTAATTACTGAAACTCTGGAAATTATATAATTTCATGAATATATTTGAAATTGCAACATATCATGACACAGCAGGGGAACAGTACGCTCAGATCTCCAAATTCAAGCTATATTCAGACTTAAGTGTAAAGTATTCTTGGTGGATTCCGGAAGCCAATAGCTTTAGTCAGGAAGAAAGAAACTTTCAAGATTTACCTGAAAATATACAGGTAGAATTGGCTTTAATGGCACAAAAACACGAGGATTATGAAAATTTATCATCATCCGTACAAGAAACTTTAAATCAGAAAGTTAATAATAGATCAATACCGAATTGATAAAGAAAACTAAATATAAAAATATAAGGTAGGGAGTTTAAGGATTAAACTTTGATTATCCAATACCTTTATCAAAGTCTGAAGCAATGTAAAGAACGTGAATATACACAAGGTAATAAATTTGTAAAGCGCGTAAGTCTTATATACTTAAAAAGAAAATATATTTGTTGGAAGCCATACCGTCCACTACGGAAAAGCCAAAAGCCAAAACCTAACAAATAACAACTGTACTAACCTAAGATTAAGTATCCTACTATGACCACTTCTCAACGCCGCTATCACATTACAACATTTGGTTGTCAGATGAACAAAGCTGACTCAGAACGCATGGCTGGAGTTCTAGAAGATATGGGTTTTGGGTGGTCGGAAGACCCCAGTGGTGCAGATGTAATTCTCTACAATACCTGTACAATTCGGGATAATGCCGAACAAAAGGTTTATTCTTATCTAGGCAGACAGGCAAAACGTAAGCACGCAGAACCTAATTTAACTTTAATTGTAGCTGGTTGTGTGGCACAACAAGAAGGACAAGACTTACTACGAAGGGTTCCAGAATTGGACTTAGTGATGGGACCACAACACGCAAACCGTCTCAAGGATTTACTAGAGCAAGTATTTGATGGAAATCAGGTGGTTGCAACCGAACCCGTTCATATTATGGAAGATATTACTAAACCCCGTCGCGATAGTTTAGTAACTGCTTGGGTAAATGTGATTTATGGTTGTAACGAACGCTGTACTTACTGCGTAGTTCCCAACGTCCGGGGTTTAGAACAGTCCCGGACTCCGGAAGCGATTCGTCTGGAAATGGAGGAAATTGCTAAACAGGGTTACACCGAAGTTACTTTACTCGGTCAAAATATTGACGCTTACGGACGAGATTTACCAGGAACCACACCATCCGGTCGTCACAAACATACCCTGACAGATTTACTGTACTATGTTCATGATGTGGAGGGGATAGATAGAATCCGCTTTGCAACCTCCCATCCTCGCTATTTTACGGAACGTTTGATTAAAGCTTGTTCCGAGTTACCCAAGGTATGCGAACATTTCCATATTCCTTTCCAATCCGGGGATAATGAAGTTCTCAAAAGAATGTCTCGGGGTTATACCCACGAAAAGTATCGCCGCATTATTAATACTGTACGGCAATATATGCCCGATGCCGCAATTAGTGCTGATGCCATAGTCGGTTTCCCCGGAGAAACAGAAGAGCAATTTGAGAATACTTTAAAACTAGTAGAAGAAATCGGTTTCGACCTAGTAAACACCGCAGCTTATTCACCCCGTCCCGGTACACCAGCAGCTATCTGGGAAGAACAACTCAGCGAAGAAATTAAGAGCGATCGCTTACAACGTTTAAATCATTTAGTAGCAACAAAAGCAGCACAACGCTCCGAGAGATATATGGGACGGGTAGAAGAGGTATTAGTAGAAGAGCAAAATACAAAACACACATCACAGGTCATGGGACGCACCCGTACCAACCGTTTGACATTCTTTGATGGAGATATTAAAGAATTGAAAGGTAAAGTTGTGAAAGTGAAAATTACCGATGTCCGCGCCTTTAGTTTAACCGGTGAGATGGTATTCGTGAAGCAAATGGTTGGAGTTTAAAAATCTGAGTTATTTACATTATTTTCAAAAGCAATCTATTACACCACTAGCGGTCTGTTTTGTTTTGATTGGTTATAGAGACGTTCTTATCCCTCTCCTATCACTTTCGGAAAACAAAAATCGAATTGAGAAACTGTAAGCTTTATCCAATCGATATTTGAGATTTTATTCTTTAACATCATTAGAACCCCAATACCCTTCATAATTTTAAGTTATTTCATCCACGTTCTTTATTGTCATATAAATTAAAAAAATAGGAGCTTTTCGGAGTTTAATTGCCTTGTTTAAGTCATATCTTATACTTGTAATTTCGATTAACTTTTAACGGGACTTAGACATTTTTTTGGGTCAAAAAAGGCTCAAAGCTTTATATGTCAATGATTTTACATCGAATTGGTTATTTTCTTGATATATCTGAGTTTGAGCGATTTTTTTAGGCTTTGACGTATATTCTTTGCCCTGACTAGCTTTGAGGCTTTTTCCTCCTTGTTTTTTGTCTAAGTCCCGTTAATGATTAACCAAATAAACGTGCTATAGCCATTAATACTCAGGCGATATCCGCAAATACTGAGATAGGAGGCTTTAGGAGTCAGAGATTTGTTTTTATGTTGTATTTGATACTTGCTTTTATTATTCAATTAACTATCATACTTTAGTCAGGACTTACGCAACAAAGATTTGTCATTGCGACCGAAACCTACTGTAGGGTTCCCTGAAAGGATTGTCGTAGACTAGCAATCGCAAGGACTCTGCGATTACGTCGCTATCGTTTGTCCTAATGGACATGCTACGCAAACGTAATCACAGAATTACGTCACTTTTACGTAAGTCCTGTTTAGTGTTCAAAGGACAAAACTAGTTCTGAAATAAAAAGAACGGAGGTAGTGTGACTTTTGTAATACACTACAAAGCTTTATTCTCAGGTTCTAAAAGGAATAATTCCTAAATTTTCTGTTTCTAAGTTCTTTAGTTTTTTAAGAGGTATTTTATGACATTATTAACTACAGGTTCAGAGTGGGTGCAGCAATTAGGTGGTATATTTGCTGATTCCGGCTTTGGCATTACTGCTGATGGATCAGGTAACAGCTATATCACAGGGTCATTCCAAGTTAACGCCAGCCTTGGCAACACAAGCCTTAGCACTACAGGTATTAATGATGGTTTCGTCGCTAAGCTCGACAGTGAAGGTAATGTCATATGGGCAGAAAATTTTAACAGTACATCCCTTGAATCCTTTAGTTTGAGCTCCGGTATTGAAAGCGATGAAGTCGGCAATACTTATGCTACAGGACTTTTCATCGGTACTGTTAACTTTGGTGATATCAGCCTCACTAGTGTGGGTATTTCTGATGCTTTCGTTACTAAGCTTGATAATGACGGTAATGTCATTTGGGCAGAGCAGATTGAAGATGCAGGGCTAGGGACAGACTTTGGCTTACGTATCAGCAGTGATAATGCAGATAACACTTATGTTACAGGAGTCAAAAATGCTGGTACAGAGACCGACTTATTTGATATACCTGGAGATTCAACTTCTGTTGAGGGTGAAGGATTTGTAGCCAAACTTGATAGCAGTGGTAATCTAGTTTGGACTGAAAACTTTGATAGCACCTCTTTCAGTATAAGTACAGATATTGCTACTGATGAAGTAGGTAATAGTTATGTTATAGGAAGCTTTTTGGGTGATGTAACTCTGGGAAATGAGACTCTCTTGAGTTCTGGGGATACTGACATTTTCGTGACTAAACTCGATAGTGATGGGAATCTAGAGTGGAGTCAAAAATTAGGTAGTACTTTGTCTGATACTGGTAATGGCATTGCCTTGGATAAAGCAGGTAATACTTACGTTACAGGAAGCTTTGAAGATACAGTCACCTTTGGCGACACTACTCTTACAAGTAATGGTGAAAGCGATGCCTTTGTCGCTAAACTTGACAATAGTGGTAACGTACTCTGGGCGCAAAATTTAGGGGGTACGTCACTAGATTCAGGAAATCATATTACCGTTGATGAGAAAGACAATATTTACGTTACAGGGAGCTTTGAAGATACAGTCACTTTTGGCGACACCACTTTTAGCAGTAATAGTGAAAATGATAGCTTTATCCTCAAACTCAACACCGAGGGTAATATCTTGGAAGCTGAACAATTGGATTACTCGTTACTAGATATAGCTGCTAGCAATGCAGGAAATCTTTATGGTGTAGGATCATTTGAAGACACTGCAACCTTTGGCGACACTACCCTTACTAGTGAAGGATTGATAGATGGTTTTGTTGTTAATTTTGCTTTAGACGAAGACCATTCTAGTCCAATCATGACTACTGACGTTAATGAAACCACAATTGAAGCCATCGATCTAACTGGTTACACAACTGATACAGTAACTATGGATTACACAATCAGCAGAGAGGCTGACTTCAATAATCAAGTTTACTTCTACCGAATTGATGATATCACTGGCACTATTGACGGTGTTGCTGTTGATGAAGATGGTTATCTAGAAGCCGCCTTGAACAACCTAGTCTCTCCTGTATTTTCCACCAGTGATAATAATACAGAAACTGGAAGCGTTGAATTTGACGTAGGCTCTCTAGTAGTTCCCCTAATTATCGCTGATGGTAATGTGGAGCAAGCACTAAGTGGTGAAGCAGAAGTTTACCTATCATACTTGGGTTCTAATAGCGATAACTTCGACCACATCAAGTTGTTAGATGATAAAACCTTCGGTTTTGAGGATTTACCCAGTGGTGGAGACCAAGATTTCAATGATATTGTGATTGAATTTAATAATATTGCTTGAGGAAGTGGGAACTTGAGAAGTATCGTGCTTTGAGGTTTTCTAGAGAGGTAACATGGTATCTCCATCAAGGGTTTTGACTAAAAACGAAACTATCAGAACCGTATTTATCCATTATTAGGGAAAGGGTTAAAAGAAACTTAATTTAACCCGGGAGCAACGCGAAAAAGTGGGTCGTTAAAATTTGGAACGGAAATAGGCTCTTTCAAAGTGTGATCGCGCTTTAAAAACCTAAGTTTATTGAGAATTGACCTATATAATTGAGAGTCTAAACCTATGTTCACAAAATCGCGTTGCTCCCATTTAACCCTTTCCCCCTTTAAACACCCTTCCCTAAAACTCGACGAATTGAAATAAATATGTAAAACAAGAAGAGAGTTGTAATAAAAACTACTTGTTTTTTAATTGTAAACAAATATTTACATTCAATGCACCTGCATCTCTATTTACAGAAAATATTACTTTTAATGCTTTGGGGATTATCCATAACTAGTATTGGGGGTTGTGAGAAAAAAATTAGCAAGCAACAAATTGAAGCTTTGCGTCGAGAAGCGATCGCTCGCAATTCTCAGATATTAGCAGCGAATACTGGAAGTAAACAACCTCAACCATGGAAATTATTAATTCAAGGACAGATAAATCGGGGTAAATCTATAGAGTTAAACTGGAAAAAATTACTTGATTTAGCGACAGATACTGTTAAAACAACAGATGCAAATAATGTTTTGGAACCAGACAAAGTATTTGAATTCAAAGGAATTAGGGTTTCTCGACTTTTAAAACAGTTTGATATTCCCCCTGATGCAAAAGAAATCACCTTTGTTTGCTTTGACTCTTATCAAGTAACTTTGAAGGTTGAAGATTTATTCACTTACCCCATTACTTTAGCAATTGCTAAAAATGGTCAAAAAATCAAAAGAGAACAAGGAGGTCCCATATACTTAGTCTTTCCTTATACAGAGTATCCAGAATTACGAAAGAAGTATAAACAGGTATACTGGGCATTTTATGTAACTCATATGATAGTGGATACAGAAACACCCAAACTGCAAGTGGGGAATACTAAAATTGAGTTAGCCGATCTAGATAAACTACCACAACAAACCATCCTAGAGGAAGTAGGATATCGTAGTGGGTGGGATAGCGATCGCGTCAAAGTTCATGGTGTCTGGATGCGGGATATTTTTGCTTTAGTACCAAAGCAATTACCTACTGAAGGTAGTATAAAAATATTTGCTAAGCCACCAATATACAGAGATAGCGAACAACCTATTCGCTTAAATGTCAAAGACATACGAGAGTGTGATATCATGCTCGCTACTAGATGGGGTGAAAAATCACAACCGATTATTGCTTCTAAGGGTGGTCCGATTACTTTAGCATTTAAAAATAGCTGTAATAATGGTAAAAACCGTCTTTCTCAAAGACTTCCATGGTTGACTTTTGTCGAAGAACTGAGTGAATAGCAGCTGTGCATATTTTAGCTTTTCGTTCAATCCGTACTCGTTTGATAACTGCAACCACACTCTTGAGTGTGGTGTTGGTAGGTGCTATTGTTTGGATATGGACAAGCACCGAAACTGACCTTTACCGGCAACAAAAAGTAGAGGAAGCTTTAAGAATTTCCCGTGTATTATCAAGTACTTCTAGTAACGAATTGCACGAACAGAACTGGAGTCAAATCCGCTTAAATTTAGAATTATTACTCAGAGAAGAGCCGGAATTTGTATATCTTTTAGTCTCAGATGCTCGCCAAAAAAATAAGATTGTTGCAGCTTCTCCTAGTGACTTTCAAGACCAGTACATACCTGATATCGTACCTTTAAAAATAACAAATCAGGCGTTAAATTTAAGCGGACAAAATAATTATGTTGCAGAAACATTTATCCTCAGAGATATTAAGTTTGCCGGAAAAGTAAGAGAATATAGTGGCAAAAGAGTGATGGATGTAGCAACGAATATCAATTTACTCTCTGGTGAGAAAATTGGTACTTTACGAATTGGTATTTCTTTGGGAAAATTGGAAGCAAAAGTTACAAGTTTAGTTCAAACAGCTTTACTTGTTGGTGCAATTGGGCTTAGTTTTGGATGGTTGTCTGCTTTCATTTTAGCCAAAGAATTAAACGACCCACTCAAAGACTTGCAAGAAAGTGCGGCAAAGATTGCTGCTGGAGATTTGCAACATCGAGCTAATAGCAATGTATTAATTAAAGAATTTGCGACCTTAGCTGCTACCTTTAACAAAATGGGAACATCTTTGCAATCCTCATTTGATAAATTAAGCAAAACCATCGAATCCTTTGAAAAATTTGTACCGAATAAATTTATTAGCGCGATCGCACAAGATGGGATTGAAAATATTCAAGTGGGTATAGCTGCAACAAAAACTGTCACTATTATGTTTTGCGATATTCGTGGTTATACTTTAATATCTGAGGTAATGACACCACAAGAAACATTTATTTTTCTCAATGATTATTTAGCTTGTATTGGAGAAGCTATAGAATCAGCAGGTGGTTTTATTGATAAGTATATTGGTGATGCCATTATGGCGTTATTTGACGGTGAAAGTACTGATAATGCTTTACGTGCAGCTATTTTAATGCAGCATTCTCTACACAAATTTAATCAGCAACGTTATCAAAAAGGATTACCAAATATTCGTGTAGGTATTGGTATTCATCGTGGTGAAGTTGTTATGGGTACTATAGGTTTTACATCCCGTATAGAGTCTACTGTTATTGGTGATGCAGTCAATTTAGCTTCACGGGTAGAAGGATTGACGAAAGGTTATAACTGTAATGTTTTGGTTACACAATCAGTAGTTGATGCTTTACAAAATCCTCAGTCTTTTTGTTTATCCTTAGTTGATAAATCAGTCAAAGTTAAAGGTAAGGAAAAAGTCACTGTTATTTATAAGTTAGAAGATAATGAACCGTATTGATTATTTGTTATGTCGGTAGAGTTTGGTAATTGGTGATGAGTAATTGGTAGTTTTTTAAAACTATAATTTCAAACATTCTCTCAACTAAAATAATAGTTATTTAACCATTATTCGGGATAGGCTAAAATTCTTAAAACATCGTTGCTTGATTTTAGTACTCATAAACGTGTTTACGTCATTTGAGCCATTAACGAGTCTGACTTTTCACAGTAAGTCCTGAATCAACCAAAAAACGTTACTTTTCCACAGCTTTATTATTAATAACTATAAACTAATGATAATGAGTAACGAAAGAAGTAGGGTTAGAGAAAAGCCTAAAATGACGTTTTCAACATCTCGTGAAAAGTCAGATAAAGTTTCTTAACCCGAACTGATGTTTATTTAATTATTAGTTAAACTTATTTAGCATTTTTAGGACTTACGAACTCGTGGCGAAAAACAAGGCTTTGCGATTGCTTTCCTACGGTCGCAATGACGGAATTTCGTTATTGCTGCGTAAGTCCTGATTTTAATTAATTAAAACCGAGTACCTCATAAAAAGCTTTGACAATGTCTAAATAAATGTTACCTTGAACTGCTCTAAATAATTCAAAATTAGAACCAGGTGAACCAAAAAATGGTCGGAGAAACCAACCTAACTGCATTCCTATCAATCCATATAAGACTAACCATGACTGGACAATAACTGTACGTGTTTTTTTCCCATTTTCATTTGTCTTAGAAAGTATTTGCATTCCTTCGTAAAGAAATTTGACACCGAAAAAGCCTGTAATTAGAAAGATTAGAACATTGAGTATTTTAAAGAATTGGTAAGAATTGGGAGTGGTAATTAGAAAAAATAAGGTAACTGGTGCAAAACTAAAAAGTAAGACACTAATTACTGATACAGCCGTTAATAATACTGCCAGATGTTGAAGAAGAGTGCTACGGGATCCAAATAAGATATTAAAAAAGAATAGGGTCGGAAAGCAAATCATCAGTGTAAGTAAATAGAATGCTGGAAACTTAATAGCGCTTGATAAAGCTTGCATCCAGCTATGGGAAGCTCCAATAATGATTCCATATAATGCAAAACAAATAGAACTAGAAACTAAAAGTGAATTAACTTTATTTTTGAGTCTAATTTCTTGACTAATTTCCTCTAAAAAATTTTGTCTATCCCGCAGTAAGCTGATTAATACGTTAAAGTTATTGGTTCTTTGAGTTATTTTTTGAGTTGTTTTTTGAGTTGTTTTATCTAGCATTTTTGTAAAAAAATTAGTTTGTTGATTAATAAAGCTTTTATCTAATAGTTTTCTCAGAAAAATGAATCCGTTTACCGAAAACCTAATAAATATGCTAAAGATTGAATGATGCTGACGTAAATGTTTCCTTCTCTCTCTCGGAATAGTTGAAAAGGAGAACCGGGTGTCCCAAAAAATGGTCGAAGACTCCAACCTAGTTGAATACCAACAAAAGCATATAAAAATAACCAGTATCTAACAATTTTTTGACGTATTTTCCTACTACTATCATCCTGAATTTCCACAACATCTGGCAAACTTTTCTCCAAATCTCTTTCTTCCAAAGAGAGAAGAGTATTCAACTCATCACTTCTTGATAAAGTATCTTGGGGACTTAGGTTTCTCGTTGATTTTTCATTACGTAAAGATTTAATATCATCTTCTTGTTCTAAAACTACATTCGCAGCTTTATACAGAAATGAAACACCAATAAATCCGGTAATAGAAAAGATGATTACATTTATCAAAATAATAAATTGATAATGATTAGTGCTAATCATGAAAAATAAGGCAATTGAGGCAAAACTAAATAAAAGAACGCTAGTGATAGAAACAGCAGTTATAGCGATCGCAAAGAATTGTCCGAATGTACGTTTAGAACCGAAAATGATATTGGCAAAAAATAATGTTGGGATACAAATTAATAATGTAATTAAGTACAGTACCGGTAACTTGATGGCTGAGGATAAAGCTTGCATCCAACTATGGTAAGCACCAATAATTGCACCATATATGGAGAGAAATAAAGAGCTACAAACTAGTAAAGAAATAATTTTGCTAGGAAGCCTAACTCCTTGTTTTACCTCTTCTAAAAAACTATCGCGATCGCGCAATAAATTTGTCAGTGTGCCAAAATATTTTATCCCTTTTGATTTTCTTTCCATTGTTTAGTTTTTTTATAATGTTTTATAATTTGTATAAATTTGATATTAATAAGATTTACCAATCACTAATCACCAAATTAATGATAATCACCTCCAGACCCATATTTCCAAGCATCAACCCAACGATGCCAATAATACTTAAAACTATCTGGTATTTTATTCATTAAGTTTAAATGTTTACTAACTGCAAATAAAATAGAATAAATACCTAAATTAATATAATGTATAATCCAATCAATAATAGTAATGAAACCTACTTGAGGAATAATTTTAGTAATTAATAATGGATTTTTTAAACTAGTCAAAACGAGAGTTTTTGTTAACCCTACAAATTGCACTACATCTTGTAAAAACGGTTTTAAAACAGAATCGCCCAAATCTTGCATTTGAGCGAAAACTATAGATAAAAGTTCATTAATTTGATTCGGAGCAACTTTTTGATCGACACCCACACTCATAGCTTTTTGAAATAACCAAGTTACAGTCAAACTGGGTTGATATGGTTGTAGTAAACCCAAAGCTGAAGAAGATAAATTATCCGTTGCTAAAGCTTCCCCAATTCCGGAACTTAAACGTGGTAAATGTCTCACCATTGCACCAAAACCACCAAAACTTAAGGGAGACTGATTTCCACTACTGTCTCCCACTGCTAAGATACCCCTCCAAGGTGTATTTAAAGGACTTTCACGGTAAGAAGGGAAAAAACCAAACAGCGCTCGTTTAAAATTAAGTTGCGATAACTCCACACCCTGATACTCTGGCATCAGTTTGAGGTAATCTGTAAACAAAGCTTCTAAACTCGGACGTTTTGGATCCGCATTCATGTAGGTAAACATATAAGTTGTTCTCCCATCCTTTGCAGGAAAAGCTTCCCAGAAGTACTGACATTGATTTTGTAAGGGTGTAAAAGATACCAACAAGTCCCCCGTGTTATTTTCCGGAAATCCTTCAGCACAAGTTCCCACAACTAAACAAATTGCATCTGGTTTTTTCCCCTCACGTGCTTGTTGTTTAATAGGTGAGAAGTGTCCCATTGCATCTACTAATAATCTAGTAGAATATTCCTCATTTACAACAACACCGTTAGGATGTACCGTTACTCCATTAAAAGCAGTATTTTCAAATAACTGACCACCGGCAGCTAAAAACTTGTTTTTTAAAGTTTCTAATAAGTAAACTGGATCTACACCAATATTAAGAACATCTCGTACCCAAACCTCTGTACCTTCAAAAAAGCTAACTCTCGCTGGATTGTACTCAGTAATAATAGTTTTATCTAACTCAGCCTTTGATAATAAACCCAAATCCAAAAATACATCCAATTCCTTACGAGAAATATTCCATTCCTGCTCCCTTCCCTTCAGAACCCCCCTTTCTAATAAAGCTACCCGCAACCCTTGCATTACCAACCCACAACCGATTAAAATACCGAGAGTGCCACCGCAAATAACAACATCCCAGTCCACGTTGTTCAGAGGATGTTGATTTTCCCTCACTACAGATGGCACAGGTGCGCTACCTTTTCTTAAATTTTCCAGAACGCGATCGCTTTTACGCAATCCACCCAAAACATCCCCTGGTAGTTGTGAGAGTATTTCTTCAGTTAAATTCATAAAAAAAGTTTCAGTAGATAATATATCTTCATACTACCGAGAAATGGGATTAGTAATTATTGATGCTTGGTTCTTTACCTTACTATTCTTGGATTAGGATATTTTTCCTAGTTACAGTTTATTGTAGGGTGGGTTAGACAGACAATCAATACTTAGTTTGAACCCGAAAAGCTGAATCTGTCCCGACCCACCAACTCCGATAGCTCTTTTCTTAAAATATAGTTTGTATAGTAAGCAAAGTTCTAAGTTTTAAATATGTAGACGCGGAGCGGGTTCTTGAATTGTTACCTAGAATTACCAACAGGAAAGTTGGGTTTACTATCGCTTAACCCAACCTACAATTATTCTGAACTTAATTGCATTGTATTTTGCTCGGGTTGAAGGATTTACAAAAAATGTATTTTTTTCAAATGTTTAATTAATATTTAATTATGACCTGAAAAAGTTGCATGATTATTGATTTTAACGAAATCTAAAAAAGTACATTCCCAAACTAACCGGGGTTGAGCGTAACTAAGTAAAGCTTTTTTGGCGTTTTCTAATTGTTTAATAATATTAAGCGATGTATTATTTTGCCAATATAAATGTTGAAGATAACTAACTAACCATAGTTGTGTTTCTGTATCTAATTGTTTATCAACTTGCTTTGCTAATTCCAAAGCTTGACGATAATTTTGGGGTAATCGGGTTAAACTTAAAAGTAATTCAGACGGAATTGTTTGTAATTGTTGATAAGATTCAATTGCATAACCTGGACTTCCAGATGCAACTTTTAAAATTGTAGGGTGTTCTATTATCTCTTCATTTCCAGTTTTGATAAGTACCTGTGACATATCATTACTATTCAAGCAGGAAAAGGGAATTTTTTGAGAACGGGATACTAGAGTTGATAAAATTGACTCTGGGGATGGTGCAATTAAGATAATAGTTGCTTGTCCTGGCTCTTCTAAGGTTTTAAGTAGAGCATTACTTGCCGACTCTGCCATAGTCTCAGTTTGTTCTAAAACTACTATATTTCTAGGAGCAGACATTGGGGGACGACTGAGAAATTCTGTAATTGCTCTGATTTGTTCTAAACGTATAGTAGGGGGTGCTTTGCATTTTAATCCTTTCTCTTCTGCTTGTTTGGATGTAAGTAACTGTCCTTGATGCTGGTAAGTAGGTTCTACCCAAAGTACGTCTGGGTGATTACCTTTTTCTAGTTTCCTAATTACAGATTCAGGATTATCTAGTCTTCGTGTGAATAGAAACTCTACAAAACAATGTGCTGCTAAACTTCTTCCAATACCATTTGTTCCCACAAATAAGTATGCTGGTGCAACTCTCTGAAGCAGTACAGCTTGAGTTAGTAATTCTACTGCTTGATGTTGTCCAATTAATTTTGTAAATGGATTCATAATTCATATCATATCTGGTCTAATAGTTTTTATATTGTGGGTAATTGGTAATTACAATATAAGGGACCCAGTTAAAGAAGTTTTTGAACTATTAATTTGTAGGTAATTTCTATATATTAAAATAAATAAATAAACAAACAAAATTATATTTTAAAACTATTTGATATTACTTCTTGAATTTGCTTATGTACTTCATTGGGAGTTAAGCTGGCATCAACTTTTATAATACGTTGAGGATAAGTTGATGCCAAGTACTTATATCCTTGCTGGACCAGATAATGGAAATCAATTTTTTCCTTTTCTATTCGGTCTGCAACATCATTATTTTGAAATTTACGAATAAACCCTTCTTTAACATCCAAATCTAACCACAATGTTAAATCTGGTTCTACTCCACCAGTCGCAATAGAATTAAGACGGTCAATTAAATCCATATCTAAACTGCGTCCGTAACCCTGATATGCAAATGTAGAATCGGTAAAGCGATCGCACAATACTATATTCCCTACTTCAAGATTAGGGATGATATCTTCTTCTACGTGTTGTGCTCTATCTGCGGCATATAAAAGTAATTCTGTAGTATTAGTAATTGGTTTACTCTCTGTGCCTTCTAGCAGCAATTTACGGATATGTACCCCTAATTCTGTTCCTCCAGGTTCGCGAGTTACGAATATAGAAATATTTAGACTTTGCAACCACTCAGCACAAAGTCGTATTTGAGTTGTTTTTCCACAACCTTCAACTCCTTCAAAAGTTATCAACTTCCCTTTCATAATTTTTAAAATAAGTTTTGCTCTCAAAATATATCGTGGAATTGTTTAAAAAAATGAAAGATATCATTTAAAGATGTAAATATGTAAAGATATCAGGACTTACGGAATGAGAATTTGTCCGAAGCGACGGTCACTACGTGTAGTGTTCCCTGAAAGGGTTGTCGTTAGACTAGTATCGCGAAGCCTTATTTCTCGTTACGAGTGCGTAAGTCCTATATATGATTAGTAGAGGTCTTTATTAAATTTATTAAATATGTGTAATAAATTTAAATAAAACAGAAAAAAGCCTAGCATTCATTAAAAGCTAGGCTCTTCTATCTAAATTATTTCAAAATTGAGAAAGTTATATTTTTCGCAATAGGTATACCTAAAAGATATCCGTAAATCAAACTCCACAACTAACTAAATGTTAGCTTTGTTCAAGGTTAACTTTTACTACCTTACTTTTCTCTTCGGTACTCTTTGGTAAAGTTAGATGTAGAATACCATTTTTATAATCTGCCTTAACATTACTGTTCTGAACCTTAGTATTTAGAGGAATTACGCGGCTAAATTTTCCATAGTAGAATTCAGTTCTCCTATAACCATTTTCCTCAGTTTCAGATTCAGATTTTCTTTCACCACTAATAGAGACTGCATTTTCAGTAACTTGAATATCTAAGTCTTTAGCTTCCATACCAGGAAGTTCTAACTTAAGAATAATACTTTCCTCATTTTCTGTTATTTCCGCAGATGGTACTCTAGAGTTTCCAGCGATTTCCCTCAGACTAGCTGGGGCAAAATCATTAAGTAAATGATTGAAACTACGTTCTAAAGTGTTAAATTCATTCCAAGGATTGAAGACAGCTAGTTTCATGTGAATACTCCTTTGGTTGCTTAATAAGTGTCTTATTTGTGAGTATCAGCTTTGTAGCTTTGTTCTTATAGTAATCAGATTTGAGATATGATTAAATTCGGTTTTTATCACTTATTTATTAATGATTACCACACATCAAGCAAGTCGATGTTAAAAATTAAAGTATGTCATTGCGTAGAGCCGTAGCGGCTTCTCCTTGAGTATGGAACCTAGTGAAAAGAGGGATAACTTAAATCTTGCACCTGCAAGTATAAATAGTTTAAGTTATATCTTGTACCAAGAAAGTTATTTAAATAAATAATACTCAGTATTACCGAGCGCCTAGGACTGTAAGTCCCAAGCTTATAAACGAAGTCCTCTAAAAGAGGACTGAATAAATCTTGAATTTATAGTATTATTTATTAC
>JBCCDM010000071.1:0-18821 GCA_039030795.1 Cyanobacteria bacterium P01_A01_bin.84
ACAATCATATAAATTTTATATACTTTAAAAGAAAATAAATTAAATAAGCAGCTATTAACCAGCTACTTTTTGCTAACACTTAAGAATTAATAAATAATTGAAATATTCTTTTTTAACGACGCTTGATTTCTTCTTCTAGTAAGTTGCGGTAAGTACGAATTGTAGAAATAGAGGTGGGGGAAGTGTTAGTGGTAGACTTTTGTAAGTGCAATAGTACTTTATCAAAGTAAGATAATATTTGCTTAATGTCGGGTGTAGATAGTTTGGAAGATTTCTGATTTAGAGTATAACCAGCGTTAACTATTGCATTAACTGCATCGGAACTAATTAATTTTGAACTATCTTGTAAGGCTTCTATGAGCAAAGGTAAATTGGCTTGAGGTTGTTCTCCAATATTAGTTAAGGCGATCGCTGCGCTGTAACGTACTCGATGGTCTTTATCTTTCAAAGCAGCAATTAAAGCTGGTGTAGCTATTTTCCCGTAGCTTCCCAAACCACCAATGGCGCGAGCAGCATTTATTCTCGTCTCTGGATTATCACTTTGCAATACTGTTACTAAAGTGATAATGGCATTATTAATGTCTATATTTGCTTTCTGGGCTGATGTATTAGTATCACCTATACTAGGTTGATTATTGATTTGATTTTGATTAATCTGTTGTGCCCTACTGGTATTTACGTACAAGCAAGGTGACAATATTAATGGTATTAGCAAAAAAAGACCGCGAACAAGCTTTGATTGATTATATTTAGCAAACAACAGTATTCCTATTTTTATGAGGATTTGAGTATAAAAACTTTGCATGATTTCATAAATTTATTTACCTGTTCTTTTATACACTCTGTTTTATAATCAGTGCATATTTTTGACAGAGCTTAGAAAAAGCTAAACTGTTATAAGCTGATGAAATATGACTTTAAAAGCTAGAATTGAGAGAATAAACAGTAAAATATTTTCTTCTATTTATACTTCTGAGCTTTTCAGGCTTATGTTTAAATCCCTTAACTTCCAGTCCCTTGAACGAAACAATTCCCAGCAGAACAAAATGTAAAATTTCGGTATTTACAGGGTGCATCCCAGAAGCGACTTCCTAATCCCGATAAAAATAGAATTTGCTTAATTGTTATGGAGACCAAGTTCTCTACCAGGGAAGGGGGAAAATAAAAAAATATTCACAGGAAAACCTTCAAGAATTGTGACATCCATTATTTTAGAAGTCGAATATAGTGGAGCAAGGTTAGACCGTTACCTCTCCGAAAAAGTCTCAGACTTATCTCGTTCTCGTCTTCAGCAGTTAATTGAGCAAGGTCATCTTACCCTTAATAGTAAAGTTTGTACGGGAAAAAAAACTGCTGTTAATAAAGGCGATCGCATTTATCTGAAGATCCCTGCACCCAGACCCTTGCAAATTAAAGCAGAAAATATCCCTCTTGATATTCTTTATGAAGATGATTCCTTAATTGTTATTAACAAACCCCCAGGATTAGTAGTTCACCCCGCACCAGGGCACCCAGACGGAACTCTGGTGAATGCTATATTATTTCACTGCCCCCATCTATCTGGTATTGGTGGAGTACAGCGTCCAGGAATTGTTCATCGTTTAGATAAAGATACTACAGGAGCAATCGTTGTTGCTAAAACAGAAGTAGCTCATCAACATCTGCAAGCACAATTAAAAGCTAAAACTGCACGAAGAGATTATTTAGGGATAGTATATGGTGCTCCATCCCAAAAAAACGGTACCATCAATCTACCTATAGGTCGCCATCGGGTCGATCGTAAAAAAATGGCTGTCACACCTTTAGAAAAAGGTGGCAGAAATGCAGTAACAAACTGGCAAATAAAAGAACGTTTAGGCAACTATAGCTTAATTCATTTTCAATTAGAAACTGGACGAACCCATCAAATTCGCGTTCATGCTGCACATATAGGTCATCCAATAGTGGGTGATACCATCTATGGCTCTGGTCGTTCCTTGGGTGTAAATTTACACGGACAAGTACTTCATGCATGGCGGTTATGCTTACAACATCCTATTTCTGAAGAATACGTTGAAGCGATCGCACCCTTACCAGATGATTTTAATAAATTGTTACAAATTTTGCGAAAACGAGTTAGTTAAAAAAAGAATTAAATCAAGAAATAAATATTTATTTGGTTAATTTAGAGTAAATTTAGAGTCACTAGCCCTAAGTCATTAATTAAAACCCTGACCCTCAAAGCTCCATACTAATGACCAACGACTAGTGACTAAATTTAGTATGTTATTTCAATACCAAGAATAATTGATGTTTCCAACCAAGTTGCTTAATACTAACTTGCGACCTTACGATAAGGCACTGACTTGTCAATATCAATATTAAAAGGAGATACTCTTTGAGGAGGATTTCCTTGTGCATTTAAACCACCTGCCATTGCCATGTAGTTTGCTGGATCCCCAGCTTTAGCTTTCTTGTCTTGGGGTTTATAGCTGCGGACAATAGTTTGCCAAACAATCTGAGGGAAGCCCAACTGAGCGCGATGATACGCGTCATAGCGTGGGGACTTAATATTAGTAGCTATTTCGCCTTCCGCACGACCTGGTAAAATACGACGACGTTGATAGGGAACTGTGTCATATCCGAAGTTTTCGATATACTCATCAGTATCGAGTAATTCGTCAATGAAACCCACAACTCCTTTAGTTGCTACTTTGATAGACCAAGCAATCTTTTCACGCTCGTTATATGGGTCTCTACCTAGTACTCTCTGTATGCACTGCTCAACAAAACGGTAGTTACTGTTGAGATTATAGAAACTCTTCTTATATGTGTCAGAAAGCAGCAAACCACGGATAAAGTCACGCACAGTAATTTGCCCGTTACGAAGTTGTGACTCTAAAAACGCCTCGCGGTCGGAAGCAAAAGCATGAAAGAAAATCTGGCGATAAGCTGCTTCAATCAGATTATCCATATCTGAATTAGAAAGCAGATTTTCTGTAGAAAAGACTCTAGGATTTTCTTCACCTGGCTGTTCGTAGCCCGCGACTCGCTGATTTTGACTGGAAGGAGAGTATTCTAATAGAGGAATTGCCAAGCCTTTAGCCTCCACTTTTTTTAACTAAAGTTAATAACTTTACAACATATCTTAAGGTAGTAGCCGGTTCATATACCTATTGTTATGATAAAAATTTACGAAACTTAACTGCTCGTTTTTAAGCAATTGACGATTTACCAACCCAAAACAGAAGAAAATTCTTCGGTATCTTTTTTGGTAGTATCTAAGCTTTGTGATTCAGATTTAGAGGATCGATCTGTAGATATTGATACTTCATCTCCAAAACGGGTCTCGGTGCAGAAAGAAGCCGTACTAAAGCCACCAAATCTTTTTACGGTGCTAGTACGCATCCGTTGATTAGGGTTAGGAAACCAAAATCTTTCAATAGAACTCATGGTTTCATATTCTGTGGTTAGCACCAATCCATCTTCTTCGTCCATATGAAATCGACCGACTACAGGAACAATTTCTGCATAACCCCTCTCACGCAGCATTCTACCTTTTCTAGGGTTCTCACGGTCTGGGACTATGGCGAATACTGTTTTACCTTGGTGATTTTCTTCACCTTCTCTATCCCATGCCATTGTTCCTAACCAACGTACTCGACAACCACCAACTGCAAGAGCGGGGTCTATTTCATGCATCTGACAAAGTTCAACAATTTCTGGTTCATCTGCGGCTAAGGCTTCTACTATAATTTCTGATTCTCCTATCTCCGAGCGCTTAAATGCTAGATGATGGGTAGTACGTTGCGATCGCCATTTTCCTGCACTATTCTGAAAAAATGTAATGGCATCCATAAAACTTAATACTCCAAATAATTATTTTTCAAATAAGTTTTACGCTTAATGTGGATTAGCTTTCTTTAATATTCTTTTAGTTAAGTAACTCTTAGCTTTGAATCTCCTAGTTTTTAGCTAATGACTAATAGCTTTTCAGTTTTGAGGATCGAGAGTAAGGTCGCTTTACAATAATTCACATTAAACGTAAGTTTATTGTTTCTATTAAACCTGATTTGTGTATCTGAAGGGAATTTTTCAGAGAACAAGGCAGTTAACGGGACTTAGGCAAAAAATATTTCAAAAATAACTTCAAAAGCTTATGTGGCAAGTGTTTAAAATCAATTTACCTATCTTATTGATATATCTAGTAGTTTGCCAAGGGAACTTTGCGGGTTGTTCGTGAAAAGAAAAAGTTTCTTCTCCCCCTGCTCCCAAACCCTTCCTCTCTCTTGGTGCGCATTCCCTGCCTGCCCTTACCCGGCAATTTTGGCTTTCACGAGTACTAGGTTTCAGCAATTTTTACCCAGTTGAGGTTTTCTCTTACCCTGATTGGATTTGAGGTGATTTTTAGCTCCAAAAATATCAAAGTCCCGCTAGGCAATTTCGGTTTGACAGAGTACTAGTACTCTTTCACCCATTTACAATAGATGTCCGAAAGTGTGAGCTTTTAGCTCTCTTGTTTTCACTAGCTATATCTAATGTTAATTTTATTTACTTACAATTACTATCGCTTGACATATTTAACTTGTAATGCAGCAATGCTATAATCATTAACAAATATAAAGATGTGGTATTTACGTAAGTTGCCATAGCTTCATATGTATTTTTACTTGTCCAACAGAGTTAAATTTTTATATAGATAACTTATGGATATTCCTTCAGGACTTAGTGTAGAACAGCAGTTTCGCTTGCAGACCCTCAAGCAGCAAGTCGAGACTTTGAGTAAGGAGCAAGCTCAAACATACTTACTCGAAGTCCTTCGGCAAATGATGGTAAAAGATAATTTAGTTAAGCATCTGCTCAAAAATTCTGGAACTGTTTAATGTGCAGATGGGATTACTGTGAAAATAGGCTCGATTTGATTATAGATTGCAAATAATACTGTTAACTAACCTTCGTTTTAAGGGTGGACGGAGGTTATGTAGCCTAGAAAGGATAAGGGATAAAGGATTCGGAAGTAAGTAAATAAAGTTATCAGCCTTTACGATGTAAACTGGAAAATAATAGGGCGTTTTTTGTATAAAAAAACAAAATTACTTAGAAGGAGTAGTGGATTAGTGTAACTAAGACCCTGAACATAATTCCTCCCATCAGCAAACTGAGGGACTCTTTTAGTACTAAATTGCTACTAAAATATAAGCTTTCTCAAGTTTTTGACTCAAAATATTACAGATTATTGCTTTGTTTTTAATAATCGAGACTATGGTATCGAACATCTTTTATGTTCAATAACGAATTGTCTTCAGGACAAGCAATTAAATCTGTAATCACAAGGAGAGGTCAATGCTTGACGCTTTTTCCAGAGCTGTAATCACAGCAGATACTAGCACTGCGTGCATCGGTGGTTCCGAGTTAGATTCCTTAAAGTCATTTATCGCTGAAGGTAATAAGCGCTTAGATGCTGTAAACGCGATCGCTAGTAATGCTAGCTGTATTGTTAGTGACTCTGTATCCGGAATGATCTGTGAAAACACTGGCTTGATTCAAGCTGGTGGTAACTGCTACCCTAACCGCAGAATGGCTGCTTGCTTGCGTGACGGTGAAATCATACTTCGCTACATCACCTACGCTCTTCTTTCTGGTGATGCTTCTGTATTAGATGACCGTTGTTTAAATGGTTTGAAAGAAACCTATGCAGCTTTAGGCGTACCTACCACCTCTTCTGCACGTGCAGTTCAAATTATGAAGGCTTGTGCTGTTGCTCATATCAACCAGACCAATAGTATGTACTCTGGTGAAAGTAAATACCGCAAGATGGAAACCGCTCAAGGAGACTGCTCCGCTTTAGCTTCTGAAGCTGCTAGCTACTTCGATCGCGTTATCTCTGCTCTTGGTTAATAATTATTCCATCTGTGGAATATGAGTTTAAGCAAGTTTTAGAACTATTGGTTCTTTGATCGTTCTTTAAGAATCCATTCTGGAGTATAAAAAATGAAATCAGTTATTACCACCGTTGTGGCTGCTGCTGATGCAGCAGGTCGTTTCCCCAGCAACTCTGACTTAGAATCCGTACAAGGTAGTTTACAGCGTGCAGCTGCTCGTTTAGAAGCTGCTGAAAAGCTATCTTCGGGCATCGATCAAGTTGCTAAAGAAGGTTATGATGCTTGTATTAAGAAGTATCCTTACTTAAATAATTCGGGTGAAGCTAACTCCACCGATACTTTTAAAGAGAAGTGCCTACGTGACGTTAAGCACTATCTACGTTTGATCAACTACTGCTTAGTTGTTGGTGGTACTGGTCCTTTAGACGAATGGGGTATTGCCGGTCAGCGTGAAGTTTACCGTGCATTAAACCTACCTACTGCTCCTTACGTTGCAGCACTACAATTCACCCGCGATCGCGCTTGTGCACCTCGCGATATGTCTCCTCAAGCATTGGTTGAATTCCGTGGTTATCTTGACTATGTAATCAATTCCTTATCTTAATTATTAGCTGATTACTAGGAATTGACTCACTAAAAAGTCATAATTGAATGCTAGGGAACTCTTAGTCTGTTACTTTGCCTGTATTGGTTGAGCTATAGAAAAAGAGTTCCTTAGTTATTTTGAATTTAAAGATTCCCACTTAAAAATTCCTAATTACCAATTACCAATTACCAATTACCAAATCAGTAAAAAATGGCTAGCGATACTCTCTTTGAACAATTAAAACATCCAAACCCAAACTTACGGGAGAGAGCGATGTTACAGATAGCTGAAAATCAAGATGAAAATACTATTCCTAGGTTAATGAACAACCTATCAGATGAAGATACAGTCTACAGAAGAGCATCTGTTAAGGCTTTGGGAGTAGTCGGAATAGAGGCTGTAGCACCATTAGTTGAAAAATTGCTTCATGATGATAATCCAACAACACGTGCAAGTTGTGCTAAAGCTTTAACACAAATAGCAGTGAACTTTCCAGACACACAATTTCCTCAAAAAGGTTTGGAAGGATTGAAAACAGCTATTGAAGATCCAAATCCTGTTGTTCATATTGCATCGGTAATGGCTTTGGGTGAAATTGGTTCTCCAGCTTTTGAAATTTTAGCGGAAACCTTAAAAAATACAGAAAACTTAGCAGTAGCGGTAGCAACTATTAATGCTTTTGGTTCTATGGGAGATAGCAGAGGTTTGGAAGTTTTAGCAAAACTTGCTGAAGATGAATCTGCGGATCCCTACATTATTGAATCTGCACGTAGCGCATTACCCCGGTTAGAACAGGTAATTAAGTATCAACAAATGAATACCTAAAGACAGGAAAGTACAGGTACATAGTTTGTATAAAAGTACTAAAAGCTTATATCCATAATATCCAAAATTAAAAATTTAAGTTTTATTAACTTACAATAATTGCTATTAATTAACCTTCATACAAAATAGGACAGGATTTACGCAACGAGAATTTGTCCGAAGCGACGGTCACTACGTGTAGGGTTAGCAATCACAGAGTTCATGGGTTAGCTAGCGCGTTTGCTGCGCAAAGACGGAGTCGTCGCAAACGTAAAGTTCTAGCGGACACACCGAAGCGTTAACGTCTCGGACGGGATTACGTTACTTTTGCCTAAGTCCTGTAGGAATTTGAATCGCGAACTCTGTACCTTTGCCAACATTAGAAAAACAATTTAGTTTACCACCATGTTTTTCAACAATAATCTGATAGCTGATTGACATTCCCATACCTGTTCCTTTACCAACAGGTTTTGTTGTAAAGAATGGATTGAAAATTTCTTTTTGGATAGATTCGGGTATACCGATTCCATTGTCCGCAATAACAATTTCTATGAAGGAATCGACTACTGATGTGCGAATCTGAATTTGATAATCGATCTTATTTGCTTCAGTTTGGTTGGATTTCCTATGTAATTCTTCAAGAGCATAAATGGCATTTAATAAAATATTCATAAACACCTGATTCAATTGTCCTGGGTAACATTTTACTAAAGGTAAAGTTCCATAATCTCTAGTAATTTCAATACCTGGTTGCTCTGAAGTGGCTTCTAAGCGGTGTTTTAAAATCAATAGTGTGCTTTCAATCCCTTCATGAATATCAACCTCTTTAACCTCAGATTCATCTAGTCGAGAGAAATTACGTAACGATAATACAATTTCTCGAATTCGTTCGGTACCAGTACTCATCGATTGCAATATTTTATTTAAATCTGCTTGCAGATATTCGAGTTCAATTTCATCTTGTGCATTTTGAATTTCGATTGGTGGATTGGGAAAATAACTTTTATAAAGCGCAATTAAGCACAACATATCTTCACTATACTCTTCCAAGTGGGTGATATTTGCATGAATAAAATTAACGGGATTATTTATTTCATGAGCAATACCAGCAACCATCTGTCCTAAAGCTGACATTTTCTCACTCTGAACAATCTGTACTTGCATAGTCTGTAAATTCTGCAAAGTTGTTTCTAACTCTTTGCTCCTATATGCTAAAATCTTACGTGATTCTTCTAGTTCATTAATAACTTTCTTTAACAAAAATTCCTTACCTGCAATATCCGTTTCTAATTGTTTGCGTTCATTCTCACAACGTTTGAGTTTTTTTTGCAGAATACGGTTTTCTTTTTCAAGTTCTCGATTTTTATCGGATTCTTCTCTAGTATCCATCAAATCAATGCCTCAATTTATCCCCATCAGCAATGTGACAAATGTTTTATTATGAAATTGAGTTTGTCCTTTAACTTTTAAAGGAGCAATCTCACCGTAAGCGTAGAATCCAAAACAAGGTAATTTTTGTGGTAAATGACTTTTGACAAGTTCATACTCTTCGCTAGTTAATGTTCCAAGAATTCGCCGACGAGCTGCACAAGAAACAAACAAGGCTGCAACTAGATCTTTACCAGGAAAATTAGTGAGGGCTTGCTTGAGAGATTTTTCTGAAGCCTGTAAAATATTTTCACGAGATGCATCCGTAATCTGAACCATTGCCCGCTCTGGGATATCTGAGAAGAAAGTCACGCTCCCAGACTCTGTGTCATAACCATTTGGTGCTCGCATATAGAAAAAATCTTCACCATCTTCAAAAACTGCCAATGCATGAATTGCATAATTTGCAGCAAACTTTTCTGCTCCGAGATAATGTTGATAAAAATCGAGAGCGCGTTGTCCATCAATTTCGTAAACCACATTACGATTAACTTTTGTAATACAACTACGTTTACCAATAGGAGTCCAACCGTTAGAAACTCCGTAGGAAAATTGTAAATTGCCAGAAAACAACAGTACCGGAACTGAGTCACTGACCACTTCATTTTGAAAAAATTGATATGTTTGAGAAAAACTATAGTCATCAGCAGCCATTCCGCCGATAATAGGAATTTGCTCTCCCAAGCTCCGCTTTAATCCTTCTAAAATCAGAACTCCATTACTAGTTAAGCTTTCAGGGAAAGTTAAACAAACTTGAGGTTGGGTTGAACTCTTGAATTTCGCCATCTCAATAGCTTGTTGAGCAATTTTTATTGGATTTTTTGATACTTCCCGTCCCAATCCTGCTCTAATTTCTATCTCATCTGAGACAAAAACCATCAAAGTCAGGGAATCTTGTTGAAATCCTATAGATGAAGAGATTTCTCCATTTGTTGTTCCACCAATCAACTCAATGTTAGGGAAAGCATCTTGAATTTCTTGTAAAATAAGCCCATGGTCGAAATCTATGGCTGTAAATAAAACTCCAGCTTGAGGAATTTCTCCACTTAAAGATGATTTGCATTCTTCCAGAACTTCAGCGATCGCGGATTTTGAATCAGGATCGATACTGTGACCAACAGCAACTCGAAACATAAATATCTCCTATAAAGTAGAAATCATCAAATATTGTGCGATTTCGTGTAAGTAGTTAAGTAATTTTGTAATTTGTATATTTTTGAGTAAACAATGGTATATGAATATATATTCAGTATTCCCACCAAATAGACCAAAGTTTCAGAGCTATTATGAACGACCCACGAGGGGGAATTCCGGCATTCTTAAACCCCTCACAACAACCTGTACTAGCACAATTTTATCGGTTGCCTAAAAGCCTTGTTATATAAGGTTTATAAAATGTGCAAGTTAGAAGTTATCCCAAAAATAAAAACTCCTACCCAATTGGATAGGAGAAAGCTTAAAGCGAGGAATGGTAATTAATATCTATTTGATTTAAAAAATACTACTCAAGTATTTTTCAATGGATAAGAGAAAGATTAAACGTATCTCTAATAATGAAACCAGAATAATTAGAGTTAAAAATAAAGTAAACATAATTTGTATATTACTAATCCACTGTAGAACTCCTAAATGATTTGTGAAATATTGTATGCAGCTTTGTGATGTAGGAAAAGGGCTACCTGAAAACCTATCGTAAAGAAGCACAGTGCTTCTATCTAATAAAAGTCAACAACCAAAACTGATATTTTCACAACTTCAATAAGATTCTTATATCTATTAATCAGTAGATTAAATTAGAATTACGCTATTAAATACATATAAATTCGATCCTATTCCGGAAAACTTAGTTTACTTGATACCTCATCCCTGGTAACTGGGATACTAAGCCCATTAATTCTAGTTGTAATAAACTACTGGAAACAAAAGAAGCAGACATACCGCTATTTTGTACAATTAAATCAAAGGCTAACGATTCAGAGGAAATAATATTCATTAAAGTCTGTAATTCTGGCGACAAATTTGGTGAGGGAGCCTGTTTTTCTGCAGAAGAAGAACTTGCTAGATCATCTAGTTGTGGATAATCTAAGTGTGGTATTGCTCCTAAACTTTTTAGTAAATCTTCTAATTCTTTGGGTATAGGTGCAGCACCCTGAAAAAGTAACTTTAAACATCCTCCAGATGCAATATCATCAAGCCTTCCTGGCAACGCATAAACATCTCTGCAAAATTCATTCGCATATTCAGCAGTAATTAAAGCACCAGATTTGACAGGTGCTTCCATAACCAAGGTTGCACGACTTAATCCTGCTATAATCCGGTTACGACGGGGAAAATTTTTCCGCTCTGGTGCTGTTTTAGCTTGATATTCGCTAATAACTAAACCTTGATGTAATATCTGTTTGTAAAGTTCTTTATTCTTGTGGGGATAAACCACATCTACACCAGTTCCCAAAACTGCAATTGTCCGTCCCCCCGCTTCCATCGCAGCAGTATGAGAAAAAGTATCAATACCCTCAGCCATCCCTGAAACTACTGTAAAGCCATTTTTGGCTAATGCGGTACTAATTTTTCGTGTCCACCGGATACCATATTCTGTCGGTTGACGAGTACCTACAATACCAATGAGGGGGATTTTACCCTGATTTTCTGCTAAATCAACCTCACCCCGATAATACAAAACCGGAGGTGGTGAGGGAATTTCTGCAAGTAAACGGGGATAATCAACATCCCCAGGAGTCCAGAAAAGTGGGTTCTCCTGCAAATGCTGATTTAGAAGTTGTTGGGGATTAATTTGCGATCGCCCTTTGACTACTTTGTTTATGGTTTGTAAACCAAATCCCTCTACCTTCCCTAATTCTGCTGGAACAGCCTCCCAAGCAACAGCAAGACTCCCAAAATGAGCAAACAATCTTTGAAGTAATATTGGTCCTACTCCAGAAATTTGCGTCCAAGCTAACCAATATGCGCGTTCCTCCGTCAACTCATATCCCCCACAACTGTGTTTCCTATATCTATTTGAATTTATTATTCCCAGAAGTAAAGAAGATGTTCCAGCATTCATTACATCTGGAACGAAATTAGTGTGGTGTGGAAAAGTCAACAAAAAACCTAGTATTCCACCAAGCCAACTTTGTTGGGTATTTTATTTTTGAAACTCTTTAATGACAAGGATTATATCAATTTTTTATACGGCAAATTTCCTAAAGTTCAAGTACTAGGGATTATTAAGATTAAGGATAGAAAAATAAACTCGTAATACGCTGTAAGTCTTCTGCAGTTTCTCTAGGTTGTAGAAAAGCCTATTGCGGAGTCAACTCTACAGATATAATTTTTGTAAAATAAAACACTTTATATTTTCTAAATTTATTGTCTAAGTTTAAAGTGATTTATTTTAACTTGAGTTAAGTATATTCTCGATATATTTTAAGTATATACCCAAGATGACAATGGTATATTTACGTTATATTTCATACAAAAAGAACTAAAGTCACTCCTACCAAAAAATCATTAATATGTATTATTTTGTACATATTTTTGAAATATGTAGTGCTAGGATTCAATTTACTTTGGTCAAAATACTCTATCAATAATAGAACTTACGCAAATGCAATGAGAAAAAGATATTTCAAGGATTGGGACGTTCCCAATCCCCCTTACAAATGGGGTGAGTTTACGTAAGTCCTGACTAAATTAGATAAGTATGAAATGTAGTTGTTAGTGCGATTTGGACTTTTAATACCTGATTTAGGTAAATCCATTTAAAAAGCAATATATAAACCGAAGTTTTTATGGAGACAGTAATTATACAATTACTGTATCATTTTTGATTTAGATGATTTAAAGTGGTGTTATCAAATGTACTTGTTATAATATAGACCCTCACTTTTTAATTAAATTGTATTTGAAAGTGAGTAAGCAACAAGAAAGTACTATACTAACTTAACTAATTTTTTATTAGTCTGGTTTGGCTTTCTTACACTAGGAATAAAGATAGCTATAAGCAAACTTTCAGCTGTAGCGATAGTGCAAAAGCACCCATTTTATTCAAAAATTATGGTTTGTTTTTATACCTAGATTGATTTTGGTTGGTTCTTTCAAGTTGAAAGTTAAAGATTTCTGAATGTATTTCTGAATATATGATATCTATATCCGTAGAAGTGCATTCGATAAGCACTTAATTGCTTGACTTGTTAGTATATTCAGTACTTGTAACTAGCTTTGAGTAACTAGCTTTCAAGGAGAGTATAGGTAAAAACAATATTTTTGCGGTGCCTATGTCATTAAATGCTTATAAGCTCTTGATTCTGAGACCAACGGTACATATAGTTAACACATGAATAATTCATCCAGATTGAAGATTATTTTTTCATAAAGGGTGTATACTACTAACCTTCCTCAAAATTGAAAATTTGTAAACGTATTATTACAGTGTCTGTAAAATGACTAACGATGTAGACCTGATCAAACGCTTAGGCCCCAGTGCGATGGATCAGATCATGCTCTATTTGGCTTTTAGTGCCATGCGTACGAGCGGGCACAGACATGGGGCTTTTTTAGATGCGGCAGCAACGGCAGCGAAGTGTGCCATTTATATGACCTACTTAGAGCAGGGCGAGAATCTGCGTATGACGGGTCACTTGCATCACTTGGAGCCAAAGCGTGTCAAGGTCATAGTTGAAGAAGTTAGGCAGGCATTAACCAAAGGTAAATTATTGAAAATGCTGGGTTCTCAAGAACCTCGCTATTTGATTCAATTACCTTATGTATGGATGGATAAGTATCCATGGCAACCAGGGCGATCGCGTATTCCGGGAACTAGTTTAACTAGCGAAGAGAAAAGACAAATTGAGCAAAAACTGCCTGAGAATTTGCCTGATGCTCAGTTGATCACTTCCTTTGAATTCTTAGATTTAATTGAATTTCTTCATAAGCGATCGCAAGAAGAGATGCCTCAACAAATGCCATTAAGTGAGGCTTTAGCTGAACATATCAAGCGTCGTTTGCTTTACTCTGGAACAGTAACGCGAATTGATTCCCCGTGGGGTATGCCCTTTTACGCTTTGACCCGACCATATTACGCTACTGCTGATGATGAAGAGCGTAAGTATATTATGGTTGAAGATACTGCCCGCTTCTTCCGAATGATGAAAGACTGGTCAGAAAGACAGCCCCGTGTCAAAAGAATTTTGGAAACATTGGATATTCCGAAAGATAAATTTGAGCAAGCTTATGAAGAATTAGATGAAATTATTCGAGCTTGGGCTGATAAGTATCATGAAGAGGGAGGAGAACCGACTGCTGTGCAGATGGTATTTGGCAAACAAGATGAGCAAGAATCATAAATTTATTCATCATCACTCATAGGTTTTTAGCCTTTTACCTCAACTTCTCCAAGCTTAAAGAGTACGAAAATCTGCTAACATCTTAGTTCGGTTCTTTATCTTCTTTTACTGGTGGGAAATCTCGCTAAAATCTTAGATGTAGAATTAGCAAGCATTAATAATTCTATTCTTATACGAAAACCTTTCGCATTAATAATTTCAGCAATTTTCCTATTTAACATCTAAATATTTTGGTACATCTGCTATTCTTTTAGCAATCGGGGCATAAGTAATTTTTGCCCTGTTTTGTTATTTCAAGTTCCCCTAATTGGTTTTTAGAAGGCAGTTCCTCTGGAAAATTTCACTTCAACAATTCAAGGTCAACTATATTTTCCGGCAGAAATTTAGATTTTAAATTTCTCATTTTAAATTTCTCATTTTAAATTTCTCATTTTGAATTCCCCTCTATGGGTGACTTGATTCAATAGATAAGTTTGCTTATATACGAATATACAACCTAAATATTTGAATGGGACGTAGGGTGAAATATATGAAGGGTCTAAGGGACGAGGATTCTTAGACCCCGTCCCAAATAATACATTAAAAAAGCTCTTAGCACTTAGGCATTAGCTTAACTCTGTGGCTAACATAAAAAAAGTTTAAAGCGGCAAGCTATGATTAGAATTGACCTTCAGGTTCTACAGCAGGGACTTCTGGTGTTATTTGAAAAGTCGATGGTGCTGGTGGACTTACAGGGGCGAATGATGGTAATACTCCTGTAACGCGATCGCTAGCATCAATACAAGTTTCCATTGCCTGATTAGGAGACAAGTCAATTTCTACTTTTAAACCCACGACACATTTAGCAAAACGTACGGGCAACAAACTACGACCGCAGTATTCTAAAATGGCAACGTTTGTATCTGCTGGAGTTGTTTTACTAATTCCAATCGCGCAAGTCGCTAAATCCTCTGGACGACGAGACTGACTGCAAGCAGAAAGCGCGTTTACTGATTCTATCTGAGTTTGTTTTTTGATTTTGGTCACGCACAAAGATAAATCATTAGGACGTAAAGCTCTAGCACAGTTTCTAGATGCTGCTTCTGCTGTGATTCCAACGTTTACAAGTCTGCCCGCACAAGCTCTAAAATCATTCACCTTTCTCCTCAAAACAGCATGAGAAACATCAGATAATGAAGTTAGTAAAATTCCAGTCATTGCCAAAACTGGAGTTGCAAATCGAATAATTTTTATGTCTAACATTTCCTGAAAAATATGACTTAATAGTTGTACTTCTGAATTATTCTGAACGTCTGTGCCTCTGGTTATAAAAACCCAGCAATACGATACACCGTAATCCTAAATCATAATTACTGTTGGCGGACTGTGCTAACGTAAAAACTCTATATTATTCTTAGGATGAGAAGACTATAAATTTTATCTTTTAATGTTTTTGTTACTTTTGCTGATATGATATAAGGTTTGTGGACTTTTAATTTTAAAATCAACTGGGGTTGCCTTTTACGGTAACTTCGACTCCGGGGTAGAAATATTGTTGTGATAATATAATATTTCTCTAGGGTAGGCGATCGCGGGAATATAAAAATAAGACTCTGCTAATGTCCAACGGAATGGCAGGAGTGACTAATAAACCCAAATCTACCCTTAAAGAAGTGTGGGATATATCATAAAATTCTCGCGCTTTTAGCCAAGGAGTGTCAAAATGAAATGTCCGCGCAATTGAAGTTTGAAGAGATTTAGTTAAGGAAGCGATAATGTCCCGATACAGAGGACCACGTTTAAGAGTTACACGTCGCCTGGGCGAACTACCAGGTCTGTCCCGCAAAACCCCCAGACGGGCTTATCCCCCTGGTCAACACGGTCAAAATCGTAAGAAGCGTTCTGAATATGCTATCCGTCTTGAAGAGAAGCAAAAGCTGAAATTCAATTACGGTTTAACCGAAAAGCAGTTACTTCGCTACGTTCGTAAGTCTAGAAAAGTTACTGGTTCTACAGGACAAGTGCTATTGCAGTTGTTGGAAATGCGGTTAGATAATACCATTTTTCGTCTCGGTATGGCTCCAACTATTCCTGCTGCTCGCCAATTAGTTAATCATGGTCATGTCACTATCAATGGTAAAGAGGTAAATATCGCCAGTTACCAGTGTCGTCCAGGAGAAGAAATTGGGGTTCGAGATAATAATAAGTCTCGTAAGTTGGTGGAAGCTAACTTGCAATATCCTGGTTTGGCTAATCTACCTAGCCATTTGGAGTTTGATAAAAACAAAATGGTGGGTAAGGTTAATGGTTTGTGTGAGCGTGAGTGGGTTGCACTCAGCGTCAACGAGCTACTGGTTGTGGAATACTACTCCAGAAAAGCATAACGGTTTTGGATTTTGGGGACACTTGCTACAACGGGGTAATGCCTCTCTCAAGGGAGAAAACCACGATTAATGCAGTGTCCAAAATTTTATTTGGCATCAAGTACATTGACGGTTTAAGTTTTTAGTTGTCAGCTACTAGTTGTTAGCTATTAGCCGAAAGCTAAAAGTCAAAAAATTATCCGCCAATTTGTGACATAGTACGGCTATAGGTGCCGTTACTATTACCTCCATCCCGTTGTTTGTAATTAATTTCAGGTTTAATTTCTAATAATTTTTTAACTTGTTCTTGTAGTTTTTTAGTACTAATTCCTTGACGTAAGCAAGTTTTTAAGTCTATTTGACCGGTTTCATTTAACAAGCAAGGACGCAACCAACCATCAGCGCTGAGACGCATCCGGTTGCAGCGATCGCAAAAACATTCTGACATCTGAGAAATAAATCCTAGTGTCCCTTTCGCTTCAGGGATTTTGAATATATCAGCAGGTCCAGCACCACAAATCTTACTTTCCACTAGTCCCCAACGTGTGGATATTTGTTGACGTAATTCGGAAGAAGAAACCCATGCGCGATCGCTGAATAATTCCATGTTACCGATGGGCATAAATTCAATAAAGCGGATGTGCCAATTTTTATCTATCGTTAAGGCTGCTAAGTCAAGTATCTCACCGTCATTGACTCCAGGAATTACCACTACGTTAAGCTTGAGGGGATCAAATCCAACTTTATAAGCTTCCTGGATACCTGACCATACTTTTTGCCAACTTTTTTTCTGGTTACGAGTACCAATAATTTTAGCGAATGTCTCTGAATCTAAAGAGTCTAAGCTAATATTAATTCGTTTTAAACCAGCTTTATATAAACTTTCCGCTATTGGTGCTAGCAAAAATCCATTACTGGTCATAGAAAGGTCTTGAACTTCCTCTAAAGAAGCAATTTCTCGTACCAAGTCAACTATCTTTGGACGTAACAAGGGTTCTCCACCGGTCAAACGAAAGCGAGTAAAACCTACAGGGATGAAAACTTCTTTAATTAAAGTCAGTAATTCTTGGTCTGTTAATAGATTTGCTATGGGGATGTAATCTAGTTCTGTATCTTCTGGCATACAATATTGACAGCGAAAGTTACATCTGTCAATCAAACTAATTCGCAGATAGTCTACCTGATTCATGCTTACATTTATTTACGGATCTATTTATTTATTTGATGATTTTAACTAAATTTTCTTCAAATAAAATTATTAGCATGAGTTAAAGTGGATGCTCCCGAATAATAATTAAATATTGCTTACTACATATATTCATCAATCTATCATTTTTACAGACATAATAAATATCAGAAAGTAATATCAGCAAGTATAAATAGCTTTATATTCTCATTAATCAGGCTCATAGCGTACTGTCGCTTGTCTTTTGAGTATCCAATTCATACAATTCATATTATCAGTAAGGCGTTTGCAAGTTTTCTGAATATCTGAGACCCCAAGAATAATCCGAACCTGGAATCCATAATCAGTAGGATAAACTTCGTAAACAAAAGGTTTATCTACATCTTGAGCTAATGCTGCTGCTAAAAGCGGTGTGGTACAAATTATTGCTTTTTTGTTTGGTGGTAAATAATAATCAATCACAAAATCATTGTCTTGGGAATCTTGTTCCCATTTACTAACGACGGGATAACTAGACCAAGACAAACAACGAGTATCTAAACCAGATTCTTGCTTTCCTCCCCTTTGAATCACTACTTTGGGATTAATATTAGGTTGGAGTATTTTCTTCTCAGTCAGCTTTTCTAGTCTCATCGCAATTTCATCAGTATCGAGAATTCTTGCTCTGATAAAATTAATAAAGATAGCAGATAATATAATTAAGAAAATACTTCCACTCAGTAAAATTTGAAGAAATAACTTATTTTTTATTTTTCCAAATATTTTTATAAATATAATATTCATATTAGTCTAATTAAGGAATACAAACTTAAGAATCTATAGCAATATCGATATATATTAGGAAATCTGAATATCCTTATCTGGAAGGATTTTGGGGGACGCAGCCTAGGCTGTTGAGGGGGAAAAGGGGTAGTCTACCCCAATTCTTTCTTCTTCTTGAAAAACTTCCTGACACCGAAGCGCATAGTGCTATATAGTTGATGATTAAACTTAATAGGGTGTGTAACGCTAGGCTAACATACCCTATTTTTACACTTTATTTAATCCACATTTTTAAGATTAATTTTAGAGTTTAATTCTAGTATTGCAATAAAATATATTATTAATGAAAATTATTTTTATAGTATTTGTTAATTATTTTTTGCATTTTAATGTGGTGTTTTTGGTGATTATTTAGTTTTTTTGAATTTTATTCATTTATTACTTTGCTCCTCTCTTTTTATTTTTTTTGTTGTTTTTTTTTTTTTTTTTTTGTTTTTGTCTTTTAACAAC
>JBCCDM010000072.1:0-18772 GCA_039030795.1 Cyanobacteria bacterium P01_A01_bin.84
CAAATAGCGTAGGTTGGGTTGAGGAACGTAGACGCGGAGCGGCTTCTCGGAGAGTAACCCAACATTATCAATGTTTTGTTGGGTAACGCTCAAGCTCTACCCAACCTACAATTCCTCTTATCTGAACCGTATTGACTTATAAGCTAAGCACGAGCACACTCCGTGTTTGTGTAGCATAACGTGTAGCGTGTTCGTGCTTGACTTATGCTTTCCTACACGTAGTGACCGTCGCTTCGGATAAATCTTCGTTGCGTAAGTCCTGATACAGTTTTTGCGTATTTAAATAATACAAATCAATTCAACAGAATAGTCCTAGGCTCTAGGTAGAGTTTTCGCATTAGCTAAGACTCCGGACAGTTTGGATATAGATTTTGTGGAAACCCGATTAAAACTTAATAAATTTATCAGTCTCAGTTAATTTCAAAAGACTTTACAATTGTTCGTGCTTTTTTAAGAAATTTATCATATTCATTTACTTCTGCTGTATAGGTAATCACATATGCTTTTTCGTCCTTTAAAGTCCAAACCTGCAAATTTTTTAGCTCTCTATCTTCATCTTTGCCCATAAAAACAATCTGAGAAGCCAACTTATGAGCCAGGGTAGTTGTATCGCTACTGAGAATATTTACTTGAGAGAAACTATTTTCAATTTCATTTTTAAAATATTTTTGTGACTCTTCGAGAGTACCAGGAAAGTTTTCAACTCTTACCACCACATTTTCCTTAAATTGGTCTTGAGGGTTTTGTTTGGGTGAAGAAAATATTACCACCTCTTTCGTAATCGGATTATTGATATCTACTCGTTCCCAATCAGCAGGATATTTGATTGCAAAACCAAACTCATCATTATTGTATTTAGTGGCTTTATTCACGGCTGTTGTCTGGGATCTGAAAGTCAGAATAAATATGCCTGCGATCGCAACTAAAGCTAATCCTATTCCTAGAGCAGCGAATATGATAATTTTCTTCTGGGGGAATGAAGGTTGCCGAGCTATGTGATGACTAGTTTGTTTACCAGTTGGTAAGGGATAAACTGAAGTATCTGGTAATCCCTCGAATACATCCTTGAGTGCTTCTAAAACAGATTTGGCACTAGTGAAACGCTGACGATAATCATAGCAAATCATTTTATCCAATACATCTGCTAGTTCCGGACGTATATCTATCTTCAGATGATTTCGCCATTCTATCTCTCCAGTCTGAATATCTGTAACTAATTCTGCCGGAGTAGTTCCAGTTAAAGCTTGAATAGCAATTATTCCTAAAGCATAAATGTCACTATTAAAATGGGGATTTCCTTGAGCCTGCTCGCTAGGCATATACCCACGAGTACCAATGGCAATAGTATTAGTAGTTTGTCCTTGGGAGTTGACTACTTGAGTACTAAGCTGTTTAACCGCACCAAAATCTAGTAGAACAATTTTACCATCAGACTGTCGCCGACGGATATTAGATGGTTTTATATCTCTGTGAATATGATTGTTGTGATGAACAAAAGTTAGTATTTCTAAAATATCTTTTAAAAGTTTGACAACATAAGGCTCGCTCAGTTTTTTGCCTGGAAGTAACTCTTGAGTAATATCATGACCTTCAACAAACTCCTGAACTAAGTAGAAATTTTGATGTTCTTGAAAATGTGCTAGAAGTCTGGGAATTTGATTATGAGTGCCCAAAACCTCCAAAGTTTCCGCCTCTCGATCAAATAATTGTTTGCCAGCAGTTAAAGTATTAGGGTCTTGGGCAACTGGCTGAAACAACTTGACAACACATTTAGGATTTTTTGGTCTTTGCATATCTTCAGCTAGGAAAGTAACGCCGAAGCCTCCCTTCCCCAATTGTTGAATAATACGGTAGCGTCCGCCTAGGGTCAGACCTAGCATGAAATCACCACTTATCCTAGAATCTACTACTATACTTCATGTTGATTTTCGCACAAAAATTATGTTCCCCGTTTTACCCATTATTCAGATAGAGGCTGAGTACTAGGTTTTACGGCTCTTCATGGAGTTGATTTATATCTTGCACCAACCGTAAAAACCACAAAAATTAGAAAATGTACCAGTATAAGCTACATTATTTCACTTGGTTTTGACCGCTAAATTAAAATTTTAAGCTTAATACTGAGTAATTAGTTTACATTCATATATCTTGGTGCAAGTTGGGAGATGACACTCTTCTTAATATTCTCTTTACTGAAGTTAATTCAAATTCCTGCTATATCTAAGCATAATCCGAAATTCAAGTGATTAAATGTGTTTCTAAATTTATTCTTGTCCTATCTTTTGAAGGTGGGTTAGAGGGGTATTCAGGGCATATGAGGTCGATAAAGTTATCGAAATCGTCCCGTCCTATCCAATTCCAACTTACGTTTTTATCTATGAATCAGCTGATGAATCAGAATTTATTGCGTCAAGTTTTCGCAGGTTTAACAGTAGCTTCCCTGACACTTACTGCCAGCACTACAATTGTAGTGCAACCAAGCTATGCAGCCAAAGCTAACTTTTACTGTGGAACTACTAGGTATGGTGGTAGGAGAGTACCTGCAACTTATGCACGTACTCAAAATGGTAGAAGAGTACTGATTATTAGATGGGTAAGTAATTACTTTTCAAAAGAGTGGACACCTTTAAGAAGATGTAACCTCGTATCTCGTAATTTTCAACGTCTTTACGACCAAGGACAACTTAAGTATATTAAAAGCGGTTGGATGAGGGGTCTACCTGTTTTATGTGCAGTTACCAGTCCTCGATATGGTTGTAGAAAAAATAATGTACTTTTTACCCTCAAACCAGGCAGTAATCCTCAATATAGTGCCCGTAAACTTCTAAATCGTCGCGGTTTAGCATCCGGTGTGGTCTTGAATGAAAGTGGTTCTAATTCCTTGGATATTGATTTTGAAATATTTTTGAAGAATTCTTCGGAGGATACAAATACAAATTCTGTATATTACGATAAAGAACCAAGATTTAGATAATTTAGATATTAAGCCGAAAGCATATATTTCAAACCTCTGACAATTAGAGAGTTTTAAGCTATAAAAACAGAATTAAAAATCTAAAAAAAATCGGATGTATGGTCAAAGATTAAAATTATTAGTCTGTTTTGGTAGTATTTTGCTAATGCTCTACGGATGTCTGATAAATCGTAATGTTTATGCCCGTAACAGCGATGGAAAGTGTTCTGGTGTTAAAACTGGGCTACCCTCTGCTCAACTAAATGCAAAACAGATTTACAATCAAACCCAAGCTATTACTGTCAAGGTGAGGTCTTCAGAGTTCCTTGGTTCGGGGATTATTCTTAGTCAAGATAATTGCATTTATACAGTAGTTACTAATGCCCATACAATCGACCCACTTAACACTTCATATCAAATTCAAACTCCCGACAGTCGTATTTGGCAAGCAGAGTTAATTAAAAATCAATCTTTTGGTGAAAGGGATTTAGCATTACTAAAATTTCGCAGCGATTCCATAGCTTATAATGTAGCCGCTATCGGTTCCCGACCGATTGTCGGAGATAAGGTTTTCGCTGGGGGATTTCCAGCCACTGAGGATGCAACGGATGCGAAAAGCTTTAATTTAAGTAGGGGAAATGTATCACTAATACTTTCCAAAGCTTTAAAAGGCGGTTATCAAATAGGTTATACCAATGATATTCAGAAGGGAATGAGTGGAGGACCTTTAGTCAATAGTCGAGGAGAGGTTGTAGGTGTAAATGGAATGCAAGCTTACCCTTTGTGGGAAATACCTTCGGTTTATGCTGATGGTCATCAGGTCGATGCAAATTTACATAAGCAGATAAATCGTTTGAGTTGGGCTGTACCAATGTCAAATACTTCAGGAATATAACGGGTAATTGTAACGGTAAGTCTAAAAAAATATAGTTTTGTAATAAGCACTTAAAATCAATCAAGTAACTTGATATGAGTATTAGAGCATATGTTTAATATTTGAGAAGAAAGTGCTGCGAGGATTCTTATTGCCATTTTTATCGCTCACAGCATTTTTTTCAATTAACACTGTTTGATAATTCTGCATCACTAACCCTTTATTTATGAGGGAAAATGTAGCAGAATACTTCAGTGTTGCCACATTAAACCAATGTGTATTGTATTAGTGTATACCATTAAAATGTATCAATATTGATACATTTTAATGTTTTATTAATATTCCTGTAGTATTTTTTAATTTTAAGTTTAATTTAGATAGGACAAAGCAGTCTTGAGAGGTAAAGTTTTAGAACAGGAAAACTGCACGTCCAGTTTTTCCTATTCTTTCCAAGGTAATAGCCTTGATAAAATTGCCATAAAATTTAATCTACTCCACAATTGGATAAAAATTATGGTTCACTTCTAAATATCTCAAGAATTAAATAAAAATTATGATCACACTCAGCCTATGCGCGATCGCTAGAAACGAAGCTGCTACTTTGCCTTTATGTCTTGGTAGTGTTAAAGGCGTTGTGGATGAGATAATTCTATTAGATACGGGTTCTGTGGATGGTACTCCCCAGATAGCAGAAGAGTTGGGTGCTAAGGTGTATCGTTATGAATGGTGTAATGACTTTAGTGCAGCCAGAAACGAAGCCTTGAAGTATGTGACGAGTGATTGGGTCTTAGTTTTAGATGCAGATGAAACCCTAAATCCAGAAATTGTACCCGTACTGCGTCAAGTTATGGAAATGGAAGAGTATTTGTTGGTAAATCTGCTACGTCAGGAAATTGGTGCAAAGCAGTCCCCTTATTCTTTAGTATCTCGTTTATTTAGAAATCGTGATGATATTCGTTTTTCCCGCCCCTATCATGCTCTGGTGGATGATAGTGTGGAGGAATTGATTCGTAAAGAAAGTTACTGGCAGATTGGGCAATTACCCGGAGTAGCGATATTTCATACCGGCTATCAAAAAGATAGCATTTCTCAGAAGAATAAATCTGTACGGGCTGAAGCTGCGATGGAGGAGTTTTTAGCTGTAAATCCCTCAGATGCTTATGTTTGTAGTAAATTGGGGGGTTTGTATATTGAGACAGGGAAAGTTACTGAAGGGATAAAGTTATTAGAACAAGGTTTAGAAAATCCGGATATAGACGACCAAATTAAATACGAACTACATTATCATTTAGGGATTGGTTATACTCGCGCAAAATATCTGAAGAAAGCTGTTGCAAATTACCAAGAGGCAATTAAGCTATTAATTGACCCGATGTTGAAATTGGGTGCTTATAACAACTTAGGTAACTTGTTAAAAACCGTCGGTAACTTCAAAGCGGCAAAAACAGCATACGAAACAGCCATAAAACTAGACCCGAACTTTGCCATGGGATACTTTAACTTAGGTGCAACCTATAAAGAAATGGGTTTATTACCAAACGCCATTGTTGCTTATCGTAAAGCCATCCAGGTAGATTCAAGCTATGGAGAAGCTTATCAAAACTTGGGACTCGTATTAATGAAAGCAGGTTATATCCAAGATAGTAAAACAGCATTTCGGAGTGCGATCGCAATTTATCAACAGCAAAATCCCAATCAAGCAAAAGAGTTACAGCGCAGTTTAGAAGAAATTGGATTTCAAGTTTAGATTTCGGGTTTAGATTTCGGGTTTAGATTATAAATAAATATTTGGAGAATCCTGCATAAACATCAAATAGCAAACCTATAGAAAGTTATAGCAATTCCAACATGGATTCTCACAATTATTTTAATTAATTATGAACAGTAAATATCGTAGTGGTTTTACAGGTTTAGTACTTGCAGGAGTAGTATTTTCCAACTTTGCATCCTTCGGTAATGCTGCTAATGCATCCTCTAATTTAGGACAGTTAGACGGATATTTTAATAGAGCTACAGCAGAGAAGACATTAAGTGAAAATACATTAACTGTTGCAGCTAATAATTTACCATCTCCCAGACTCAAATTTACTGGTAAAGAAGCATATACAGTCCGAGGTAAGAGATTCTACAGATATAATTTAGCTGTCAGAAATTGGAATGCTTATCCAGAAAAATTATTTAAATCCGCTCCTGAATTACCCCCCTGTGGATTAAATAAAAACTCTTCTAGAACTTGGGTAGATATTTATAATGCTCAAACTAATCAAAGACTGTATGGTTTTTGTGCATTATCATCCCCAAAGAATCTTACCTCCCTATGGTTTGCGGTTGAACAAGGTAAAACACCACCAAAAGCAGTTTATGTTGTCCTCAAGGATAGAAAAACTGGAAAGAAATATCGTTCCAACCAAGTAGTATTAAGCAAAACCTCAGTAAACTTCAAAGAAGACTGCATTTCCTTCAATCCCAAAAATATTTCCGTCAGAAGAATCAACGGAAGATGGAAAATAGTTGAAGGTCAAAGTCACTGGATGTTTGACTTCGGGAATAAAAGAAATGAAGCGATACGCTCTTTGAGAACCATCAAAGCTTATGGTATGAATAAATCCTGCTTTGTAGGTAGACCAAATCCATCATTCCAGTATCTATTAACTAATAACAGAGCGCCATCCGGTGCAATCAAAAGTGAAGATTGCATTCGTTTCAACCCTAATAGAGCGACAGTTAAAAATATCAACGGTCGCTGGACTATTGTAGATAGAAATCATTTGATGTTTAACTTTGGTTCTAAGAAGGTTGAAGCTGTGAAGTCCTTGAAGGTAATTAAGAAGTACAAATTTACTCGTTCTTGTTTCGTGGGTAGACCAGGTCCTAGTTTTAAGTATTTGACACGATAGGTTGTCTCTCATTCCCTAACCCCTTCTGACAATTTTGGAAGAAGGGGGATAAATACAGCTCTTGCACCGGAGTATAATTCAATACGGTTCAGATAAGAGGAATTGTAGGTTGGGTAGAGCTTGAGCGTTACCCAACAAAACATTGATAATGTTGGGTAACTCTCCGAGAAGCCGTTCCGCGTCTACGTTCCTCAACCCAACCTACGCTATTTGGAATTTTCAGGCTTAACGGCAACGGTATTGGAGTATAATTATTAGATATCTCCATTAGATATCTCCGGAAATTAAGTTTTAGCCCAGTAATTATAGGGATTTGAGATTAATTCTCGGAGAGGTCCATAACATCTTGGATCGGATTATGTTACTTTTGCACAAGTCCTGAACTTATCTAATCTTCCACAAATTCGACTGTATTCAATAACTCTTCTCCGGAAATTATGAGATTTTCCGTATCATCAATTAAATTTTGAAAGTGGGGATTGTTGCGAATATTGTCAAATGATGGATCTTTTTCTGCCCATTCACGGTAATCTATTTGTGTTTCTAATTCCTGCTCTGCGGCAATTTCTATGGCAGTAGCGAGGTTTTGGATTGCTAATTGAATATCACCTTTGCGAGCATAAAGGCTGGCTTTTTCGTAGAATACTGGGTCGTAGGATGGATCTATTTTGATCGCTTTATCGAAAGAGAGGATTGCTTCATTTTCCCAACCGAGTTTATGGAGTACTCGTCCGCGATTCGTAAGAGTTTGGGGATTGTTGGGATAGATTTCTAAATCTTTGCTGTAGCTTGATAGTGCTTCTTCGTTACGATTAATTTTTTCTAAGGTAAAACCACGGTTAAACCAAGCATACTCGGATTCGGGATTAATTTCTAAAGTTTTATCATAACTGGCGATCGCTTGTTCATATTCATGTAACTGTAGTAAAGCATAAGCCTTCAAATTCCAAGCTTCCTCGATATTGCTATCCATATCTATAGCTCGATTTAAAAGGATGATAGCTTCTTGATAATTACTGCTATTATCTACTAAATCTTCCGCCCAAACAAACAATGCTTGGGGGTGTTGTAAGGAGGTGAGACATTCTTGTTCGTCTGTCTCACTGACTAAATCCTTTGGGTTAGAACGGAGATGACATACTAAAGCTTCTGGAAAACGTCCTAGATGAATCAGTGCCATACTCATCTTAAAAAAGGTTTCGTAAGCATGGGGATTGATTTCTAAGACCTTTTGATAATTGACAATCGCTTCTTCTGTGTCCCCGATGGTAAATAAAGCAGTTCCTCGACTGTCCCAAATTTCCCAAGTCTCGCTGCTTAACTCTAATGCCATATCAAAGCTAGCGATCGCTTCTTGATGTTGTCCTAATTTTGATAAGGCTTGACCGCGATAATAACACGCCATAAATGAGTTTGGGTTATATTCCCAGGCTTTGTCATAGCTGGTAATAGCATCAAGATACTCATCTATATTAAACAGAGCACAACCGCGAAGATACCAAACTTCCTGGGAATTCGGTTTAATTTGCAAAGCTTTGTCATAACTAGCGATCGCTTGTGTATACTTGTTGAGGGCTGCTAATTCTTGACCGTGGTTAAACCATGTTTCCCAATCCCTGGGATTCACTGCTAATAAGTTATCGTATTCAGCAATTTTATGCAGGCGCAGTGTTTTAGTTCTTTCCCATAAATAATCGGTATCATCTATGGGCAAATAATCAGGATCGTTTTCTCGTAGATATAGGGAACGGTCGTAACATTCCAAAGCACTATCAACTATTCCCAAACCTTCAAAAGCAATACCCCTTTCTTCCCAAATTTCCCATTCATCGGGTTTGGCTACCAATATCTTATCAAAGCTAGATATTGCTTCTTCATAACGTTCCAAGTTAGTCAAGCACCGTCCTTTTTCTGCCCAAATAGAAAAATCATCAGGAATGGTTTCCAGTGCCTTATCATAGCTGACAATCGCTTCTATACATCTTCCCTGGAGGTGAAGAATATCCCCCTTTTCCTTCCAAATACTAGGGTCATCTGGCTGGAATTCTAAAGCCTTATTAAAACTATTAACAGCTTCATCATACCGTTCCAACTCCTGTAAGCTGCGTCCTCGCTTCACCCAAGTATCGCTATCATCAAATTGAATAGTTAGGGCTCTATCATAGCTAACAACAGCTTCGTCATAGCGGTCATAATCGTAAAAAAAGTCTCCTTTCTCCTTCCAAAGCTGATAATTATAAGGTTGACTTGCTAATTGACGGTCGATACTTGATATTTCCTCCTCCTGTGCCTTCTGATAGGAAATATCTCCTTCCTCATAGCGTTCTAAACCGTAGAGAGCATCGCCCCGACCCTGCCAAGGTCTATAATCATGAGGATGAAGTTCGAGCGCCTTATCAAAGCAAGCAATTGCAGATTCATAGTCTTCATTATCACAATAATCGAACCCTTCTCGAAGCAAGTCTTCTACTGCTGCTAACGAATCTTCGCTCATATCTTCTCCCCCAAGAAAGTAAGTTTACTTACATATCATAAATATTTCATAAGCACAATATCTATTTTAGAATTTTATTTTAGGAATTGGGATGATGGGGTGATGGGGAAAGAAGACTGAAGAAATTAATAGTGCAGCTATTCCCATTACCAATCACCCATTACCCATAAAGATTTACAACCGAGATTTAACAAACTTCTCTAATCTATTCATACCTTTTTCTATTGTTACCATATCGGTGGCGTAGGAAAGGCGAATGTTATCATCCATACCAAAAGCTATACCGGGAATAGTTGCAACTTGCTGTTCTTCGAGTAAGGTACTGCAAAAATCAAGGGATTTTAAGCCGGTTTTACTGATGTCTGGGAACAGGTAAAAAGCGCCGTCGGGTTTTTCACAACCAAGACCGGGTATGCTATTAATGCGCTCAAACATGAATTCTCGCCTTTTAGCAAATACTAGACGCATTTCTTCTAATGCTTCTTGGGAACTCTCTAGGGCTGCGATCGCTCCATATTGGGCAAATGTACAAACATTTGATGTACTGTGGCTTTGAATGGTACTGGTGGCTTTAATTAACTCTACTGGGGCAGCTAAGTAACCTAAACGCCAACCTGTCATAGAGTAAGCTTTAGCAAAGCCGTTACTGATGATGGTACGCTTAAATATTTCTTCTCCCACAGAACCAATACTCAGATGTTTCGCTCCGTCGTAAAGAATTTTTTCGTAAATTTCGTCGGAAACTACGCAGATGTCTGCATCAACTATTACTTGAGCTAAAGCTCGAATTTCTTCTGGGGAATACACCATACCGGTGGGATTGGATGGTGAATTAAGTACGAATAGCTTTGTTTTGGGGGTAATAGACTGACGCAACTTTTCAGGGGTAATTTTATAACCTGTAGAGGCATCTGTATTCACAATTACCGGCGTACCTCCAGCTAAGATTACCATTTCTGGGTAGCTTAACCAGTAAGGAGCAGGGATAATTACCTCGTCTCCTGGTTCAACTAAGGCTTGCATTAAGTTATATAACGAATGCTTGCCGCCATTGGTCACAATGATATTCTCTGCTTGGTAATCAAGACCATTATCGGCTTTGAGTTTATGGGCGATCGCTTCTCGTAGTTTTGGTTCACCAGCTGCTGCACCATATTTAGTCTTTCCCTCATCTAAGGCTTTTTGAGCAGCAGCTTTTATGTGTCTGGGAGTATCAAAATCTGGTTCTCCCACACTAAAACTACAAACATCAATTCCTTGAACCTTCATCTCTTTAGCTTTTGCAGAGATTGCTAAAGTTATAGAAGGCTTTACCTGACTTATTCGTCCTGCCAGCTTCATAATCGCTTTCTTCTGTGCTATTTTTTCAGCTATTCCAGAATACCCCACAATCTTGGTAGAGTTTTGTGTTTTTCGTAAATAATTCATTGTCCGATTGTTCGTCGGATGTAATTTTCGGGAAATTTATAGATATAAACTTATACTAACTCCGGATTTTGATGGGCGTGTTTTACCAATTTGTGACAACCATATTTAGACGTATATCTAAATATCTACCCAAAAATATTTCTCAAAATAAATATCTATTTGCTCATCAAGTAAAAAGAATAATATATTACTTTTTTTCCCAGGGTCCATCTAAAACTATTTCTATAACGGTAGCATTAACTATTTGTTTATTTTTACCCCAGATTTATTTAGCTATAAGTACATACGAAAATTTTAACAGTATTATCAATAATGAATTGTACTTAACAACCCTGAGCGATCGCATTACTCATTTGGATGAAGTCCTAACTATGTCAGCACGAATGAATGCAGTGACAGGGAATATTTATTGGGAGGAAAGGTATAAGAAATTTGAACCCCAACTCAATCAAGTTATCAAAGAGTCTATTACTCTTGCACCATTGGTTTATAATAATCAAGATGCAATAGAAACCGATACTGCGAATCAACGTCTGGTTGCAATGGAGTTAAAGTCATTTGAGTTAGTCAGAGATGGAAAGTTAGAAGCAGCACAAGCACTACTTAGCAGTAAAGAATATCAGATTGAGAAAGTTAATTATGCTGATGGTGTGACCAGAAGAAATCAAGCAATCAAAAATCAAATCAAAATTAAAGTTAAAGATTATCGCCTCCAGCTTTTATGGTCTATTTTAGTTTCCACTGTCAGCTTAATTATGTTAATACCTGCGTGGATATTAGTATTACACCTTTTAAAGCAATATTTCCAGGATAGATTAGTTGCTCAAACAGCTTTAGAAGAAAATAATCAGGAATTAGAAAATAGAGTAAATTTAAGAACTCAAGAATTAACCCAAAAAAATACTCAATTACAGTTAGTTCTCGAGGAACTCAAGTATACTCAAATTCAGTTGATTCATACCGAGAAAATGTCCAGTTTAGGACAAATGATTGCTGGTATTGCTCATGAAATTAATAATCCAGTTAGTTTTATTCATGGCAATATTGTATACACTAAAGAATACGTAAATAATATTCTAGAATTACTAAATATTTATGAAAAACATTATCCCCAAAAACAGCCCGAGATAGAAGAATTTATTGAAGCTATCGATTTAAATTTTATCGCAGAAGATTTAAAAAAAATTCTTACATCTATGAAAACTGGTTCTGAGCGGATCAAAAATATTGTTTTGTCTTTACGTAACTTTTCTCGCTTAGATGAATCTGATTTTAAGCAGGTAGATATTCATGAAGGTATGGATAGTACTTTGATGATTTTACACAATCGTCTACAAATGCAGTTAGAAAATATAGAAATATTTTTAATCAAAGAATATGGAGATATTCCCTTAGTGGAATGTTATTCTAGCCAATTAAATCAAGTGTTTATGAATATAGTCAGTAATGCTATAGATGTTTTAGAAGAAAAAATCATAGATTATACAAAAAATAAATTAAATCATCTCAACCAACAAATATTTCAACCCACTATTAAAATCCGTACTCAGATCAAAGATGAGCAGAACATTCTGATTAAAATATCTGATAACGGTAAAGGAATAATTAGAGAAGTTCAAGAAAAAATTTTTGACCCATTTTTTACTACCAAAGAAATTGGTAAGGGGACTGGTAACGGTTTGTATATCAGTTATCAAATTATTGTCAATCAGCATAAAGGCAAGTTATTCTGTAACTCTACTCCCAGTAAAGGTACAGAATTTGTGATTGAAATTCCCATCCATCAGTCTCCTACTCTGCGAGAACCCTTACGGGGAACGGAGTAATTCAAAATTTAAAATTCAAAATTCAAAATGTTTTCCTGATTAACCCATCGATATAGTTTACTTCTAGGGGTATCCGGGAGTTTGTATCCATTTTATTTTTTGGTCAACAGTTGTTAGCTCAAGGACAAGGAAAATTAAAGAGGATTAGTTAAATCTATAAGTTAAGAGCAAGTAAAGTAAAGCCTGTCATTGAATATACTTTTCTAAATGAAAAAACTTAACTAAATCTTCTAAGTTGGTTTGAGGATTTTTTGGTGTTTTATTTGCAATTTCTTGTATAGTTTCATCGGTCAAGTAGACAAACATACGATTTTTTAACACCTGAATTACCCGTTCTGGAAGTCCTGCTAATTCTCGTTCTAGCCTATTTTTCCTACCTTTGGCAAAGTTTAACTGAAATTGCGATCGCCTAAATAAGCGTTGTCTGAGATTTTCATATTCTGGTGTCTGTAAATCAATCTCTGGATAGTTTCTTTTATCTTGAAAATACTTTTTGATGACTGGAATTAAATCGGGGTTTTCTTCCAAAAATATGAGGATACCCTCATCAAAAAAAGCCTCGATACCTTCTATCCCTAATCCTCCCAAGTCTGCTAAAGCAATAATTCGAGCAGCAATAGATATGGGTTGTTCTCGGTCGTAAAGGTCTGGTTGGTAAATAGATTCGTCTTGGGGTTCGTAAACACAAATAGTCGCATTAATCGCTTCCGAGATCATCTCAATATCTGTCTCTAGAAAGGGACGGGAATTTTCCGGGTATTTTGCGTTCAAATTTCTGATATAAGTTATCAGTTTCTGTGCTGTTTTCTTCTCACTAATACCCGTTTCTCTCCTTCTCGAACTTTGAGGAGTTGTTACCGGTAAGAAATCCTGAACCATATCATGAGCGATCGCGCATATGTTAATCAAATAATTGATTCGTGTAGGGTCGGGAGCATTAGTATCTAAAAAGATTAATTCCCAAAAAGGTAAAATTTCTTGAAAAATTATTTCAGACCTTTTCGCTACAGTTCCTGCATGAACATGGTTATGGTAATAAAGTTGTTTGTGTTCTACTTCTTTTGTAATTTCCTCTCGAACAAATTGTTTGACTATTTCTACTGCTTCAATAAAAGACTCCGAAAGGCTGAAACTTTCACAATTCAAAGTTTCTTGGAGTTGAGTATTGATTTTATTTGATTGGTTCATATGTAAGATAGGAAAAATTATTAATTGTTTTTATATTCAAAAAATTGCTTACATAAAAAACTAAAAATGAAAGGAATAATATTTTAACCCACGGAAATACAGTTGATTCTATATATTTTGTATCCTTATCACGATCTCTTTGACAAGAGATATGATTCGGTAGGTATCTGCATCAAAATCGCAATCCTGCAATCAAAATAATAATTAGATGAAGACAAAATTAGATAATTATAGTAAATAATCGTAGTCAGAATGTATACTTATTAACATTTTATTGACTCTCTGAAAATAAAAAAATAATTCCATCAAAGCGGTTTTTTCGGAGGGAAAAAGAAACAGGGGACGGGGAACAGTTTTTTCTATTTAATACTGCTCTGGTCTGAAACCTGCTCTCTCCAGACTGCGTAGGTTTATTAACATTTTAAATCCTCTCCCAAACCAGTTCTTTTACCAACTTACCTGGACAGAAAGTTACCTCTTAAACTTTCCTGGTACCAAAAAATCAGGATGTTGGGTTCAGAGGTAATAAAGTATCTTAAGTAGGTCTTAGTGAACTTCAAAGAAAAACTAAGTTAATGTTTACTTTACTTAATTTTCGGTAATTAATATTTTCTCTTCATAGTAGCGATCGCCTTCTTCACAAGCCAAAATAGACATGGAGGCTGGTTATGAAAGCCTAACATTTTACAAGGAGTTTGCTATCGGTGGTTTTACAAGTACACAGAAGCGTCTACGAAGAGAAAACCCAGGAAATTGCTCGGGGTTTATTAGCTTCAACCCAGGAAAGTCGTTCCTTCTTTAGTTCTTTGCGGGACCAAATGCGTTGGGATGATAAAATGTTGGCTTGGGCAATGAGTAACCCAGGGTTGAGGGTACAATTATTTCGATTTATTGATACTTTACCAGCCCTGGGTAGTAAGTCGGAAATTGCAGGACATTTACAGGAGTATTTAGGGGATGAATCTGTAGAATTACCGTCTGCTCTCAAGGGAATGTTAAATTTTGCCTCTCCGGATTCACCTGCGGGGCAGATAGCTGCTACAACTGTCTCGAAGGCGGTAGAAACTCTAGCTCATAAATATATTGCTGGAGAGAATATTAAGCAAGTATTGAAGACTATTGAGAGACTGCGTAAGGATAAAATGGCTTTTACCGTGGATTTGTTGGGTGAAGCGGTAATTGCGGAGAAGGAAGCACAGGGTTATTTGGAACGCTATTTGCAGTTAATGGAGCAATTAAGTGATGCTGCAAAGGGTTGGAAACCCGTAAATGCAGTTGATGAAGCATCAGGGGAGAAGATTCCCAATGTCCAGGTTTCGGTAAAATTAACAGCTTTTTATTCCCAGTTTGACCCTTTGAACGATCGAGGTAGCGCCGAAAAAGTGAGCGATCGCATTCGTATTTTATTACGGAAGGCAAAGGAATTAGGTGCTTGTGTTCACTTTGACATGGAACAGTACGTGTATAAAGACATGACCTACAGTATTTTGAAGAACTTATTAATGGAGGCAGAATTTAGAGAACGTACAGATATCGGATTAACCGTGCAAGCATATCTTCGGGATGGAGAACAGGATGCCAAGGATTTGATTGCCTGGGCAAAATTACGGGGTCATCCTGTAACTATTCGTTTAGTTAAGGGTGCTTATTGGGATCAGGAGACAATTAAGGCAGAGCAGAAACATTGGTCGCAACCGGTTTATAATCATAAGGCTGCTACGGATGCAAATTTTGAAACCATTACTCAACTGCTTTTAGAAAACCATCAATATGTATATGCAGCTATCGGCAGTCATAATGTTAGATCCCAAGCAAGAGCGATCGCAATAGCCGAAGAACTGAATGTACCTCGTCGTTGTTTCGAGATGCAGGTACTATATGGGATGGGAGATAAATTAGCCTCTGCTTTAGTTAACAAGGGTTATCGAGTCCGAGTTTATTGTCCTTATGGTGAGTTATTATCGGGAATGGCGTATTTAATTCGTCGTTTGTTAGAAAATACTGCAAATAGTTCATTTTTACGACAAAATCTTGAGAATACTCCCATAGAAGAGTTATTAGCTCCTCCAGTTGTGGATGCTGCAAAGATAGAAACAAATAGAAGTGTTGATAATACAAATAATACAAACAATACAAATATTACTTTATCTCATCCCTTCACCCCAGCAACAGATACAGATTATGCTATTGAAACAAAACGGGAAACTGCAAAGCAAGCTTTGCAGGAGTTTCGTCAACAGCTTGGTCAAACTTACTTACCATTAATTAACGGTGAATATGTAGAAACTCAAACATATATCGACTCCGTCAACCCCTCCAAATTTAGCGAAATAGTAGGTAAAGTCGGACAAATAAATATAGAACAAGCCGAATCAGCAATGCAAGCAGCCAAAGCAGCTTTTAAAGGGTGGAAAAAAACACCTGCAACCAAAAGAGCGGATATATTGCGCCAAGCTGCTGATATCATGGAACAACGTCGCCCTCAAATCTGTGCTTGTATCGTTTTAGAAGTCGGTAAACCCCTCCAAGAAGCAGACGCGGAAGTTAGCGAAGCAATCGATTTTTGTCGCTATTACGCTTCAGAAATGGAACGTTTAGAAACCGGATATAACTACGATGTAGCGGGTGAAAACAACCGATATATCTATCAACCACGAGGAATTGCAATAGTCATCTCCCCCTGGAACTTCCCCTTTGCGATCGCCACGGGAATGACGGTTGCAGCTTTAGTTACAGGTAACTGTACTCTCCTTAAACCAGCCGAACCATCTTCTATTATTGCAGCCCAGTTAACCCAAATTTTAGTAGATGCAGGTATTCCCAAGGGGGTTTATCAATATGTTCCCGGTTCGGGTTCGGTAGTTGGTTCCTATCTAGTTAATCATATTGATACTCATGTGATTGCTTTTACTGGTTCCCAGGAAGTAGGTTGTCGAATTTATGCAGAAGCAGCCAAGTTGAAACCCGGTCAAAAGCATATGAAACGAGTAATTGCCGAAATGGGTGGGAAAAATGGCATTATCGTTGATGAAAGTGCCGATTTAGACCAAGCAGTCGCCGGAGTAGTACAATCAGCATTCGGTTATAGCGGTCAGAAATGTTCCGCTTGTTCCCGGGTAATAGTCGTAGAAAGCATTTACAATACCTTTGTAGAAAGATTTGTAGAAACAGCCAAATCCCTAAATATTGGTGAAGCAGAACTACCCAGCACTCAAGTAGGACCCGTCATCGATGAAAAAGCTTATAAGCGGATATTGGAATATATAGAGCAAGGTAAAACCGAAGGAAAAGTAGCATTAGAAACATCAGTTTCCGACACCGGTTACTTTATTAGTCCCACCATCTTCACAGAAATCCAACCAGATGCAATCATAGCTCAGCAAGAAATATTTGGTCCAGTAGTTGCAGTAATTAAGGTGAAAAACTTCCAAGAAGCCTTAAAAATCGCTAATAATACTAACTACGCATTGACAGGTGGACTGTACTCCCGGACACCATCCCACATCCAACAAGCACAAGAAGACTTTGAAGTCGGTAACTTATACATTAACCGTAATATTACCGGAGCCATAGTAGCAAGACAACCATTCGGAGGCTTTAAACTATCCGGAGTTGGTTCCAAAGCAGGAGGACCAGACTATTTATTACAGTTTCTTGAACCAAGAACCATTACAGAAAATATACAACGTCAAGGTTTTGCACCCATAGAAGGAGCAGAATAAGATTGTAACTTTCTGAATTTGTAATAAATAAGGATTTTAAACCTCTTTTAAGAGCTTCAACAATTACTATGAGGGTGCAACATCTTAACAACGAATCAACCTTAACAACAAATCAACTTTTCACCACCGAAAACTTGTAGAGACATATCTTGCGCCAAGAAAATTATGTAATAAATAATACTCAACATTACCGAGTGCCTGGAACTCCCAGTCCTAGGCTTATAAACAAAGTCCTCTTTTAGAGGACTGAATAAATCTTGAATCAATAGTATTATTTGTTACTTAATATTTTATGTTTGACTATTGATACGTATAGGTGCAAGATTTGAGTAGAGACATTATCAGGACTTACGTAATCGTAACAATAGATTAGATATTCCGACTGTTAGACCCCAACCCCCCGTTATATTGGCAGGGCTGTTTCATTCTTTGGAGAAAAACCAAAATCAACAGTCAAAAATTGTTTTTACTTGCTTATCTGGAGGGGGTTTGGGGGACGCAGCCGTCCTCCCAATCGGGGGTTTGGGGGAGAATCCCCCAAGTCCTGGTTTTTCAAGCATCCTAAACAACTTTTGTAGCTCTTTGAAAACCTTTAATTTTTTCCTTTTTAGAATGAAACAGCCCTGCCGTTATATTGGGGGGACTTGGGTAAATCCTGGTAAGTCTCTACATTTTTTTAGCTTACTTAATAATAATGATAATAAACTTATCAGTAATGATGATTACTACCTTTCTCTTTTTAGCCGAACTATCATCATTTCCATCGACAAATTTAATTTTAGTATCATCTTGAACCTTAATTCCTGCTTTTCTCAAAACAGTTTTAGGGTCTTTACGTAAAACATCTAATTTATCTGAAGATATAACCCCCTTATACGCTCCTCGTATTTCATCCCTTGCAGGTTGGACATCAGACAGTTCAGAAACAGAAGTCACCTGAGCCACAGCTTGTGTAGAATCAGGAGTAGAAAACACAGTAGGAATTAAAATTCCAGCAGAAGTAGTAGTCAGAGCTGCGATCGCTAAAAAACGTTTGAACATTTCAATATTTCTCCAATACTTAATCAATAGATTTATATGTTTGAAATCACGTCTAAATTTACTCAAGTTGTATCTAAATAAAAAATCATTAATATCAATTTATTTCACAACTTGATATTAATGATTTTGTTATACATACAATCAAGTATCCAGGGGATAAAATCAGGTATTTAAAAATAACTATCTGGTCAAAATAGGGAAAAATCAGGGGGTGCATCCCAGTTTTTATTTTTTGATGAGATAATAACCGTCATTGCGTTGATGAAGTCTTCCCAAAGGTTGGAGGAATGATGTTAGTTATAAACTTTGCGATTGCTTTGCTCCGCTCGCAATGACATTCAAAAAAGTG
>JBCCDM010000073.1:0-18700 GCA_039030795.1 Cyanobacteria bacterium P01_A01_bin.84
AAGTAATTCCTCATACTCATTCTCAGATAGTAAGGCTTCATGAGTATTGTAGTGCCACTCTTCAGTCCCATTTATTTTATAAACTGTGTGTCCTCTTAAACAAGGATTCATTATATAGCGCCTAAAGCTAGTAGGGTACATTTCAATTCCATATTCGGATTTAAGCCATTTTGAGATACCAGTTTTTGAGTGCGATCGCAGCTTTTCACATAACGCCTTAGCTATCTTCCAGTTTTGTGGATGGGGAATAAGCTTTGAGTTTTCATCCTTAGCATATCCAAGTGGTGGTGTGCCGAAATACTTCAGATTTTGGCGATAATAATCAAGCCCGAATTTTACCCTATCAGAAATCGAGCGTGATTCTAACTCGGCTAGAGCCGCCACATTCTGGATCGTAAACCACTCCATTGCACTACCTGAGCCATCTAAGGGCATATCCAAGTTAGTATATACAACTTTGTATTTTCTGAAAGTCTCAATAGCGCGATGAATTTCAATGGTGTTTCGCCCAAGCCTATCTAATCTTGTGGTGATTACTTCTGTAATTACGCCATCCTTAACTAGTTTGAGTAGTTTTTTATAGTTCTTTCGTGAATCTTCACGACCAGATTGGACATCATATAAAATTTCTTCAGCGCCAGCTTTATTCAATCTATCTATTTGTTGATTCAAAGCATCTGTATCAGCTTGATTTTTACTCGATACCCTTGCATAACCTATTTTCACGGTTTTTAATCGGCAACAATTACAAATGTACCACTATAAGTCCAAAAGATGGGTCTTCCTTTCCGTCAAATGCACTCTTGGGATTACTCCGAACCTGGTAATGGTTGTGAAAGTTATTCTTGGAGCAGGTTTTGGATGTTAAGAGATATATAATAGTTCTTTTTAGCCTAAACTCCAATTATTAGGTTTCTCAAAGAGAACATTAATTTGACTATAAATAAAATAAAAAGTTGATTTGAGATAGTTTTTTGAATGAAGGAAAATTCAGGTGATGTGAAAACTGTAAATTTCCAAACTTTTTTGATTGGGATTTTTTAGACTAAATTTCCGAATTTAATTTGGGAATAAATAATATTATGTCCGGTTAAACAGTTGTCATATCTATGGGGACTAAGTAAGGAGTAATGAGTAATAAGTAATGAGTAATAAGTAGCACTACCCGGATTTTAGTAGCCTTATAGTAGCCTTATATCGTAACTAATTAAGCGGACTTTATAACTAATATTTTACCCTAGCACTATGAGCTAATCATTCGATAAATAAGCTAAATCCAATCTATATCCTAGAGAACTTTAAATTTTCCACATTTATGTGTAAGCTGCTTCTAGAGCAGCTGTGTCTTCAAACATTTTATAAGAAGTAATCTTTCCATTTTTAGTTGTACATACAAGTGCCCATTCAGAGGTAAAAACCTTATCAGTCTTACGAATTCGATGCTGCATATAGCCATGAGCAAAGGTATATTCATCTTTTACGGCAAACTTATAAATATTAAAAGCTTCCGTATCAAAAAGTTCTCCTAAAATTTTTATAAACTCTTTTACTCCTTCTTTTCCGTGAAATTTACCATAAATTGGTACAGAACTAGGTCCTTGTGCCTCAAATACAGTATTCTCAGAAACTAATGATATAGCTTCTTCGACATTACCCATTCCTAGAAGTACAAAAAATTTTTCTACTGGATTATCCATAGCGATCGCGTTAGTTTTTTTAGAACTACAATTTTAATTTCATACTGAATAAATTAAATTTAAGTAAAGTAAAGTAAAGTAAAAAAAAGTAAAGTAAGCAAACTTTTAAGCAAACTTTTGACCTGCTTCAAACCGTGCGTTTACCTCATCCCAATTAATTAAATTCCACCAAGCTTCTAAATAATCCTTGCGGCGGTTTTGATAATTTAGATAATATGCGTGTTCCCAAACATCGTTACCCATAATGGGATATTTACCTTCACTAAATGGACTATCTTGATTAGCAGTACTCATTACCTCTAGTTTGCCATTTTTGTTACGTACCAACCAAGCCCAACCGCTACCGAAGCGTTTTGCTCCTGCTGTGTTAAACTGCTTTTTCAACTCTGCAAAACTACCAAAATTATCCTTAATTGCAGATGCGATCGCGCCGTTAGGTTCCCCTCCACCATTGGGTTTCATAATTTTCCAAAACATGGAATGGTTAACATGACCACCACCATTATTACGTACTGCTACCTGGATATCTGCTGGTATACTATTGAAATCTACTAGTAATTGTTCTACAGTTTTTTGTTTGAGTTCTGGATGTTTCTCTAAAGCTTTATTTAAGTTTCTTACATAACCAGCATGATGTTTATCGTGATGAAACTTCATGGTGGCAGCATCTATGTGAGGTTCGAGGGCATTATAATCGTAGGGTAAAGGTGGTAATTTTATAGTACCTGTAGCACCTGGATTCTCTGGGGGTACTGGTGGGTTTGTCGGGGTTACTGGAGTTGTTGTTGGATTGGAGGAAGTATCTTCTGGAGTTGAAGTACAACCATCTAAGAGAAATAAACTTGCACTAGCTCCAAGTAAAGTCAAGAAATGCCGACGTTTTAAGGTCATTGAGTGTTTCCTGGGTAATATATTCTTCTTTTCCTCTTATTCTCTTAGATTTACGGTCAAATTCAAAGTTAATTTATTATTTATATAAGTTTCGATAAGTTATATCAAGTCCGCTTAATTAGTTACAATATAACGCTATTGAAAAGATGGTAGTGCTATTTATTACTCATTACTCCTTACTCCTTACTCATTAGACATCTCCGGAAAAGAACGTAGAGACGTTCCATGGAACGTCTCTACAAGGGTTTTAATATGCGCATATTTAATTGTCGGAGATGTCTATTACTCATTACTTAGTCCCCACAGATATGACAACTGTTTAACCGGACATAATATTACGGGATTTTTGCATAAAAATTGAAGTTATAGATGTCGATTATAAAGATTGGAGCTTTTGGCTTTTGACTAATAAAATATTAGTTTACTTTTTTAAATATGCAGTTACGTCAATATCAAATTTCAGATACTCAAGAATTAGCTTTCATCTACAGAGATGCTGCAATAAATACAGGTTCCCAAGTATATACACCAGAACAAATCTCAACCTGGTCATCTTACCCCGATAGTCGAGAGGAGTTTCAAAACCGACTTATGGAAGGATTGACTATTGTCGCTATCGAACATTCTCAGCCTGTAGCCTTTGGACAACTTTATCCCCAAGACCATATTGCACTACTTTATACCGCTAGTAAATATAACCGGATGGGTTATGCAACTAAAATTTATCAAAATCTAGAATCATATGCGATCGCGCATCATGTTAATGTTTTGCGTACTGAAGCTAGTCGTATTTCCAAGCATTTTTTCCTGAAAGTGGGATTTGAGGTAACTGAGGTAGAAATGGCTAATTTTAAAGGGATTATATTTGAGCGTTTTAAAATGGAGAAAGCACTTAATTCAACGATTGCTGAATTGAACAGTGAACAACTGATAGTATGAATTAAGCAAGTGGATAAAAGAGCAGATTTGCAAAAATACTAATGCTAGCTGTGGTATAGAGGTTATGGCAAAGAAGCGTAAAAAAAATAATCTAAAGTGGATTAAAGAAACTCTAGACCTCAAACCCGATCATCGCTGGGAAGGTCTTGAAGGTTGTAAAATTTTTGTTGCAGGTAGAGGAGCAGTTCGCTTCAATGTTCCTCACAATTGGTTTTTTGAACCCCAAGAAAATTCTTTTAAGTTTCGTGACAAAAAACCACCAAAAGATGATTGTGCTTTAGAAGTATCTTATAATCATTTGCCACCAAGAGATGACTGGAGTTTTTTCCCCCTCAAACATACTTTAAAAAAAATCATGGAAGATGATAGTCGGGATGTCATCGAAAGAAGCGAAGTATTTACCGTCAAGCGTCAAACAGCCAAAATAGTCTGGTGTGAAATCAAGTTTATTGACACTCAGGATGAACCACGGGAAGCATTTTCCCGAACTTGTATTGCTATAGGTTCAAATATTCAGTGTTTAATTACCTTTGATTATTGGGTAGACCAAGCAGAAGGATTGATACCGGTGTGGGATGAAGTTTTGCGGAGTCTGACTTTAGGTTTATATATCCGCGACCCCAGAACGGGTTTAGCTTTTCCTGATTGAGTTTACTAATGATTGAATTACCGATAAATAGTTGCCATTCCTTGAGGTTCGTGACCGAAACAATTCAAAATTTTAGCATTAAAGAGAAGATAAATTACATTTATAACCCAAAAAAGATTTTTCCACATCCAAAAAAATCGAGCCCTGTTACGAGCAATAAAATCATTCACATTAGTCATAAATTAGTCATAAGTAATTTTCCTTAACCTAATTGGGAATACTTAGATAAAGTTGATTTTTTCAATATTGATAACTAAGTATTGGTTGATTTAAGGGGGAAGATAATTTATGAGTCTAGACAAAACAGGTTGTTCCAAGTTTTGCAGTCAAATTCGTCAAGAAGGTAGAACTTACAGTATTTTTACTGCACAAGTACCTGTAGAAAAGTTGCTAGAAGAACTTCAGAGACGCTTTCAAGTTGAAAAATGGGAGCAGAATGTTAATCGTAATGGTAGGTTATCAGATTTACCGGGAGCAGGGATAATTAAATTTAAGAATAATCCTTGGGTTACGGTTTACTGGAGTATTGATAGATATTTAAACGTTAAGAGTGATTGTGGCTATATTTCTACAAAATTTAATACAGGAGTAATTAATATTTGGGAGATAGATACTAATGGGTCGGTTGAATGGTTGGTTTATGAAAATGGGGAAGAGAGAGAAGGTGCAGAAAGAATGAGTGATAATGAAATATACTTTCGTTCATCTTTACGTAAAAATCAGAAGTTTCCCAAAAAAGATGCTGGAGAAAAGTTAGATGCTTCTATTCAAGAGCTTTTATCAAAACAAAGCGTTTATATCCCTGCTTTAGATTTTGACTTATCTCATCCTGATATTGAGCGAGTGGATATGTTGACTTTACCATCAAAACCCTTGGGGATGTTAGATTTCCAGAAATGCGTGTATGAGGGTCATCCTGAATATGCAATTTTTGCTGTGAAAGGGAATATTGATGAAGTTAATCAAGTTTTGAACAAATATCAAGCTGATGCAGAGTTTAGGAAAGATATTCAAAGTAATGAGCTAATTTGGAATATTATTTCAGAAAATGACCAGTATTGGATGCCGATAATTCAACCCCAGAATAATAATTGGACGGTTGTTTATTGGAATAGAGGAGATTGGAAAAATTTATCAAAGATGTGTGGGGAAATTTCCTCGAAGATGCAAACTAAGGTGATGGAATTAAGTGAGGAAGATACTTCTGCTGCTGTAGGTTATACACTTTTTGCAGATGGTAAAAAGATTGAGTCTATGGAGTGGTGTCCGGGGGAAGAAATGACTTTTGAATCAGAAATACGGGAAGAACCAGAGTTAGATAATTTTGATGATGATGAGTCTGATGTTGTGAATGGTTTTATTAACGATATTTTTATTGAGGAAGGGATTTATATTCCTGGTTGGAGTATGAAAGTTTCAGATTCTTGGTTAGGAAGGGTAGATTTGATGCGAAGGTTTTGAATCATTGTTTTGAATCATTATATACTCGGATTGGTGGGTTAGGACACATTTGATAATTGTTCTTGATAACCATGGATGTTGATGTGTCTAACCCACCCTACATTTAGTTTTTTAAAATAGACTCGGATTGGTGGGTTAGGACACATTTCATAAATTTTTCTTGATAAACATAGATGTTGATGTGTTTAACCCACCCTACATTTAGTTTTTAAAAACCGTGATTTCAAATATTTTTACATCGAACTCAGGTTTAATTAGACTCGGATTGGTGGGTTAGGACACATTTCATAAATTTTTCTTGATAACCATGGATGTTGATGTGTCTAACCCACCCTACATTTAGTTTTTAAAAACCGTAATTTCAAATATTTTTGCATCCGAATCATGTTTAATTAGACTCGGATTGGTGGGTTAGGACACATTTCATAAATTTTTCTTGATAACCATGGATGTTGATGTGTTTAACCCACCCTACATTTAGTTTTTAGCTAATTTTCCTTATTCTACACCTCCTGCTTGACGTAATATTTCTACTATTTCTGTGTTCTCACTTTCCTTTGCTATTCCTAATGCTGTCATATCTGCATCGTTCCTGATATTTGGGTCTGCTCCTGCTTTTAATAGTACTTTGATAATTTCTGTTCTGTTTCCAAAAGATAATGCTTTCATTAATGGGGTTGTGTTATCTTCCATCTCACAGGTATTGATATCTGCACCTGCACTAATTAGTAAATTGACGATTTCTAAATGTCCCCAGTAAACTGATTCTGAAAGTGCTGTTTGTCCGGAATTTGCTGCATAGTTTACGTCTGCACCTGCTGCTAAAAGAATTTGTACGATGTCTATATGTCCTTTTGCTGCTGCGTACATTAATGCTGACCACTCACCTGGTTTTTCTGTCCCGTTGACATCAATTCCTTGCTGAAGGAAATCCCTCACAAGTTGAACGTTATCACCAAAAGCTGCACTTCCTAACATTTCTGCTCTTGCTGCTTTACTAGCTGCGCTATTTCTATTCTTATCTGAGTTAATAATTAAATCTACTATCTCCTGTCCTGCATAAGTTGCATTTTCAAAGGGTGTGTCATCCCAACTTTTTTTATGGGGGTCGGCACCAAATTCTAATAATATTCTCACAGAATTTGCTTTTTCTTCAGAAACTGCGTACCAGAGTGCAGTTTGTCCCCGTTTGTCTTGACTATCAACTACTGCACCAGATTCTAAAAGAAACCGCAGAATTGACTCATGACCAGATATTGCTGCATACATCAATGGTGTTTTACCTAGTTTCTTACCGGGATGATCGGATAAATTCACATCTGCACCAGCTTTAATTAAAACTTTCGCAACCTCTAGGTGTCCGCGTTCAACTGCGAACATCAAAGCTGTTTTATAACGGGGATTGCGACCTTTTCCTAACTCGCTGGTATTCGGAGAAATTCCAAATGCTAATGCTGAATTTAAAGTTTCCAGATTTCCCTGTTTTGCTGCACCAAGTAAAGCAGCTTCGGAAAATTGAGTTGACTCTTTTGGGGCTTCTGCCCCTGTATTTTCTAATAGCTGTATAATTTTGGTGTATCCTTCTTGAATGGCAATATTTAAAGCTGTACGATTATTTTTGTCTGCAATGGTAAAGTCTGCCCCTGCTTTTAAAAGAGCATCAACTATGTTTGTATGACCTTTTTCTGTTGCGATAATTAAAGCTGTTTTATGTTGGCAACGTTCTGCTAAACTTTCTTCCATACCTTGTAATAAAGGATGGATGTGATGGGGTTGGGATAAATCCTCAACAGCATTCACATCTGCACCTTTGCTGATTAGTACCTGTACAATATCCAAATATCCAGATTCTGCTGCTGACATTAATGCAGTTCCACCCAAGCTAGTACGAATATTTAAATTGGAACCCTTATCAGCTAATACTTCAATTATTGAAATCATGGATTGACGTACATTTGCGTTTCCTTCTCCAACTTCTAATCCAGAAAGCGCTTCCCTCATTTGTGGTATCGAGAGAGCAGCAAGAAGCGGTGTCAGTCCATCTTTACGAGGTTGATTTACATCAGCACCCGCATCTAAAAGTACATTCACTACAGCATCATTTCCGTGCAAACAAGCATTTACTAATGCTGTCTCACCCATATTATCTGTCGAATTGATATTACAACCAGATTGTAGCAATAATCTAATTATTTCCGGATTATTTACTTTACCTGCTACATAAGCAAGAGTGTTAAATCCAGTTTCAAATACAGTTCTTGCACCTGCATCTAATAAAATTTTGATTAATTCAGTATTTCCCTTGCCAATAGCTTCTACTATGGGGGAGGAAAGAGGAGCATCACTATTTACATCCGCTCCGGCATCAATCAGTATTTTTACTATCTGAATATTTTCATTTTTCACTGCGAAATGCATCGCATCAAAGGTGAAAAACTGCTCGACTTTCACATTCACATCAGCACCAGCAGCAACTAACTCCCGCACAACTTCCGTTTTCCCTGCCATCACAGCGGACATCAACAGGGTGGGATCGTTCTTTTTCCGAGTTTGTTTATCTACTTCCACCAATTCTCGAAAGATTTCCTTTTCCTGAGAACCTGCAATCTGTGTAAGTCTCTCAAATATCCCATCTGCATCATTATTAGTAGAGGAATCATTTTTTTCCTCCCCCATCACCTTTTGAAAAATCTGAGTTATTGCATCATCTAGTTTATGAGCATTTGACTTCTTGGATGCACCACCGAAAATCCGTGCGATCGCACTTTCTAAATTCATCTTTACTTAATCAAATTTGAGTATACTATTTTACTTTTTAGGGTACCCAGAATTAACCCCCCTCAGTCGTTTTGCTCAAATTCAAAATGCAAAATGCAAAATACAAAATTAAAGAAGCGATAATTTTTAACTGTTTTGGTCATAGCGATCGCGTGCTGACAAAATCTCTGGAAAGTTTTCTTTAGACCATTGTGCAATCTCCAATAAAGGAGAAATCAATGTTTCCCCCAGGGGTGTGAGGGAGTATTCAACTTGTGGGGGGATCTGTGGATAAACTTCCCGTTGGATCAATCCGTTTCTTTCTAAATTACGTAAAGTCTGGGTGAGGACTTTTTGAGAAATTCCCTCAATACTGCGTTGAATTTCGCTATATCGTCTTGATTTATAAGCCAAACAATATAAAACAATTACACTCCACTTAGAAGCGATGATATCAAGGGTTTGTTGAGTCGGACAATTGAGAGTGAATTTTTCTGGTTCTGGAAATCTACTTACCATTTGGTGCGTTACCAACTTTTTGGTGTCTACTTGTATGGATACAGCTAAAGCTGCATTATATGTTCTGGAAGTTCTTCAAGATAGTTCTCCGAAATAGTTCTCCAAATATCTATCTAAATACTTAATTTAAAATGACTGATTTATTTACACCAATCGATATTGGTAATATACAACTTCCCAATCGGATTGTGATGGCTCCAATGACCCGACTCAGAGCCATTGACAGCATCCCCCAGCCTATCATGGCGACCTACTATACTCAAAGGGCTTCCGCAGGGTTAATAATTACCGAATGTACAATGGTATCCCCTCTCAGTAAAGGTTATATAAACTGTCCGGGGATTTTTTCCGATGCTCAAATCACTGGTTGGAAGGAAATTACCAAACAAGTTCATGATAACGGAGGACGAATTTTTCTCCAGTTATGGCATAGTGGAAGAGTTTCCCATCCTTCATTACTATCCGGTCAAAAACCAGTTGCACCAAGCGCGATCGCAGCCCAAGGTACGCTCCACACACCTGATGGTAAAGTTAGTTTAGAAACACCAAGAGCTTTAGAGCTAAGTGAAATTCCAGAAATTGTAGAACAATTTCGACAAGGTGCTATAAACGCAAAAGCTGCTGATTTCGATGGAATTGAACTCCATGGTGCATTCGGTTATTTGATCGATCAGTTTTTGCAAGATGGTTCCAATCAACGTACCGACGAATATGGTGGTTCCATTGAAAATCGTTCCCGCTTTCTATTCGAGGTAGTAGAAGCAGTAACAAGTATTTGGGGACGCGATACTCTTTCGGAGTCGCTACGCGATCGCGTGGGTATCAAACTTTCTCCCAGCAATACCTTTTATGGAATGTATGATTCCGACCCAAAAGCAACCTTCAGCTATGTAATTCAGTCTTTGAACAAATTTAATTTAGCTTACATTCACCTTATGGAACCAAACGAGACAGACCTGAAAACTCGTGAAGTCATAAACCCAGTTCTTAGTACTTTCAGTTCCCTATATAACGGTAAAATTATTACTAATGGTGGTTATGATAAATCAAAAGGAAATACAGTTTTATCAAACAATGAAGCGGAATTAGTTTCCTTTGGTAAACCCTTTATATCTAACCCCGACTTACCAGAACGCTTCAAAATTGATGCTCAGTTGAATGAACCCGACCCCAAAACCTTTTATGCACCAGGTGAAGAAGGATATACTGATTACCCAACTCTAAGAAATACCTCTGAAAATTGAATAAATAACTTCTTAGAATCATGTAGAGATGGTTGAGAAGAGCTTCTCTACATTCTTTTCCAGAGATTCGGGTAAATTTCAACCGGAAAAATTATAGTTTGCGATCGCATTTAAGTTAGAAGTTTTCATCCCTAATAGAGATTAGTTTAAGTTTCAACTCATTTTTTAAAATTAAAGTGGAAAATAACTTATTGAATAGTTTCAATCCCTATTAGGGATTAGTTTAAGTTTCAACACTCTAGACCAATCTCTTTTGATACAGTACTAAATTTTAAGTTTCAATCCCTATTAGGGATTAGTTTAAGTTTCAACTTATTCTCATCCTTCTGAGTTTGGATATTTAAGGTTTCAATCCCTATTAGGGATTAGTTTAAGTTTCAACATAGTAAATAATGAGCCTCCAAAACCAAAGATAAGTTTCAATCCCTATTAGGGATTAGTTTAAGTTTCAACTTGAGTGCGGCAATCTTTCAAACTCACCATCCTTATAGTTTCAATCCCTATTAGGGATTAGTTTAAGTTTCAACCTTTAATTGTTAGTTTTACCCAGGTGGTTCTGATAGTTTCAATCCCTATTAGGGATTAGTTTAAGTTTCAACCCCTAGCGAGTTAGAGTGCCAAATCCTCTCCCAGGAGTTTCAATCCCTATTAGGGATTAGTTTAAGTTTCAACAATATCGCAGTTACGGTGAGGGTCACGTTAGAGCAGTTTCAATCCCTATTAGGGATTAGTTTAAGTTTCAACTCAGAATTGTTATCTCTGTTGCGCCTCTTCCTTCAAAAGTTTCAATCCCTATTAGGGATTAGTTTAAGTTTCAACGATAATAATAGTGATAACAATATAGAAAGCAATATAAAGTTTCAATCCCTATTAGGGATTAGTTTAAGTTTCAACGATCCAGGATTTTCCCATCACCGGAAGGGATTTGTTTCAATCCCTATTAGGGATTAGTTTAAGTTTCAACCTGACATAGTAACTAAAGGTGGATCGGTCGAGGATGTATTTGTTTCAATCCCTATTAGGGATTAGTTTAAGTTTCAACAATATTGACGACGTTTTTATCAACCCTCAAGCCGGTTTCAATCCCTATTAGGGATTAGTTTAAGTTTCAACCAGCACAAAACTACTTTAATCTATTGATATATAAGGGTTTCAATCCCTATTAGGGATTAGTTTAAGTTTCAACCCCGGGTCTTGCTGCACCTGCCCTAAGCGGTTGTAGTTTCAATCCCTATTAGGGATTAGTTTAAGTTTCAACTTTAAAAATATTTGGCAAGCGAGGCAGACCCCAAGGGTTTCAATCCCTATTAGGGATTAGTTTAAGTTTCAACATTTTTTCAAAACCTCTACTATACCAGTGGCAAGCATGTTTCAATCCCTATTAGGGATTAGTTTAAGTTTCAACTTCCTCTTCTAAAGACAGTTGGATTACAAAGCGATTGTTTCAATCCCTATTAGGGATTAGTTTAAGTTTCAACGTGAAGAGACCAATATCAAAATGATTATAGGAGTTTCAATCCCTATTAGGGATTAGTTTAAGTTTCAACTGCTCGCCACAGAAAGCTTACTATATTTAGTTTTCAAGGTACAAAAGTGCAAACCTGTAAACAAAGTACTGTTTCAGAGACCAGAATGTCAAGAGGTAAAAAGCAAAAAAAGCTGAAATCTAGTCATAGAAGGGATTTCAAAGATGGTGCAAATCTCATGTTAACTTGAAATGGCTCTAAACTATGCAGAGTAAAGATTACAGCCCCAAAAAATCATTCTTGTTTTCAAACACCCTACTGCTTGCACCATCATCAAGCAAAAAACACCGTAATATGAATCGATATTTCACCGTCAATGAGTTCTATTGTACGAAAAAATCAATAAAAAAGGTTGGGTTAATCACCCAACCTTTATAATTACGGAAAAAAATTACACATCAAAATTACTTCGCAAGAGCAGCTTCGCGCTCCTTCGCTTCCTTAATCACCTCTTCAGCTACATTAGAAGGACAAGGAGCATAATGAGAAAATTCCATAGAGAATTGACCGCGACCGGAGGTCATGGTACGTAAGTCACCAATGTAACCAAACATTTCGCTTAATGGAGCCTCAGCTTTAATCCGGACACCAGTTGCAGCCGCATCTTGAGACTTAATCATACCGCGACGACGGTTTAAATCACCAATTACATCACCCATGTGATTTTCTGGGGTGAATACGTCAACTTTCATGATTGGTTCAAGTAGCTGGGGTGAAGCTTTGGGGATAGATTGACGATAACCAGCTTTTGCTGCAATTTCAAACGCGATCGCTGAAGAGTCAACCGGGTGATAAGCACCATCTGTTAAGGTAAATTTCACATCCACCAAGGGGAAACCAGCTAAAACGCCTTTATCAATACTGGTTTCAAAACCTTTTTGTACTGCGGGCCAAAATTCTCTAGGTACGTTACCACCAGTAACTTTGGACTGAAACTCGAAACCACTACCAGGTTCGCCCGGTTCAATTATATATTCAATCTTACCGAATTGACCGGAACCACCGGACTGTTTCTTGTGGATGTAGGTATCTTCAAGGCGCTTGGTGATAGATTCGCGGTAGGCTACTTGTGGTTTACCAACTTCTACTTCTACACCGTGGGTACGCTTGAGAATATCAACTTTGATATCTAAGTGTAATTCTCCCATACCTTTAATAATAGTTTCCCCGCTCTCTTGGTCGGTTTCAACTTGGAAGGATGGATCTTCCTGAACCATTTTACTTAGTGCCATACCCATTTTCTCAGCAGTACCCTTCTTCTTGGGTGTAACTGAAACCGAGATTACGGGGTCTGGGAAGACCATTGGTTCTAAGGTGGCAGGCTTTTTGGGGTCGCAGAGGGTATGTCCGGTTTGGACGTTCTTCATACCCACAATTGCGACAATATCACCAGCCTGAGCGGAACTGATTTCCTCACGGGAATCGGCGTGCATTTCTACTAGGCGACCAATACGCTCAGTTTTACCTGTGGCAGTATTTAATACGGTATCACCCTTTTGGATTGTACCAGAATACAAACGAGTAAAAGTAAGAGCGCCAAAACGGTCATCCATAATTTTAAACGCCAGCGCCCGCATTGGCTTCTCTGGGTCTACAATGGCAACTTCACCAGTTTCATTACCTTCAAGGTCTACTTCTGGCTGTGGCTTAACTTCAGTTGGGTTGGGTAAGTAGTCAATAACTGCATTTAATACCAACTGCACGCCCTTATTTTTAAAGGAAGAACCGCAGTAGGTGGGGAAGAAGGAAAGATTAATGGTACCCTTGCGAATACACTTCTTAATCTCATCTATACTGAGTTCCTCACCTTCAAGATATTTTTCCATCAATTCATCGTCCTGCTCTACCGCAGTTTCAATCAACTGTTCGCGATAGGTTTCGACATCGTCCTTCATGTCCGCAGGAACTTCTTTGATTTCATAATTTAGTGGATCGCCAGATTCATCCCATACCCATGCTTCACGAGTCAGCAAATCGACAACGCCAACGAAATCACCTTCAGTACCAATAGGTAATACCATTACCAAGGGCTTGGCTGCAAGTACATCTTCTACCTGCTTCACAACTCGGTAAAAGTCAGCACCCATACGGTCTAACTTGTTGACATAAATAATACGTGCAACTTCAGAGTCGTTCGCATAGCGCCAATTGGTCTCAGACTGGGGCTCAACACCACCAGAACCACAGAATACACCAACTCCACCATCGAGAACCTTCAGAGAACGATAAACCTCAATGGTAAAGTCTACGTGACCTGGTGTATCAATTATATTGAATTGGTGGTCGTTCCAGAAGCAACTTGTCGCGGCAGATTGAATGGTGATACCTCGCTCTTGCTCCTGTTCCATGAAGTCAGTTGTCGCCGCACCTTCATGTACCTCACCAATTTTGTGGATTTTACCAGTGAGCTTCAGGATTCTTTCAGTTGTAGTCGTCTTTCCTGCATCCACGTGAGCGAAGATGCCGATATTGCGATAACGAGTGAGGTCTTTCATATTTACTATATAACTACGTGCTTATTCTGTTGGTGACTACCTTAAGCGATACTCAAAGGCAATCGGCGTTGCCTCAATAGCCAGCAAGGGCTGGATATCTACTTTCTGCGACATTTTAAGCCCTTTTCATGCTAATGGCGACGGTACCAATTGTTAAGTAATTATAATTTATTTTGGATGTTAACGTGGAAGATGTGTAAGTAGTGGTAGCCGACTTTTCAGGAAGGGTGTTTTTAATTACGAGAAGTTCTGGTTTTTTGGAGAAAAAATATCAAGTATTTTCACTAGTTTATTATTTTTTATTAAGTTAATAATGTTACTTGAGTTTTACATTATTAAATTTTTAGTAAATAGTAGGTTGGGTTAAATGCACTAAAATTTTTAATATTAGACATCTCCGGTAATTAAATATATGCGTCGTAAAACCCTTGTAGAGACGTTCCATGGAACGTCTCTACGTTCTTTTCCGGAGATGTCTATTAGACCCGTAAATCAATTTTGCGTCCTAACCCAAAAGAATATGTGGGAAATCGGGAAAATATAGAGATGTTGGGTTACAGCACAAATACGATCGGGTTCCAATTTAGAATTTATCGTGTCCTGTAACCCAACCTACCAGTTATAAGCTTTATTATTTTCATATCATCAAATTTTTAATTAAATTAATTTAAAAAAAATATGAGTAATCGGGTACAAGTTCCAGGTATTGTCAAAAAAGGTTATGGTGTTGCATCGGGAAGAGGAGGAGATATTCGTTTCCCTGGGGGTACTATTGCTATGCAAAAGCCTTGTTTTTACGAACTAGGACTTGATTTAGAACCGTATTTTTCTGGAACCCTGAATATATCTATTTTTCCTCACACATATTTAATTAAACAAGCTAAATATATCTTTAAAAATGTTAAGTGGGCGGAAAATGAACCTCCAGAAGATTTTTCTTTTTTTGATTGTAGAATTCGGCTCAAAGATGGTGAATTACAACCCGGATTGATTTATTATCCTCATCCAGAAACTAAACCCGAACATTTTCAACCTCCAGATATACTTGAAGCGATCGCATTTAAAATTGATGGTCTCAAATATGGCTCGGAAATCATTTTAGAATTAGATAGCAATCAAATTGAAATTATTTGAACCTTATACCCCACATTCCGTACTTCAGAAAGTAGTATAAAAGTTACATAAAGTTACATGATTTATATCTGCTTTAGCTCCAGTCTTCTAGGATGAGAGGAATTTAGTAGAGCTTCAACTTGCGATCGCGATTATATTGTATAAATTAATTCTTGACAATCTGGTCGTTTCACTTAATAGAGATTATACTTAACTAGTTTTTTATAATTTATCATTTTTACAAGGTTTGATAATCCAAGCTAAAAATTATAGAAATCTCAAAGATTGTATTTATAGCAAACAGTACAACAAGACAGAAAAACATAATACAAACAAAAAATAGGGAAAATTATCATGAATATGATGAACTCACCACTAAATGTATCTGAGCTTGACGGTCAAAAAGGTTTTATCATCAATGGTATTAATTCTGGAGATGAATCTGGTTTTTCTGTAAGCTATGTAGGAGACATTAATGATGATGGTATTGATGACCTAATAATTGGTGCCCCAAGAGCCGATGGTGATGATAATGAAACAGGTAATGCTGGAGAGAGTTACGTAGTATTCGGTGGTTCCGATATTGGTGGAGAAGATGGTAATTTTAATCTTGCCAATTTAATGGATAGACGACCACTACTAGAAAAAAGTTCCACTGTACAAAGTGAGTCAGAGGAATCCCTAAAGGTTGAACCATCTAATTTATCAACAATATTACCCAAAGGTGTCATTCTCTACGGTTCTAATAGCAATAATAGGTCTGGATATTCTGTTAGCGGTAAAGGGGATATTAATAATGATGGTATTGATGACTTAATTATTAGTGCACCCGGTATTGTAAATAATAGAGATATTGCTGCTCGTGTCATTGATACAAGTAATTCTGGTAAAACCTATATAGTCTTTGGTAACAAGAATATTGGTACTCAGGGTAACATCAATCTTTCTAGTATTGATGGTACTAATGGTTTTATCGTTGAAGGTATTGATACAGGTGGGGAAATAGGAAATATTGATGTCAGTTATGCTGGAGATATTAATGATGATGGTATTGATGATTTTATTATTGGTGCCCCCAGTACTGATTTTGAAGGTGGTGAGGCAGGAGCAAGTTATGTAGTCTTCGGTGGTAGTAATATTGGTGGAGAAGATGGTAATATCAATCTTTCCGAACTAAATGGTACTAATGGTATTAGTATTATTTTTGATAAAAGCGGTTCTCATGGTGCTGGATGGTCTGTTAGTAGTGCCGGTGATGTTAATGATGATGGTATTGATGACCTAATTATTGGTGTGCCTTTTAGCGAACTACAAACCGAAGAAAAAGGTAATGCTGGTAAGGCTTATGTAGTCTATGGTGGTTCAAATATTGGGGGAGAGACTGGCAAAGTTAGTCTATCATCAATTAATGGTAGTAATGGCTTCGTTGTTAGAGGTAATGATAGTAGCGATCGCTTGGGTTATTCGGTTAGTAGTATTGGGGATATTAACGATGATGGTATTGATGATATTATCATCGGCATTCCTGGTGGTGATGAAGGAAATGAGCAAAGTGATGTTGGAGAGAGCTATGTAGTTTTTGGTGGCTCTGGTATTGGTGGTGAAAATGGTATTGTAAATATTACAAACCTTGATGGAAGTAAAGGTTTTATTCTCAAGGGTGCAAATAAATTTAACCAATCCGGTTGGTCTGTAAGCGGTCTTGGTGATGTTAACGATGATGGTATAGACGACCTAATTATTGGGGAATATGCCGGGAATAATTCGACTGATGCATATGTAGTATATGGTAGTAAAGGTATCGGTGCTACCGGTAGTCTTCTATTATCTCAGCTGAACGGTAAAAACGGCTTCATCGTCAACGGTATTGATAATGATGGTGAGTCAGGTATGGATGTCAGTGGTTTGGGAGATGTGAATAACGATGGAGTCAATGATTTTATTATTGGTTCCCAATCTGCTGATGTCGATCTAAATGAAGGTGATTATGAAGGTAAGAGTTATGTGGTATATGGCTCTTTAGCAACTAAATTTGCTATAACCGATATGAACGGGGATAATAAAGCTGATGTTTTAAAGCGGAATCCTAATGATGGTAAGAATGACCTCCTAAAGATGGACGGTGCGAATGTAAGTAATGTAAATTCTCTACTTTCTGTAGACGATCGTGCTTGGAGAATTAAAGATACTGCCGATTTCAACGGTGATGGTAAAGGTGATATCCTCTGGAGAGACGAGGAAAATGGTGAAAATGCTATTTGGACAACAGATGGTGAAAATGTTACTGATTACGACTTAATTCCAACTGTTGAGGATCTAGATTGGGAAATTCAAGCTGCTGATGATTTCAACGGTGACAATAAAGCAGATATATTATGGCAAGATAGAGAAACTGGTGAAACTGCCATTTGGACTATGGATGGTGCCATGGTAAAAAGCTATGACATGATTACAACTGTTGAGGATCTAAACTGGGAAATTCAAGCTGCTGCTGACTTTAATGGTGATAATAAAGCAGACATATTATGGCGACATCAAGAAACTGGTAAAAATGCTCTTTGGACTATGGATGGTGCCATGGTCAACAGTTATGACATGATTACAACCTTTGAGGATTTAAACTGGGAAGTTAAGGGTGCTGCGGATTTTGATGCAGATAATAAAGCTGATATTTTCTGGATGAACAAGAGTACCGGTCAATATGCACTTTGGTCTATGAATGGTGCCATGGTTGATAGCTTTGATTTATCTTATCCAACTAATACCAGTATGGAAGCAAAAACTTTCCTTTCTTAAGAGATAGTTCGTTTCATTTTCAAAAGAAAAATCTAAGAATTGGGGGAGAATCCCCCAAACCTAGAGTGTTGATATAAATGGAATTCCCAAGGCTCTAATTCATACAGTTTTTGTGTAGTGCTATCTAGTTCCTAGTCACAGACTAGGAACTAGATAGCCAAAGGCTCTCTCTGCCTCTTAGTAATGATTGAAGATAGAGCCTCAAAGCCTGTATTTATTGCTAGAGACAATGAACAATTTAGATTACAGATATTGCATTAAAATTTAGTTTCTAAAAAAGTAGAAAATTAACAACCTACCCCAAACCTTTTTTAAACAAGAAATATGAGGGTAATAAAAGTTATTTTTATTACTAATTTTAGTTTTTTCTAAGAACGTATTTATAAATAAAAAATAAAATTCTTGTAGGGTGGGCTAGACCTAGGCTGTTGACTTTATTGTAATTTTTGTGTTTTTATGTCATGTTGTTTTTATGTCTTCTCTGATTCCCAGTCTCTGGCTGGGAATATATAACTAGAGGCTCTGCCTCTTGATAATACAGGAGGCGGAGCCTCCAGGAAAGTGTTCCTCGCCAGAGACAAGGAAAAAGTTCGGTCACGTATAATGTATGAAA
>JBCCDM010000074.1:0-18664 GCA_039030795.1 Cyanobacteria bacterium P01_A01_bin.84
ATTATTAATATCTTGACAATTTTATATAATATTGTTTTATCTTATTCATATTTGAATTCTGTTCATTAATCAATTATTAAACATAATTACTCTATAAAATTTAATAGTGAAACTATTTAACCAACTGACGGCACTTCTTAAAAAGATAATTTCTAACCAGTTTATCCGTAATCTTGGTTGGTTAGGTATTGCAGAATTTTCCTACAGATTCATTCGTCTGGGGATAGTAGTAGTCTTAGCAAGATATTTAAATGAATATGACTACACTCTCGGCGGAATTGTGCTTATGGTTCGAGAGTTTGCTCTAACTTTTTCCAATATAGGAATAGGGGCTAAGATTATTCATGCTGAGGAAAAAGAGTTAAAACAGCTCTGTAACTCAGCATATTGGTTGAACTGGCTAATTTTTGCTAGTTTATTTATCATTCAATGTCTTGTTGCCTTTCCAGTTGCCTTTTTTAAGGAAACACCAGAACTTATATTACCTATATGTGTATCAGGTATTGCTTATTTAATTTGGCCCATAACTATTATTCAGAAAAATTTACTTCAAAGAGAAAATCGTTTTAAAGTAATAGCGATTACCGATAGTATTTTGAATCCCTTAGCTGGTTTACTATCAGCATTATTTGCCTTTTTCGGCATGGGTGTTTGGGCATTTGCTTTACCTCCCGTTTTAGTTGCTCCCTTAGAAATATTTATATATCTCAGAAATCATTCTTGGCGTTCGCAAATGGGATTTACTACAAAGTATTGGCGTTCTATCTGGAATTTTGGTCGTCATATACTAGGGGTTGATTTGCTAAAAACATTTATGAATAATTTAGATTATTTAGTTCTATTTTTATTCATGACAAATACGGATTTTAAAGAGTTTTCCGGAGGATATTTTTGGGCATTTAATGCGGGATTAGGAATTAGCTTAAGTTTAATTAAAGCTATCAAGTCAGCTATATTTCCACATTTTTGTGCAGCTCGTACTGACTTAATACATTTGCGAAAACGTTACTTTTCTAGTTTAAAAATTATTGCTGTTATAATTATTCCTATAGTTATTTTACAATTCAGCTTAGCTCCAATATATGTTCCTATTGTCTTTAGTGCCAAATGGTCAGATGAAGTTCCTCTTTTCATGTTGATTTGTCTTTCTGCAATTCCTCGTCCTTTTGCAGATGCAGCTTCACAATTATTAGTTGCTATTGGGAAACCCTATTTAGACTTAGTTTGGAATTTCATATTTACAGGAACATACTTTTCAATGTTGTTGATTGGAGTTAACTGGAAAAATTTAAATAATATTTTTATTAATGAGTCGATTAATAATAACGTTGTTTCAGTTTTTGGCGTTCATTGGCAGTTAATGGGAGTTGCTGCATCTGTCCTGCTTGCTCATATAATTTGTTTACCCCTATTTTCTATATGGGTGACGCGTCGTATTTTTCCCAAACACAAGAGTATAGTTCAGTAGCTATTGTTTTAACTTGAGATTATAAGCGCAATAATAAGGTTTCTGGTATCACCTAAGCTTACGCACCAGCACGGTATTGTGTCACTTTCATAAGTCCTGTCAGTCATAAAATTGAGTGAATACTGTGTGGTTGAATCAGTTTTTAGAGGTTAACATTACATGATTAGAATAGGACTTACGCACTCATAATGGGAAATAGGGCTTTGCGTAAAAGCTAACGCTTAAAATGGAGTTTGCTTGACAGAGCTTATACTTCCCTTTGCTTATTAGGACGTAAATATGTCGTCCATGTGTAAGCCCTGTAGAAATAAAAGTTAAACTTTAACGCTGGTAATTAGGCAGGGGATATTTATCAGATGCAATCTTTTTCTATAGATTTATTGTTTGGAGTTATTTGGCACAATTTAGTCGAGGGTATTATTTATGAAGGTTGGCAAAAAGGCTGGACAGCTTTGATTGCAGAAAGCAAAAATAACCAAAAAATACCTCAATATTTAAATTTAGCATTAAATAAATCTTTCTTAGAAGCACAGAAAAATATTGCAGAAAAATGTCGAGAAGAACTGGTAAAAAATTCTACTTCTACTCATTATCGTGGGAGCATAACTTACCATCCACCAGAAAATGACAGAGATATTCTAAATTTAGAGAATAAAATAAAAATATTAAAAAAACAGTTAAAACAAATTAATAAAAAAATAAGTAGTGACATAACTCTCAGTCTTGACAAACTTGAATATTTACTAGAGTTATATAATTCTAATCATCAGTCTTCAGAAGAAGCTAAAAAATATCAAGATCAAATATTTCAAGAAGTACAAAAAGATTGTGAGGTGAATAGTTTCAAAACTGCCCTAAAAAATAATCAAGATGGTTTATGTAAAAAGATATATAACTATTTTTTAAAGGAAATTGAACATAATACACAACTTAATAATATATTCAATATCTATTTGCTGAGAACAATTGACCAAATAATAGATAAAGGCTGTGAAAGTACACATGAAACGTCTCAAAATTCACAACTAACCAATTCTAAAACTCAAAATAAAATTGTTTTTCAAGCAGCTTTTAAGCCTTTAAATTATATAGGTTATCCAGAATTTAACCAAGATTTAGATATTGTTTTGGAGAAGTCTTTCTTAGAAGCACAGAAAACTATTGCAGAAAAATGTCGTGAGAAAATAATTAAGATATCTACTATTGCAACTGCATATCGAGGAGCTATTACCTATCATCCACCAGAAAATGATATGGATATTAAAAATATAGAAAACAAAATAGCATTTTTGAATAAACAGTTGAAAGAAGTGAGCTATACCAAAATAGATAGTGAGGTAATTATAAATTTTGATAGTCTAGAAGACTTACTAAAATTATATAAATCAAATCACCAATCCTCTGGAATAAAGGATACATATATAGATAAAATCTTCCAAGAAGCTGAAAAGAATTGTGATGTCGAAACTTACAAAAACACCCTAAGAGATCAACAATATGGATTGTTTCCAGAAGTATATAAAAAGTTTTATAGGAAATAACTAATGGGAACATCCCAATTCTGCAAAAAGCCCACAGGCTATAAGCTTGGGGCTACGATCAATTATTATCTACTCAATCTAAACTATGAATTGCCTGGGCAATATGCTGGGATATAAAAGGTAAAATCTGGGGATTGCTGGCGTTTTCTTTTCCTTCAGTAAATACAATACATAAATATGGTTGTTTATTAGGAATTTCGATATAAGCCGCATCGTGACGGGTTTGAGAAGTCCAACCAGCTTTAGACCAAATTTGTGTTTCTTGAGGAAGACTACCACCTAAAAAACCAGTAACTTGGTCTTCTTCTACATTTTTGGGTAACTCATCCGGCTTGAGACTGCGTTTCATCAAATCCATCATTGCTTGCGATCGCGCGCTAGAAACTGCAACTCCACCAATGATGCTATGTATCAAACGCGCTATGGCATCGGTTGTTAACATATTACGATTTTCTAGTAACTGTCCGTAAAATGCCCGTTCCCGTCCATAAGGACCATCACCCCAGGTTTTCTGACAAACATTGATTTGTTCGAGTTCAGACCATCCAAGGGATTGAAAGTAACGGTTGACAATATTACGCTGCTGTTTCCAGGTTTCAAAGGGTTGGGGAGGTAGTTCCGGTCCGCTAGTTGTACCAGTTAACATATCAACTACTAAGCTAGTTCCATCGTTACTGGATTCAACTATCATATCTTTGAGCGCTCTTTCTAATTCTGCGCTAGAAGGCATCATTCCTTTTTCTAACCATTCATGTACCGCTACCAAGTAAAAAAGTTTAACTACGCTAGCTGGATAAATTCGTTCGGAACCGCGATAACTAAATCCCCGTACTGGATGATTCCAAAATGCTTCTGGGGTCAAAGCACCACCAGTATTTACAGGTACTGGTGGGTCGTAAACAACCCAGGTAAAGGCAATTTGGTTAGATGCTAAACTTGGAAATTCCGCTTTGGTGGCTTCTAAAACTTGACCGCCGAGTTCTTCTAACTTTCCGTCCTGATTGAAAAAAACCATACTCAGTTTTAATTTAATTTTTTGATTTCAATTACGAGCATTTAACGATATATATGGTGTCTTCTGAACAATTGCAAGCAAATACTGAATATGAATGTCTTGCTGACCTAAATTTATATGATTCCCCTGAATGTACCAGTTTGGCAACTCAAGCTGTTATGGGCAGACATTTACGGGTAATGAAGGAAACTTTGACTGAAACTGCTTTGGAGGTATGTTTGTGTGAAGATGATTATCCAGGATGGATATTAATTTCCGATTTAATTTTACTTCGTGCAAGTAACTCAGAATATCAAGCTCAACAGTTAACAGCAGCCGAAATTCAAGAACTCATACCAGACGCGATCGCTTTTACTCGTAAAGCAATGGAAGTCCCCAACTATTATCTTTGGGGTGGTACGGTTGCTCCTAATTATGACTGTTCGGGACTGATGCAAGCTGCATTTGCTGCGGTTGGGATTCGTTTACCTAGAGATGCTTATCAACAGGAAGCTTTTTTACAATCTATAGATATATCTCAACTCCAGCCAGGAGATTTAATATTTTTCGGAACTTCCCAAAAAGCGACTCATGTAGGACTTTATTTGGGAGATAATTCTTATATTCATAGTTCTGGTAAACAAATCGGACGGAATGGAATTGGTATTGACTTTCTCTCGGAACAGGGAGATAAGGTTAGTCAGTCATATTATAAGCAGTTACGCGGTGCTGGTAGGGTAGTACAAAGTTACATCCCGGAAGCATTATCAACTAGGGAAGTATAGGTAAGCGAACATCATGAGGAGTGGATTAATTTACAACGGGATATTGGGAGAAGATGACAAAGTATCTTTACCTATGCCCGATGTTTCGGTGGTAGTACCAATTTATAATGAGATTGATAGTTTACATCTTCTTCTAGAGACGATATCTTCTGTTTTAATTAAAAGTGGAATTAATTACGAAATCATTTGTGTAGATGATGGTTCTAGTGATGGTTCGGGAAATTGGCTCAAAGAAGAAGCTGCAAAAAGAAATGACTTAAGAGCAGTAATTCTTCGCCGAAATTATGGACAAACAGCAGCAATGTCTGCTGGTTTTCATCACTCACTTGGTAAGGTAATAGTTACTCTTGATGGTGACTTACAAAACGACCCAGATGATATCCCCATCCTCTTAGCGAAATTAGAGGAGGGATACGATTTAGTTAGTGGTTGGCGTAAAAAACGTCAGGACAAAGCTTTAACTCGGTTGTTACCCTCAAAAATTGCTAATTGGTTAATTGGACGTATTACCGGTGTCAAACTCCATGACTATGGCTGTTCTCTCAAAGCATATAGAGGAGAACTAGTTGCGGATATGAATCTTTACGGCGAACTACACAGATTTTTACCAGCATTAGCTTATATTGAAGGTGCCAGAATTGCAGAAATACCGGTACGTCATCATGCTCGTCGCTTTGGTAGTAGTAAATATGGACTGTGGCGAACTTTCCGGGTATTAATGGATTTGCTGACTATTGCTTTTATGAAAAAATTTCTCACCCGTCCGATGCACGTTTTTGGACTGTTGGGATTAAGTTCTATGTTCTGTGGTGCTGTAATCAGCATTCACTTAGCCTACATCAAGTTTACTTCTGGGGCGGATATTGGTAATCGTCCATTACTAACATTAGGTGTTTTGCTACTTATTACTGGGGTTCAACTCTTTTGCTTTGGATTATTAGCAGAGTTGTTAATGCGCACTTATCATGAATCTCAAGGACGAAAAATATATCGCGTCCGTGAAGTGGTCAGTAAAAAAACGCAACATTAAGTAATGTAAACTATAATTAATTAAGAGACGTAAAATTTGCGTCTCTATTTTTATGGCTTCTTACTTGAAAAGATTATGTTCGTAGTAACCCTTCCTTGAGTTCAGAAATATGGGCTGGAGCGCATAAGCACTACTGAAAGCCGATAGTTAGGGGTTTACCTAAACTTGATATAACAATTAAAAGCAGAGATGTTTAATTGGACATCTGTACTTCTGTATATTTATAAAACCTGACTTTTGATTATTAAGTTAAATTAAGTCCCGTTAATAAGATTAACAATTAAGCGATTAAATCCATACTCTCACAATTAAATTGCATCTACCGTGAAAGTCATACTCTCCCTTGATAAAAAATTACGTACAAACCTGCTCATTCTATTTGTAGCAGGTTTATTGTTTTGGTCTAGTATGGCTTCATTACTAGCCACACTGCCTTTATATGTGAAATACATCGGAGCTAGCAAGCAAGAAATTGGCATCGTCATGGGTAGTTTTGCCATTGGTTTGTTGTCATTTCGTTCTTTGCTAGGAAGGTTAGCGGATAAGAGGGGTAGGAAAATTGTTCTGCTAATTGGTACTGGTGTAGTATCAATTGCTCCTCTTCTGTATCTAGGGGTTTCATCAGTTCCTTTACTAATGGCAGTAAGAGCTTTTCACGGTATTAGCATTGCTGCTTTTAGTACAGCATATGCAGCCTTAGTTGCCGATTTAGCTCCGGTAGAAAATCGTGGTGAAGTTATCGGTTACATGAGTTTGGTAACTTCTTTAGGAGTTGCAATTGGACCTGCTGTGGGAAGTTACATTCAGGAAGGATTTGGTTATTCTCCCTTATTTATCGTTTCTTCCGGGTTAGGATTTGCCAGTATGTTGTGTACAGCAAAAATTGTTAACCCTCCCTTAGACTCTCACACAGAAATCAAAGCCCTCAAAGAAAAGTTTTGGCGATCACTAGTTAGTCCTCGCGTCCGCACTCTGGCGGTAATTCTCCTATTAATAGGTTTAACATTCGGTACGATGAGAAATTTTATACCCTTATTTATCAAGGAGACAGAAATAAATTTAAGTCCTGGTTTGTTTTATACAGCTTCAGCGATCGCTAGTTTTAATGTTAGGTTATTGGTAGGTAGAGCCGGAGATCGTTATGGTAGGGGTTTATTTGTCACCATTAGTCTGGTTTTCTACACAATCGCCATGTTCAGTATATGGTCAGCACACAACCCCCAAACCTTTTTAATTGCAGGAGCAATTGAAGGTGCAGGTTTAGGTACTCTAATTCCCATGATGTCAGCAATTATTGCCGACCGCGCTTCAGGTAAAGACCGAGGAAAAATGTTTAGTTTATGTATGACTGGCTTTGATTTGGGGATTGCGATCGCAGGTCCGGTTGTTGGTACTATTGCCGAAGAAATTGGCTACCGTAATATTTTTGCTTGTGCTGCTAGTTTAGCTTTTCTAGCAATCATCATATTTTTAACCTTTTCGAGCAAAGACTTGAGTCATTCCTTACAGTTTGCTCTTGGTCGTATTGGAGATACTTATGCTTTGAATAAGAAAGAATTAAGTATAAGAGAATCTTAGAAGTAAGTACGCTAATTCAGCAAAAATAGCAATCACTCCCAAATATATACCAAAATATATAATAATATCTTGGGGAAACCAAAAAACATTAAATTAGAATTCTCTAAATTAAACGGACGAGGAGGGATTCGAACCCCCGACACCGTGGTCCGTAGCCACGTGCTCTAGTCCACTGAGCTACACGTCCTGGCGGCAAAGCTGCACCGATATATAAGTTAGCATACATTCACTCAATGAAGCAAGATAATTTTTCATCTCCAGATTCTTTTTCTCTAACTCACTTAGACAAACAAGGACAGGCACAAATGGTTGATATATCAAATAAAACATCAACAGTCCGTGAAGCGGAAGCTATGGGTCGAGTCAGAATGATGCCAGAAACTTTTGAGATCGTTCAAGCTGGTAATGCCCCCAAAGGTGACGTTTTAGGAACAGCAAGACTAGCTGGGATCATGGCAGCCAAACAAACTGCGAACTTAATTCCTCTGTGTCATCCCCTACCTTTACAAAAAATAGAAGTTCAAATTACACCACACTCAGAATTACCCGGTTATGAAATTCGTGCCACGGTAAAAACAAAAGGGGAAACAGGAGTAGAAATGGAAGCTTTAAGTGCCGTATCTGTTGCAGCACTTACCATTTATGACATGGCTAAAGCTTTAGAAAAATCAATTCAAATAGAATCAATTCAATTGGTAAGTAAAACAGGTGGTAAATCCGGAGATTATCTTAAGGATAGGTAAAGGGGGAAGGTAAAAGGGGAAAGATGAAAGCAAAGGACTGATAGAATAGTTCACATAGTAATAATGTCTTAGATTAATTAAAAAACTATGCCTCCTCGTTGGCCCCGTAAACCAGATCGTAACGACCCAGATTATCGTAAGTTAGATGACCGAATGAATTTTGCCGTCCATGTGGCAATATTTGCTGCCTTCAATTCTGGACTATGGTTTTTTAATAATTTTCTCAATTATCAGTGGCAGTGGTTGCCTTGGTTCAGTATATGCTGGATAACTGTACTTCTGACCCACTTGATTTATATTAGTGCGATCGCTGACTATTCCAAAACTCCACCGAAGTCAACTTAAAGTGTGAGTTATCAAATTAAATACTTGCAACTTGTGGTAGTGGTAAAGATATAGCCAGTTAGTAAATAATCAAAATATAAAAGGAACACGACATTACCTAAACTATTTTTTCTAATAAGGTTACTCTTATGTCCCAGGCAAATACTACAAAAATTTTAGAAACCCTAGCAGCAGAAATTGGCGAGAACGTTTATATAGATGTTGCTAAGTGGCACCTTTATTTATCAAATGCGAAGTTGCATAGTGTCGTAGCTGAAAAAATGTTACCTTTACTAACCTCCAATAGTATCAGTAAAGATAAAGTAACAGAAATTTTGCAATCTATCTCTGTAGAAGTTGGTGGTGGGAAGCAAAAACTAGCACTTACTGAATTAATACCAACACAAGGTCAAGTTAATCTTGTCGAGATTTTGGAGAGATATCAAAGTGAATTTTAGGAAAAAGTTAGTCAGAAAAGCTTAACTCTTTATTCACTACTCCATACTCTTGATAGCTGATTCCCATGACCCCAGCTAAGGTTCCAATTCCTTGGTAAATATAGAGTAAAGCTTTAATAATTTTAATTTTACCCAACACTAAACTAGGTAAAAGCGTAAATAAACCAATCAAAATTAAAGCTATGCCTTTGATAGCTCTGATCAGCTGTACTTTAATAGAAGGATATAATTCCTTTTCAACCAAGCTATGAATTCCCCGAGACCAATAACCCCTTCGTAAAATCCACCTCATATTAGTTCGAGTCTGAGGAACCGAATCATAGACTATTGCATCATCAGCCCAGACAATTTGATAACCATTCTTGTGAAGCGTCATAAAAAAGTGTGAATCTTCTCCCCCTGTAATTGCAAAACGATTATCAAAAACAGGAGTAAATTGACGCACAATATCTCCTCGTACTAAAACATTGTTCGTAAAAGCAACGTGTCTTTGTGTTCCAGTTGAATCACGAGAAAATTCAAAAAAGCCTCCTTTGAGAACCCAATCAGGTGGATTTTCTTGGAAATGAGGCAGAACAGGACCTGTTACCACATCTGCATTATATTGTTGCTGAACAAACAATAACTCATCTAACCAAGATGCTTCAGGAAATTCGTCATCATCGAGAATAGCGATAAAATCTGCTTCCTTACTAGCTAAACTTACCGACTTATTTCGAGCGTAAGTAATACCTCTTTGTGGTTGGACATCAGTTTTGAGCAACCAAGGGAAATTAGAACCAATGGTAGAACAAACAGACTTTGCTACCCCATTTGTATCATTATCTACCACAACAACTTCTATGCTTGGTTGGGCGACTTTCTCGAAGATTAATTTACTTAACTTCTCTAATAATCTTTGTAATCCTTGGGGACGTTTGTAAGTAATTACACATATAGAAATAAACATAAAATAGAGACTTCTTATTTCAATGAAAATTTAAGTAATTGTGCATAACTAAATGTAAATTTATCATTGCGTAAAGTTGGAGCGTATAACTCTACCCTTCGCATTCAAATATTACCTGTAGGTAATAAAGGGTACCAGTAAGTACCTATAGTTGTGTAGTATAGCGCCAGCTAAGGTAAAGGACTGAAGGTTATTTCCATTATATTTGAAATATATATTTTTACGTAGGTACTTATCTACACATTATATGGGATTACCGGGACTTAATTTTTGAAAAAATATTTAAGGGGAGGTAAAGATTAACACAGCTTAAATAAATAGAGTATTAAATAGACTATTTCTATCTTTATTTTCCCCAATCCTTAACCTTACCCCCACAGTCAGGAATAGTTGCTTAATTTTGGAACTGTACTAGAAATCTCCAGCAATTAAATATGTATAACCTGTAACCCTCGCAGAGACGTTAAATCTAACACAGTACTGTTGCCGTCAAATCTAAAAATTAGACATAGAGTAGGTTGGGGAGTCACTACGTTGTGGAGGTGACTACCCCTACTGTAGTAAGTGATGTTTGAGGAACGTAGACGCGGAGTGACTTCTCGGATTGTTACCCAATATTATCAACGTTTGTTGGGTTTACCTTCGGTATGCTATGCAAACGTTATCGATTAATCCAACCTACATTTTTCTTAACTGCAACCGTATTGAAATTTAACGCCTCTACATTCTTTAATGGAGACAAGTGCTAGTAGATAAGTACTACAAGCTTAAAAATGTAGTAATTCAAACTTCCAATACATTTCTTTCAGCTAGGTAAAGTTGCAGCATCTTTAACAGAAGATTCGCTTTCAGTAGGAGGGAAAAATCTCTGGGTTATCCAATAAGTAATGATATGTGAAAACAACCCCATTGGACCTGCGAACAGACATAGTGTAGTTGAATGAACCGTCCAAACCCCTGTTTTTTGTCCCTCTAAATAAATATAACGTCCTACAAATAAATCCATAACCAGAAAGTGAATCCATCCAGTCGCAGCAGCAGTCTCATCTCCAAAGAATTTAGCAATATCTGCTAACTGAGGATTAGATAAAGCTTGTGCGTTTTCAGGAGTGATGCTAGCGATAAATAAATATATATATGCTGCTACTAAAGGAATAAAGGGAATATAAGACTTCATCACCTGTTGTGTAACTTTCCATTTTGGTAAAAAAATCATTAATATCCAAAAAGGTAAAACGAAAAGATTGGCAACGTTGAAAATTTGAGTAACTATCATAATTAGAAAATAGAAAATAGGAAATATCACTCAGAAGCTAGAAATAAGTTTAACTAGAGCCTGCTAAAAAAGTCTAGAGAGTAAAAATAGAGTCCACACATTTCTAAAAATAGTAGGTTTTCCAGCTTGTTTTCCAAATTTTCCCAAAAATTTCCCATAAAAGTGCAAAGGTTTTGAGTTTATATTTGCTATAGTCTTGCACTTATTTTAAAGAAAAAAGCTTGAAAGCCTTATTTAAAGATGTTTTTTATTTTATTTAACATTCTCAGCCAATCTTCTGTGAAGCTGGAAGCCAACACTGTACCCTGAACTGTCAGTGTGGGTAGTTCACGTGCAAACTTCAATCAAAACTTTAGGGGCAATTTCTTTGGGATAATCCAAATAATGATTACTCGGATAATCTCAAAGCTATTGCCCCTAAGATTAATTATTCCAGATTTGATTCCAGATTTAATTGCAAATTTTACATAGATAAGCAACTAGTTTCCTTCAACTGTTGCTAACTCGGTACTACCGCGAGAACGACGCTTAGTAAGACTATTGAAAAGCATTTGACCGATTGCCTTAATCAAATTACCCTCTAACTCTTGGAACATTTTCATGTTAATTCCAAATGCATCATTAGCTTCTTCAACGATGCGTTCTGCTGTAGCATCATCAATAGGTAATTCATCTAAAGCCTGACGATATTTGACTTTAAATGCCTTTTCATCAGAAATATCATCAAACTCATAAAAAGCTGTACCGTTACCATCAGACAGATTCATTGCATTAACAGCAATATTTTTGAGAATTTGTCCACCAGATAAATCCCCTAAATAACGAGTATAGGAATGAGATACTAGTAATTCAGGCTCTTTATCCGAGATTTCTCGAATTCTATTTAAATACTCTTCTCCGGCTGGTGATAACTTAATTTCTTCTTTCCAATTAGCACCATAATAATAATTCAGGTCTTTTTCTAAAGTTTTCTTACGGTGCAATGCCGGAAAATTAATTTTGGAGACAACAGGATGATTTTTATGTTTCTCCATCTCCTCTTCCATAGCTGAGTAGACAAAGTAAAAATTAGCTACTAACTTTCTATAAGATTTTTTCTCTACGACTCCTCTTAAAAAACATTTAACAAAACCAACGTTTTCAGCCATTGTGTGGGCTTTTTTTGTCCCGACACGCAATTTGGTTGCTAAATTACTGCTCATGCTAAATTTCTCAACTTTATAAAACTAGTAGTCGCAGTACTAATTTACTGACGACAAAAAAAGGTATCCTAAAGAGTTACAGTAAAACTATTTGATGAGAGTTTTTGTTAAATATCTTTAAGTAAATATATCTGTGTTTAATTTTCCATACATTTCCGTACATCTCATTTAATCAGGACTTACGCAAAATCAACCTAATTCCGTCCGAGACGTTAGCTCGCGCTACACTGCGTGAATGCGTAGCATATCCGCGCTTGATAAACGATAGCGATGTATAAGTTCTGTCGAGCAGACTCCGTCTTTGTGCAACTAGCGCTAGCTAACGCAATAAACCCTGCGATTGCTAGTCTACGACAACCCTTTCAGGGAACCCTACACTACGTGACCGTCGCTTCGGACAAATCTTCGTTGCGTAAGTCCTGTTAATATTTAAGTACCCGACACTTGCAATCCTCTCATTCCTCAAAATTTTCCCTGGTTAAAAACCTCGTTTCATTAATTATGGTGGATTTGTTGATGTCAAAAACTTTTTCTAAACTTTGCACCACAAGGTCTCTACATTATTAGGAATTATCATTTTGAGGTCTCGGCTCAGAATCTTTTAGGTCGGACAGAACGTCAAGTAAATGTAATACTAAATAAATATAGTATTTCAAGGGTTGTAATCCCTGAATTAGTAAATAAGTAATTACAAAAATTGCAAAAATTTTGGTTTGGTCTTCGTTTTTTCTGGTGATTGCTAGTTTTTACGATTGTCTGCCTTAAATTTTCAATTTATTATTAAGCAAGTAACTTTACACATTCTTTAAAAAAGATTCATTACTTTTTTAGTGTATCTACGTAGTAGACTAGCTAAGGATTTATTTCTCCCAGAATAAATAAATCATAAAAAGTCCTGATGAAATGGTATTAGCAGGGAATTGTTGAAAAAAGTTTAAAGTGTTATTCTCCATTGTGACTGTGTGGAGTGATATATCTTATGGTCTCATCTATAACTCGGACTTCAGCCTTTAATGATGGTTCTAATTCCGAATATGGTGGGTCACAAAACAGAAATGGAAATGCTTTGGCGTCCAAGTCGCTAATCTTACCAAATACCCCTTTATTTGGTACAGATGGTATTCGTGGCAAAGTAGGAGAACTATTGAGCGCTCCTTTGGCTTTGCAAGTGGGCTTCTGGGCTGGGACTGTTTTGCGTACCCAAACTTCGGGATATGGACCAATCATTCTTGGACAAGATTCTCGAACCTCTGGCGATATGCTAGCGATGGCATTAAGTGCAGGGTTGACAGCAGCAGGAGTAGAAGTTTGGAATTTAGGCTTATGTCCTACTCCTTGTGTTGCTTATTTGACAAGTATTACAGATGCTATTGGCGGCATAATGATTTCTGCTAGCCATAATCCCCCAGAGGATAATGGTATCAAGCTTTTTGATGCTAATGGTATCAAGCTGCCAAAAAAATTACAAGTAAAAATTGAAGCTTTACTGCGTGGAAAAGCTACATTCCCAATTTCAGCGAGCAAATGTGGACGTCACTATCCTCGTCCAGAACTCATTGAAGAATATGCTCATGGGTTAAAAGTGTCTGTCTCAGACGTTGCTAACCTTAAGGGAATGAAGATAGTTCTCGATACTGCATGGGGTGCAGCAGTTGGTTTAGCTCCTTCTGTATTTAAGTCTATGGGAGCAGAAGTAATTTGTTTGCATAATAAAGCAGATGGCGATCGCATAAATGTTAATTGCGGCTCTACCCACTTAGATATTCTGCAAGCTGCTGTTAAGGAGCATAATGCGGATTTAGGTTTTGCTTTCGATGGTGATGCTGACCGTACTCTGGCTGTAGATAATTTGGGTCGTCCGATCAATGGGGATTATATTCTCTATTTATGGGGAAATAGTTTACAACAAAAACAAAAATTGCCAGATAACCTAATCGTTTCTACCGTTATGGCAAACCTAGGCTTTGAGAAAGCATGGAAGGATCTAGGAGGTACATTTATTCGTACGGCAGTTGGCGACCGACACGTACAAGCCGAGATGTTCCAAACTGGGGGAATGTTGGGTGGCGAGCAGTCTGGTCATATTCTTTGCCGTCATTATGGTATCACTGGTGATGGCTTATTAACAGCTTTACATTTAGCAGCTTTAGTCAGGGAAGCTGGGATGTCTTTGAGCGATATGGTTGATGCTAGTTTCAAAACTTATCCTCAACTGTTACAAAATGTTAGGGTCGAAGACCTGGAAAAGCGTTTAGGGTGGAAAGAATGTCAACCCCTCCAAACAGCAATTTCTGAAGCTGAGGTTGCAATGGGTGATGCTGGCAGAATTTTGGTACGTGCCTCTGGAACAGAACCTTTAATTCGAGTCATGGTGGAAGCCCAAAAAGCTGATTTAGCTCACCACTGGACTCAAAAGCTAGTTTCTGTAGTAGAGCAAAACTTGGCAGCCTAGGTTAGGTATTGAATTCTGAGCAATTGAACTAAATTTTCAAAACCAAGTTTTAAACACAAAGTCTTTCAAACAAAGTCTTTAAAATAAAACTTTTGAGTATAAAAAAATCCTGGGATTTGGATTATACGCAGGAATAGGTTAGAAAGATAACAAATATTTGTTCAGGAATTCAGACTCAGAATTCTGTACCGTCCATAATGTTCAAATCTAAAAAAAAATCTAAGAAGTCAAAAAAAAATTCAAAAAAGCAAAATAAACAGGCAACTCCTACTCTCAGCCTGAAAGAAAAGTTAGCCCAAAAGCGTCAAGCAGCTAAAGCTAAGAAGGAACTGACGAGTTTGTTGACCACCGCCATTTCTGGCGGTGTCTTCTTAGGAATTATTTTATTTTTTGTTGCTGGTATAAAACTAGCGATTCCAGGAGTAGCTGGGGTAATTGTACTGGCACTTTCTTATAAATATCCCCGTCAAGCTCTTTTTGCTTTTATAATTTACGTACCTTTTGGAGGTACTATTATTTACTTACTAGGTAATAGTCCAATTCTGCAACTAGCAAAAGATGCTTTTTACATACCCGCAGTGATCGCTCTTTATCAGCAATGTAAAAAGCAGAAAATGCCGTTTTTGCTTCCCAAAGGCATTAAAACTCCATTTTTAATATTATTTAGTTTATGTATAGTAACCCTGGTGTTTGCCAATGGGATGCAGCAGATAAATCCTCCCCCACCCAAGTTATTCGCTCCTCCTGTTAAGGAAATGCCTTTGGGTATGGGTATCTTGGGACTGAAAGTATTTTTAGGTTATTTCCCTCTAATTACCTGTGCTTATTATTTAATTCGTAACAAACGAGATTTTCTTTTCATATCTCGGCTTCAGGTAGTATTAATTCTGATATGCTGCATCTTGGGATTTCTTCAATATATGTTGCTAGTAGTAGGTATCTGTGAAGGTACTAGAAATGCTGTAGGAGACGCTTTATTTAAAGCAACATTAGATGCACGCTGTTTTATTGGTGGTTCTTTAGTTTTTAGTCCTTCTCAGGGTATGATTCGCCTTCCAGGAACCTTTGTGGCTCCTTGGCAGTGGGCTTGGTTTTTGATTTCTAGTACCTTTTTTACTTTTGCTACAGGTTTTAACGATCCGTCGATTTTGTGGCGAATTATTAGTTTGGTTTCCCTAGGAACAGTTTTAGTAAATGCAGTGGTGTCCGGTCAAAGAATAGCCCTTGCATTAGTACCTGCTTGCTTTGTGCTGTTGCTGGTTCTTACAGGACAGCTCAAAAGACTCAAAGCTTTTCTGCCCCTATTTATATTGCTGTTTTTAGTGATTTTTGGCGCGATCGCTAGTAATCCTGGGGTAATTGAAGAGAGATTGGATAGTTTTATCAGTCGCTGGAATGCATCCCCACCTTATGAGTTCATTACTCAACAATTTGAAGAATCTTGGCATTTCTTGCAGAAAAAAGGAGAATATGTAGGCAAAGGGTTAGGTAGAGCCACTAACTCGGCTCGAGTTTTAGGTAAAACGCAATTAATTGAAACTTATTACCCCAAATTAATCTACGAGATAGGTCCTTTAGGAGCTTTAGGGTTTTTAGTATTCGCAACATCCCTGACAATTATCAGTTTTCGGACATACCGTTCTATAAAAAACCGTAATTTCCGTGGTTACGGAGCAGCTTTATGGGTGTTTATATTGTTTATTAGCTACAACACTTACTACTATCCTTTGGATGTAGATCCTGTAGCCGTTTATTACTGGTTTTTCGCAGGAGTTCTGTTTAAATTGCCAGAAATAGACAAAATAGAGCAACTTAAAGAAGAACAAAATCAAGAAGCTGAAAATAAGCGGGGGAAAAGAAAACCCAGGGTAAAGAAAAAATAACGGTAGTTTCACTATTTGGAGTAATGAAGCAAATCAGTAATTATACTTGATTTTTTAGTTGGTTTCTATCTTTTTTAACCTTTAATTTTAACTCTAATTCAAAAGCTAAAAAATAAAAGCTGTTAGCTATTAGGAGTTAGGGGTTATATCCCAAAATGATACTAGCTAATAGCCAAAAGCTTTAAAATAACTTTTCAACAAAATTTCAAATTTGATATGGATTTACCTTTTATTTCAGTAGTTATACCTACATATGGTCGTGAAGAAGCTCTACGAGACAGTATTGTAGATATTCTCAAACAAGACTATCCTAAGTTTGAAGTTTTGGTTGTAGACCAAACAGCAGAGCATAAACCAGAAATTCAGGCTTTTTTGTCAGAACAAGCTGCAACAGATACAATTAAGTTACACAAATTAAATTGGGCTAGTTTACCAGGAGCTAGAAATTATGCTGTCAGACGCTGCATTGGTGATGTAATTCTGTTTATTGACGATGACATTCAATCCGAACCAGGATTGTTAGCCGCACACGCAAAAAACTATGTAGAAAACCCTGAAATTGGTGCTGTAGCTGGTCGTGTTTTTGACCGGATGAAAATGGCAGATTCTGCCCAAGGGAGAACTCAAGGAGATGCTAGTTATAAAACTATTGAATACCTTCCACCCCAAGCAATGGATCCAGGAATTGCTTGGTATTACATTGATTTAGTTAATACTGTTAAACCCCAGCAAGTATTAACAGCGAGGGGTTGTAATATGTCTTTTAGACGAGAAATATTTTATAAACATGGTTTGAAATTTGATGAAAGGTTTCGCGGTAGTGCAGTTAGAGAGGAATCTGATTTTTGTTTAAGAATCAGACAAACCGGGTATAAGATTTGGTATGACCCAGAAGCTTCTTTGGTGCATTTAGGAGAAGAAACTGGAGGTTGTCATGATATTAGTATGCGTTCTCTGAAGTACCAAATGACTTTCTACCACAATCATTTTCTGATGGGATTAAAAAATCTTAGTGCTGGTCAAGCTTTACGTCTATATGCAAGACTATTCGATTGTCATGTTTTAGGTCGTCCTCCTTGTCATAAGAGTGGTTCTCCGATTAAGGTTTTGACTCGCTCTATTTTTTATACTCTTGGTTTTTTAAAAGCTTTGGGTACTTATATTCAATCTATGTGGAATGATGGTCAAATTTATAGTCGTTTAGATCCACAAGTTAAAGGTACTTGAAGTAAATTTTAAGACTTTTAAGTTAGAGGATCCTGATATATATTTAATTAATTTTTAGAGTTGATTTTAAATACACAGGTGTATAGATATTTGCTAAAAGAGCGCAGATATTTAGGAGGAATTTTTTATTTGATGTGTGAATATTCTTATTTCACAGGACTTACGCACGGACTACGTATTTAGGTCATTACAACCGTAGGGTTAGTATAAGCTCTGTCGAGCAGACTCCGTCTTAAGAGTTAGCTATGCCCGCAAAGCCTTATTTTTCGTTACGAGTGCGTCAGTCCTATTTCAATCAAAGTAGGATATTTTCATATCAATCAAATATATATAATCACATCTTGCACCAAGACAGTCTTATAAATAAATAATACTCAGTATTCCTGAGAGCCTAGGACTGAAGGTCTCCGCAGTCGCTCTTCTCTCAAGGGGAGAAGCTAACGTCAAGGGGAGCCACTCCGTTGCTGAGGAACACGATTGTTGTAGGAAATGAATGGCGTGGAAACCTCCTTTCTACGCACCGCTACCCTCCAGACTTATAAACAAAGTCCTCTCTTAGAGGACTGAATAAATTTTGTAAAACAAGTATTATTTATTACCTTGTATTTTACTTTTAACTATTTCCCTTGCGTAAATTGTGGTGAACGGATTGTAAGGGTTAGTTGACCAGAAAGTCAACCAACGATGTGCCGCCAAGAATCTGCCCTTAACAATCTCATGAAACATCTGAGAATATATTCTGGTGGTCACGCAG
>JBCCDM010000075.1:0-18647 GCA_039030795.1 Cyanobacteria bacterium P01_A01_bin.84
AGCAATAGTTGGAGTATTAGTTCCTTTTATTGCTGGAACAGCAGGATTAATGCTTATATTTCATATCCCAGCAGTTGCCGCTATTTTTGCTGGTGCAGCCCTAACGGCGACTAGTATTGGTATTACTTCCAAAGTTCTTTCAGAATTAGGTCGTTTAAACTCCAAAGAAGGACAGATAATTCTTGGAGCTGCGGTGATTGATGATGTCTTAGGAATTATTGTCCTAGCAGTAGTTGCTAGTCTTGCCAAAACTGGTGACGTAGATGTCACTCAAGTAGTTATTTTAATGATTAGTGCTAGTAGTTTTCTACTAGGCGCGATCGCTTTAGGTAATGTTTTCAACAATTCATTTGTTGGTATTGTTGATAAACTCAAAACTCGTGGCGAATTAGTGATACCAGCTTTTATATTTGCCTTTGTAATGGCATATTTAGCTGCTGCTATTCATCTAGAAGCAATTTTAGGAGCCTTTGCTGCTGGTTTAGTTCTAGAAGAAACTGATAAACGCAAAGATTTACAACTCCAGATAATTCCTATCGCCGATATGTTAGTTCCCGTTTTCTTTGTAACGGTAGGGGCACAAACTGATTTAAGCGTACTAAACCCGACGATTCCTAGTAACCGTGAGGGTCTAATCATGGCAATTTTCCTGATTGCTGTTGCCATCATTGGTAAAGTTATCACAGGCTTAAGTGTATTTGGTCAGCCCAAAATTAATCGTCTAGCAATTGGTGTGGGGATGATTCCTAGAGGCGAAGTTGGATTAGTATTTTTGGGTATTGGTTCTGCTACTGGTGTTCTCTCAAAGCCGTTAGAAGCAGCAATCATTATGATGGTGATTATTACGACATTTTTAGCACCTCCCTTACTTCGTGTTGTATTTCCAGAAGACACTATGACAGTTCCTGCGGATAATACTCAGAACTTAGAAATAACACCAGAATCTCTGGAAAATTAACTTAGTTTTGCAGTACTCAGATTTTTTTTCAGACTGATTTTTGACAGTGGAAAAGTGAATTAAAAGCTGGTATCCGTTTCTCCTAGTTCCTTTCCCGTAATCGGGATAGACTTTTACAGAGTAATCCTCTGTTATTAATAGGTAAAAGGGAAGAACTAAAAGCCTCTCTCCAAATTTGGAGAGAGGTAGTTTAAGGATAATTACTATCTATAATGTAGAGAATTTTTTCAGTTTTTACTACTACAATCAGATTCTCAAAACGGTAACTCAAAAAAAAATCTCACGGGAATATTCCAATGCAGGCAAAAATATTCCAGACTTCTAGCTTGGGGCTATTATAATTATTAGCCACGAAAGTGGGTTGTGTTTGTATAGCCTCACACTTATAAAATACCGAGTTAAGATATTTTTTTGAATTGGAATGTTCTCAATTCTCATAAATACTCTAGATTTATGAGAATAATTAGTGAATATTCATTTGTTTATCTAGTTTTCTAAAAATTAATCATTTGTTAATCCTTTCTAGACAGCACTTATGAACTCACAATTTACCATTGCGAGCAAAACTTAACGTAGGGCTAGCTAGCATTATACTCCGTAAACCTGTAGTGTTCCGTAGAAGAAGCAATCACATAAACTCTGCGAAAGCCTAGGGTATAACTAATGCTTAGGATTCGTGTAAAAATAACCTGAACATTTTTTATATGGAAGCTAGTTTGATAAGCTATTTCAGATAAAATTTGTACAACTTATTTTTACATAACTCCTTAGCGCATTAACTTGCCTAATAGGGCTTACACGTCGCGATCATTTATCCTGCTAGATAAATTACGTTACTTGTGCATAAGTCCTGCTAGATACACAAATAATTTTGTGTTAAATGGGTATCTCTTTGAAGATAAAATGATATTTTGCTAAATCTAAATACTTATTGGTAAATAGACTACTTCTGGATAGTCAGTTAATTGCTATTAGTATTACTATCCATCTAGTAATTATTGCATAAATTATAGTTTAAGATGAATGTCAAAATTACTGAATAGTGTGCTTATTCATATTGAAATTCTCAGAGGAGATTTTTATTGATTGAGATAATTTAGTTACTGGAAATACTCTATGCTAAATGATATTTATATTTTTTACCGCTAATATTCTAAAAATAAAAAATATTTTGAATATATCCTGAATATATTTTCAGAGTTGAGTATAAATATTAAAAATATGACATATAAAACAAAGCAAGTAAATCAATAATATTAGCGAATGGAAACTTATATCATTAAAAATCCGTCCCCTAAAATTATAAATTACAGGAGTTTTTCTAATTAATCTCAACCTAAGCGCCTAATTATTTATTATCTTTATTAGACATCTCCAATGTGAGGTGATAAGTAATGGTGAATAGCTCTATTTATTACCTCTATTCTTGTTTTCACATTAGAAAATTACAACATAAAATTTTTGAACCGGTGCATCGCCAAGTTAAAAATTACATAATTCGATCGATCCTTTATCTGCTCAAGTGTCTTCCATTAGCATTGACTACTAAGATGAATTTTGGTTATCTACTTTCTTAGTATAATTTGATGCTTAGTAGACTGAACCTTTTTGCACAGATAGTGGGACAAATTTTCAAGGTCATGTTAGGATCTGACGCCATTAGCTGTGTCTTTATGCAGGCGCGAAAAACTATGCATACGGCACGAGTAATTCTCGGTATAGTTCATTTGTCTTTACTGCGACTAACTCAACCTATGGCTAAGGTTTGAGCGGTACTAATGCAAAAAAAAACTATTTTCTTACCGCTCTTATGAATGCAAATCAGGAGAAAGCACTGTGAAATTACATTGGTTTATACCTGGTACTCTTTTATCTGTTTCTCTGCTATCGTCGCCTGCGGATGCTGCGAAACTTCAATCTTGGCGTTTTGATGCTAACCAAAATCGATTGGAGTTTAGTACCAACGGCGCTGTTCAACCCAAAGCACAACTGATTTTTAATCCTACTCGTCTAGTTATTGACTTACCAGGAACTCAATTTGGGCGATCGCAACTTAGACAACCCGTAGGTGGTGCAGTCCGAACAGTACGTATTGGTCAGTTTGAGAAAGAAACAGCACGGATAGTTGTAGAACTAAGTACCGGTTATACAATAGACCCAAAGAAAGTAAAATTCCAAGGTAATAGTTCCAATAGTTGGAGCGTACAATTACCTACACCCACAAGAGAAAATGCTACTACATCTTCACAAAATGGTGTAACACTTGCTAGTACTACTAGAACTAGTACAAATACAGCATTAGGTAAGCAAACAGTTATCAAAACTGCTAGAGGTGGTACCCAGCTTAACAATTTGCGGGTAACAGGAGATGGTTTTTTCCTACGCACTAGTGGTAGTAAGCCTAAAGTTAAAGTTCGACGGAGTAGCGATCGCAAGTCGATTGATGTTTTAATTTCTGGTGCGACCATTTCATCAAGTCTAAATCAAAACTTACAAGTTAATCGCTATGGTGTAAGTAATGTTGAATTTGAGCAATTAAAGTCAAAAACACCAACCGTACGGATGCGTCTCAAGGTTGACAAAAATGCTCCTGATTGGAGAGCTACAGTTAGTAGTTTTGGTGGCATAATCATTTTACCAACCCGTAGGGTTGGAGTTATTTCTACCAGACCTTCTCCTCCAATAAATTCTAGTCCTCCACGAAGAAGTAACAATCCAGCACCAAAACCAGTTCCTGTAGGACGACCACCAAGAATAACCCCGCGACCATTACCTCCTAAGCGATCTTCTAATAGTTCCTTAGTAAGTATTAAATCTGTAAAACTAGACGGCAAAAAATTAGTTATTAAAGGCGATCGCGCTTTATCAGGTACTACCAGTGGTTGGGATAGACAAACGGCAATGTATCGGTTAACTATTCCTAATGCTCGTTTAGATAGTTCTGCTAGGGGAATTGGTTATAAACCCAAAAGTTCTTTACTCCGAGTCCGACTGCGGCAGCTAAATGCTAATACTGTAGCTGTTTACGTACTTCCATCTGCTAAAACTCGCATTGGCAGACTAAATGTTAAGGGCGATAAAATAGCCTTGGAGCTAGGAGATGCTCGCCGTATTACTCCCCCTATAGCTTTACCACCCTTAGCTCAACCTAGACCCAAAGCTGGTGGAGCAATCGCAAGTAAACCACCAGTCAGACGTTCTCAGCCAACACCTCCTAAATCAACATATAAGCCACCATCAAGACGCGGTTCTTCTAAAAAAAGAGTAGTGGTAATGATTGACCCCGGACATGGAGGTAAAGATCCTGGAGCTATTGGTATCCGTGGTTTGAGAGAAAAAGACGTAATCTTACCTATTTCTCAAAAAGTTGCACAAATTCTAGAGAAAAATGGTATTCAAGCTATACTTACCCGTCGTACCGACTATTTTGTCAGTTTAAAGGGACGAGTAGTCATGGCAGAAAAAGCCAATGCTGCTGCATTTGTGAGCATCCACGCTAATTCGTTAGGTAGAACTCGTCCTGATATTAGTGGTTTGGAAGTCTACTACTATAACAGTGGTTATCGTCTCGCTCAAACAGTTCGTCGAAGAATATTACAAGCTGTAAAAGTAAAAGATAGGAGGGTAAGAAAGGCTAGATTCTACGTACTTAGAAAAACTTCAATGCCTGCGATTTTGGTTGAAACGGGATATGTTACAGGTCGTGAGGACGCAGCAAAACTTAGACAGAAATCTTACCGGGATAAAATGGCAGAAGGAATTGCTCGTGGTATTATGGATTACTTGAAAAGCAGATAAATAAATGTTATGCCGAACCTATAAGCAAGACTTTAAAGTAACCTAGTATCTTCTATCTTATAGTTTGGATATGTCAAGCAAATTGACAAAAATCTTATTATAGAAGCATTTTAAGTATCAGAATTTTGTTCTGCGAAAAATCACCAAATCTTTCTAAGGACTTACAGTTAAAAAATATCTACTTAATGGGGGGTACAGCAGCGTTGTGCCCCTCATTATTATTTAACGGGATTATTATCGGGATAAGCTCAAGCCTTATATATTACAACAAAAATTTTCTTTGTCTGAGAGGAGAAGGTAAAATGCCTACCTCATGCAAGTGAGAATCGTTATATTTGTTTTAACCGAGTAGTATTAAAATCTAACCATTTTTCCTATACCTAGCTTTTATATGTTGGATTTAGTACTGGATGTGTCCTATGTATCTTGTATCTAAAAATTATAAAGATAGTGTTTAAATGTAGGGATTTAACCTTTAGTCTGGTCAACTTCAGGCTAGAAGCCTCCGACTTTATTCGGGGGTTGCTGACATAATTAGGAATTACTTCCCAAATTACCTAAACGTCTTTAATGTACTCGTATCTTGTTATCAAGTATCTACTATAGATTTACTGTATCTTTCTTCAAAATTACTCGTAATTTAACTTTTGTACATAATATGCCGGTATTATCTTATGCTTTAAAAACAAAAAAATACCCGATTCAAAAAAAATTGGGAGCGTCCAACTAAAAATTGACGTCATTGGTTTTATCTTAATATCCCCCTAGTCACAGATTTGTGAGGCAATGTGAATTTTTCGATTGCCCTTGTGTTAATCTGAGTGGCTCCTCACCACGGTTAAGATTTGGGCGGTGACGACTTTTGTGTTCTAGTAAACCCTAGCTAGTACACTCACAATTTTCGTAAATGCAGCTCGGGAGAAGAAGCAGTGAAAATACACTGGTTATTAATTGGTAGTGTCTTAACCACAATTATGCTATCGTCACCTGCTCAGGCAGGTAAACTAGAATCTTGGCGTTTTGATAGCGATCGCAATCAATTAGAAATTGAAACAGATAACCCTGTACAGCCGAAAGCACAAATTATTTTTAATCCCACTCGTTTAGTCATAGATTTAGCAGGAGTAGATTTTAACCAACGACAGTTAAAACGGGTTGTTGGTGGAAGTATTAAAAATATTCGTTTAGGTCAATTTGAGCAGGGAACAACTCGTATAGTTGTCGAACTTGCTCGTGGTTATAGCTTAGATCCAAAGGGAGTAAATTTTGTTCGTACTACCTCTAATCGTTGGCAAGTGCAGTTACCTGAGCCGAAACGAATAGCATCTTCTCTAAATGATACGGCAAATAATACGACTTTGAGCGGTGCATCGCCTAAAAATACTTATAATTTATTGGCGGTTGATTCTCAAAAACTTGAAAATAAAAAATCAACTATTGCTGATGCTTCTAATACTACTCAAATAGAAAATATTAGAGTTACAGGAGATGGTTTTTTTCTCCGTACTATTAGCAATGGTAAATCCAAAATTAAAGTCAAACGAAGTCGCGATCGCAAAACTATTGATGTAGATATTTCTAAAGCAACTTTATCATCGAGCCTTTTACAGCAAGAGATGTCTATTAGACGTCACGGCGTTAATAGTATTAAATTTACACAATTAGAAACTCAACCTCCCAAAGTACGTTTAACTTTAGCAGTAAATAAAGACAGCCCAGATTTACGCGTGAATACGAGTGGTTCTAGAGGAATAATAATAATACCTACCACACGTGTAACTGGGTCATCAGATTCCAACTCCAATTTCAACTCCAATTCCAACTCAACTTCAAATTCAAATTCAGGTAATAATTCTTCAACAACAGATAAATCTCTCCCAGACAGTTCTCTAATCCGTGGGTTAACAACTATTGAATCAGTTGAACTAAATTTATCTAACTCGCAAATCCTAATTAGAGCAGATAAATCTCTATCTGCAACTGGTGGTTGGGATACAAGATCCGGTCTTTATCGGATTACTGTTAATAATGCTACCCTAGCACCGAAAGTTCGCGGACCACGTTTTGTTTCTGGTAGTCCCGTTTTAAGAGTACGCTTACAACGTCAAGATTCCCGGACAGTAACAATTTATATTCAGCCAGCAGCTGGAGTTAGCATTGGTCAACTTAATCAAGTTAAAAACGAACTTTTAGCTCTCGAACTAAGACGAACTGGTTCTTCGATCATAAAAAGACCGTCCTTTCCTTCACCCAGATTTCCTCGGGGTTCAATTAACGGTCGTTCTCAAGTACCACCCCGACCTATTCCTCGTGGCAGACTAGTAGCAATCATTGACCCCGGACATGGTGGTAAAGACCCTGGAGCCATTGGTATTCGTGGTTTACGAGAAAAAGATGTTATTTTACCGATTAGCGTCAGAGTAGCACAAATTCTCCAGCGAAATGGCGTACAAGTCCTAATGACTCGCAACACTGACTACTTTGTTAGCTTACAAGGACGGGTTGATATTGCAGAACGTGCCAATGCTGATGTCTTTATAAGTATTCATGCTAATTCTGTTGGACTAAAAAGACCTGATGTGAGTGGTTTAGAAGTTTACTACTATAACAGTGGTTATAATTTGGCAAAAACTGTCCACAATAGTGTTCTAAGAAGCGTAAATGTTCGAGACAGGAGGGTGCGTCGAGCCAGATTCTATGTTCTCAGAAAAACTTCAATGCCAGCCATTTTAGTAGAGACTGGTTATGTTACTGGTCGTGAAGATGCAGCAAAGTTAGCTTCTCCACGATATCGGGAACAAATGGCACAAGCGATCGCCGATGGTATTCTCCAGTACCTGAAAAGAAAGTAGAAATATAGTAAAAATTCTGATAACGGATGGATGATATCGAATTTAACTCTAGTTTGTTTACTGATGAATGGATGATTCATTAGCATCAATAACTAGCATTACTAGGATTATTAATTAGCGACTAGAGCGCTAAATCCGGTATCCTAAAATGCAAAAACCCAACCTAAATAATTAACAGTGTTTTTATCCTCTAATTTTGAAGGGAATTTTTACGATTTGTCTGACAAACAACCCCAACGCTCCCCAATAGGTGTCTTCGACAGTGGTGTAGGAGGACTAACCGTATTACGAGAACTTTACCGTCAGATCCCAAATGAATCAATGATTTATTTTGGTGACACTGCTCGACTTCCCTATGGAAGTCGCTCAAAAACAGAAATTATTGAGTTTGTCCGTGACATTCTTAAATGGATGCAACAAAAGCAAGTCAAAATGGTAATTATGGCTTGTAATACTAGTTCTGCTCTTGCCCTGGAAACAGTACGCTCAGAGTTTCCATTTCCTATTCTGGGAATTATACTACCTGCTGCTAAAGCTGCGGTTTCTGAGGGTAAGAAAGTTGGTGTCATTTCAACTCTTGCTACAGCTAAGAGCAATGCTTATAAACGTGCTATTAATGAAATCGATCCTAATATCAAAGTATTCCAAGTTGGATGTCCAGAATTTGTACCTTTGATAGAGCAAAATCGCATTCAAGACCCTTATACTCTTGAAGTTGCTCAAAGTTATATAGAACCTTTAATACAAAACGAAATTGATACTTTAATTTACGGGTGTACTCATTATCCTCACCTTGCCCCAATTATGCGATCGCTGCTTCCTACCTCAGTAAAGATTCTCGACCCTGCTGTTCATGTAGTTGCATCCTGCGCTCAAGAATTAGACTTTTTAAATATAAGAAACGAATATTATCCACTACCAACACATTTTGCTGTTAGTGGTTGTCCTCAACAGTTTTCTACATCATGTTTACAATTGCTAGGTTACAGCCCTATGGTAAAAGCTGTAGATTTTACAAATCATTCATTTTCTGAATTACAACAAGATTTTGTAAATTAATAAAAAATGTGTCAGTAATTAGTCATCTTTACTAATTACTGACAAATATGAATTAAAATATTTAGCCAATTGACTAAATTAAAAAATAATACTAATTTATCAATCAACTATTTTGGACTCAAAGATCCATCTGTATGACTGTCCTCTTCCATACCATTTACTACGCCACTTAAAACTGTTAGTCTACGGGCACGCTTAGCTAATGCCAATAAAATATAAACAGTAAATAAATAGCCGCAAGCTAACGTAAAAATCATCATAGGCACCTCCCCGAAAGAAACTTTATATCCCCTAACTACTTTTGCTAAATAACTTTTCAAATATTCAGCAATATAAAAATGAATGCTGTTGTATAGTTCCCTTTGCCACAGCATTTTTATACGCCAATTTTATACAGAAGAACAAAATTCTTTCTGTCCAAAATTGCAGATTATTCAATTTTCTGTGCGATCGTATGCGATAGCATTAACAGCAAATTAAACATACAAGAATATACATTCACCTTTGCTGTTTGGCTTTAATATCAAGCAGTGAAACTATCTACTTTTATTTGGTTTTAATTGGTAAAGATTAACCTCGCTCGAAGACAGCACTAATATAAATGTGTCTAAGAGTTAGGTAGATATTATCAATAATCAACAGTGAGACTTACATTTTTGCCATTGAACCCACACTTTGGCTCAATATCTGAACATATATAGCAGGCTCCTGACACCATCCTGTAGAAAAAATCTACGATGTTGCTTTCTACATTCAGGCTAATATTCAAAAAAATTACAATCTCTATGTATTAGACTAACATAAGGACTCTACATTTGATGCTAATTTCACTGTCAATTTTAAAATTTCCTACATATTTTTTTTATTTTTTTTCAATGCAGAAAATTTATTCCCAACTAGGCATTTACTATGACAAGTATTTCAAACAGCAAATAATAGTATCCTTCAGCTATTAATTTCTTGTTGCTAAAGCTGTAGATTATTTTACCGTTGATATCAAACTCTTTTTCAGTAAAGTTCAGAGCAATAAACTGATTAGAACCTATAGAAAAGCAAGCCTAAGCAGAATTGCATTTTTTCGTGAAGTGAGTAAATTCTTTGATTAATTCTTTGATTACAATAATAACACAAGTCGTTTCAATTTACATATTCGACATCTTCTAGATTTGTAATGTAGAGACCTTCTTATGAGCTATATATAGGAGGGTTTTAGTTCCAAGCCATTTAGTTTCCTGCAGATGTCTATTATTAATCTAGGCAATAAGATTTTCTGAAGTTGACGGAGTACTCAAAAAAGCATCAAATGATACTTTTTTATGAGGCATTTGCTAAAAAAGTAATGATATTACTAACAACTTGTCGAAGTACTTAGAAATCATGTAGAGTCACCCTTGTTAAGTCATATGAGGGGAAATACCAGTTCTAAAACATTTCATTTATCGTTAGGAGTATGTAAGTCTTGATACCATGAAGCAGAAATTTCACTATCCAGTTGCTTCTCTTCATCAAGAACCAACTTCATGAGTAGTAATTAGCTTGAATTTCTATATGTCAGATGGGTTGATATCGGTTTTGTAATTTAAAGAGAAATATGAAAGAATTTTTTCATGACGACTATACCTATTAAGTAATAATCTGTATTTGCAAAGTAAACAATATTACTGACGCAAAAGCTATTCATATAAACTATAGTTTTATTTTACACTTGTAACTAACATTTATTTTGAATAAAAAAATAGATTTAATACTATATAAGCCAAAGATTTATATTTGATCACTGAATTATTAGTAGATTACAATATTTAATTAAAAAATCAATCATTTAAAATTTATTAGGTTGCAATAATATTTAGAATAGTATCAAAAATTAAGTGAAACAGTCTTTCTTCTCAAGATTGCTTGATTCTATTTGGTAGTGTATTAAAGTCAATATTATCTGTGTAACTAATGATTGTAGTTCAGCCGTAAATTATGAATGCGTGAAGAACAAAATTGCAATCGATCGGATTCATTTATATTCTCTGAGTCCATTACTTAATAAGGATTTCAGTAAAATAAGCTGAATATCTGAAATATCAAGTTTTACATCACAAATGAGTAAGTCCTAATTATTTTGACTATTATCGAATACTGCATATTTAATATCAGTATTTAGTTGACTTCATATATTTATATGATATTCATAGACAAAGTAACAAACCTATAGGATCTCGATTATGTATTAACCAGAACTTTTCTATTCGTTACTCAAGCTTCAAAAGCCAGTTAATAAATAATCATTTCCATTTTTTTTAGATTTATTCTAGATTTAGCCTATACTCAAGAAAAAAACTTCTAGACCATATAAATAGAAAAAAACAAAACTATACAAGCATATACTAATGCAATTATTCACACGTATTAAAAGTAACATCCTGTATTTGTAATTTTAGTTGTAGAAAAAATAATGTTGATTCGTCAGAAGCGTAAAATCTCTAGGACTTACGCATTGACAGAAAAATCAAAATAAGGGTATAGGTTCTCAGGGTTTGAGCTTGATTTTTCTTTTCCGCACTATGGGATAAGCGGGAGCTTTAACTTCGTTATCGAAATCAAAAAAGGATTATTTAGAAAAGGCTGCAACAACATCAAAACGTTAATACATAACATAGCCTTTTTGTACAGTGCGTAAGTCCTAATAAGAAAGCAACACATTTTTGGCAGAGGACGCTTCACTTTATGTAAGTATCAAAAATAACTTTTTTGCTTCTGAAGAATACCTCCTGTCCTCTTTTCTCTGATTTCTAAGTAGGGAAATGGAGCAGAGAACCTTTTTACAAAGAATTTCTACAGTTAGATATTTAGTAGTGCAAATATTTTTTTCATCGGCACTGCGTTTATTTGGTAATCGTAAAAAAATATTTTGATTGTTTCCTTACTAAGATGCGATCGCAAAAATGTGATTAAAATAAAAAGACTTTCTTAATGACCATACGGCTGGTATGTATATCTAATTGCATTATCAAGCATTTTACTCATACCAAAAAAGCAGTATTAAAAGATTTTGTGTGGGATGTTAAGAATTTCTCTAAGTAATCTACGAAGACGAATAATTTTACAAAAACTTTGCTCAGGCACTAGGTTATCTTAAAATGAATATAGAATATGTAATCTTTTGTTACTTAAGCCAGAGTCCGCCCATCAATGACCCCAGCTACCTCCCTTTTTACCCCTGTTGAAGCAGACCTGCAAACCCTAGCAGATAATCTCAAACAGCTAGTAGGTAATCGCCATCCAATTCTTAGTGCAGCAGCAGAACATCTTTTCGGCGCGCAAGGTAAGCGCGTCAGACCTGCGATAGTTTTGCTCATATCGCGAGCGACAATGTTAGAGGAAGATATCACGCTACGTCATAGAAGATTAGCTGAAATCACAGAAATGATTCATACTGCTAGTCTGGTGCATGATGATGTCTTAGATGAATCAGACATGCGACGTGGCGTAGAAACAGTTCACAGTTTGTTCGGCAACCGTGTCGCAATATTAGCAGGAGATTTTCTTTTCGCTCAATCCTCATGGTATTTAGCAAATCTCGACAACTTAGAAGTCGTGAAATTACTCTCAGAAGTAATCATGGACTTAGCTACTGGAGAAATTCAGCAAGTACTCAATCGTTTTGATAGCGGCATTAATTTAGATACGTATCTAAATAAAAGCTATTATAAAACCGCTTCATTGATAGCTAATAGCTCAAAAGCTGCCGGTTTGCTGAGTAATGTAACTCCAGAGATTGCCGAAAATTTATACAACTATGGACGCAATCTCGGTTTAGCATTCCAGATTGTTGATGATATTTTAGATTTCACTAGTTCTATCGATACATTAGGTAAACCTACTGGCTCTGATTTAAAAAGTGGAAATTTGACTGCGCCGGTTTTATATGCATTAGAAGAACAAGCTTATTTAGAGGTTTTAATTGAACGACAATTTGCTCAAGAAGGTGACTTAGAGCAAGCGATGTCACTGATATATGATAGTCAAGGTATTAAACTTGCCCGCGAATTGGCCGCCTATCATGCTAAGGTAGCTGTTGATTGTCTTGTGTCTCTTCCACCTTCTGATTCTCGTCAGGCATTAATAAATATGTCTGAGTATGTATTAAGTCGTCTTTATTAGTATTAGAAGCTAAAATGACGGGATTAACCAGTAAATAATTTTGGTGCCTAATATCATCTTTGGTCAAAAGATGTAAAAATTTAGTTATTCTACCTTTGAACGCGATCGCGCTCCGGCTTAAATTCGTTACTGCGCTTAAAAATGGCTTTTTGTGCTGCGTTCTCCTTAAATTGATTAGTCAACGGATCGAGCTATTAGTCTTTTATAAGACAATTTTAACCAATAGCTGAAGCCTGTTAAGCAATATCAGGGGGAACAGAATCTATGTTTTTATTTTCTTGCAATTTTTGCTGTACAAGGCTTTGTAATTCAGAGCGTTTAATCTCAACAGCATTAGTGCTAGTGCCAGCAGTTTCAAAAAACACTATACTATCTACGGGTTCTAATGCCATTAATTGAAACAAAATGTGAATCACGGGAACAGCTATAGCTGTTACTTGTGAATCAACATTTTGTATGGCATCTGATGAAGCATCTTTGAAGTTAGGAAAAGCGTAAATTACTTTTTTTTCGATTTGTCGATTTGTACGATTGCTTAACGTCGTCATCACCCAATTTCTATCAATACTTTGGAGAAGATAATACTGGGGATAACGCAGCGATCGGGCGATCGCAAGTAACACCGGTGCAATTGCTGCAACGATTGATGGTGTCACACCATCTTGGGGTGCATTGTTAATCAAAGATTTGATTTGTGCTTCAAAATTCATAATCGTTTATTAGTAGCTTGTGGGTGTTGGCTGTAACATGAATATTGTGCAAAATAATCAGCAAAAATATGGGAACAATAGATCGAGGTTAATCTTAAGTGGAGGATTAACAAGCGTAATTCTTATACGCCAAACTTTTAAACTAAAATCCGCACTTATATAGCTTTTAATTTAGGTATGTTAGGGTCTCTTAAAGAACTAAACTATGGACTCAACCGCGACCACAACAATTCAGGGAAAAAAATCTATCGACGTGGAGGCGATATTTAAACCCCTCTTTCAGGAGCTTAAATCAGCAACCAAAGCGAATGAGCAAAACTGCCATGATGTGGCAATGCGAATAGCCATAGAAGTCCACAGAATTTGTCAGGAGAGCAAGCGCATTCAAGCTTCTGGTGCTATTGAAAGCTCAGCCATGTCTTTATCGAGGCATCGAATACAACAATGTCTGAGATACTACCATCTGGGGTCAAATCGAGGTAGGATTGAATTACATAGTACCTTGAGTGCGATTATTTATCGCTACATTAATCCCCCCCAAAGACAATTAAGTTATCAAGGACGATTGACTATAATTGAAGATTTCCTACAGAGTTTTTATTTAGAAGCACTAAATGCTTTTAGAAGAGAAAATCAGGTAGAGGCAACTTACCGACCTCAAACACTGTTGGAATTAGCTGAATACATGGCATTCACAGAACGTTATGGTAAACGACGAATTCCTCTACCGGGAAGACAGCAGCAGTTAATTATCTTACGAGCGCAAACCTTTTCTCACCAACAACCGTTAGAGACCTGCGTTGATATAGAACAAGCAGCCGAAGGCGGTGGTAGTGATAATGATGGTTTTTGGGAAGACCCAGCCGTGCAGCAATTACGTAATGCAATGGCAACTCAACCAGAACCAGAACCACAAGAAGAAACTTTGCGCTCTGTTGTTGTGACAGAGTTAATCAATTATTTGCAAGATAGACAGCAATCTGATTGTGCTGATTATTTTGCTTTGCGTCTTCAAGACCTTTCTGCACAAGAGATAGAGCAAATTCTCGGTTTAACATCTCGTCAGAGAGATTACTTACAGCAAAGGTTTAAATATCACTTAATACGATTTGCTCTACTCCATCGTTGGGAATTAGTTCATGAATGGCTTGAAGCTGATTTGAATACAAATTTGGGTTTAACACCACAGCAATGGGATGTATATTTCCAAAAGCTTTCGGAAATCCAAAAATCTTTGCTTCAACTCAAGCAAAAAGGAGAATCAGATGAAGCAATTGCCAAAAATCTGGGGTTGTCTATGGCACAACTTCAAAAAAGGTGGTTTAAAATTCTCGAACAAGCTTGGGAAATTCGTAACTCATTAGTGTCCGGATCTAGTGCATCTACCAATGAATAGAGACTCAGAATCCTTACAACACCAATTACTCAGTTGGTTAGCAGCAGACGATGCTTCCATTGGAGAATATACTTGGGTCAAGTGTAAGGAGAATCACGGGTTAAAAGATTCCAGCGACAAAGTCGCCGCTTGTAAAAGCGGTGCTTTTGAGTCGGAATTGACACCTCAACACCTTCAATTGGGAGAAATTCCTACTGTGCAAGAACGTTTTCAAGCCGTCCTTAAGCGTCGGTTACAAAAGCAAATTCAAAATCACCCGCCTTTATTCCCCTGGGAAACTCGACTCGCTGAGTATCCCGAGTATATTGACAATCCATGTTTAGCCTTGGTTCCTTCTTGGGGATGGATGGCACAGCAAACCAAGTTAAATTTACCTGTACTGTTGCCAGAAAAAGTTTTTGGGCAATTGCTTGAAAAGTGTCAGGCTTTACTGGCGTCTTCTTTGCCATTAGGGGCGAAACTAGTTCAGGCAGTCGAAAGCGTTTTCCCACAAGAGCAGCCCCAGGCACTCAATGATATTGCTGGTTTGGTATTGAGAACTCCGTACCGTTCTGTTGATACTTTGGAGGCGATGCCTTCGATGGAGAGCGATTATTCGGATTTAGCAGCACCACAACAAATAGCATTATCTTTGCTAGCAGCTAAACAGCTGATTGAAAATATGACTTTGGCTATTTCTCCAGCTAATCCAGTTCTAGAGAGAGCATGGGAAACTAGTGCTGGGGCTCTTACTCTTCAAGTAGAGTACTTTGAAGAAGAAGATGGAACAAAACTGCAAGTAAATGGAAATTTACCGGCTGTTGGTTACTTAAAGCTGCGAACTTCTCAATCTCATATTGAGGTACAGTCTGACTCTCAAGGAAATCTTAACTTGGTATTAGATAACCCACAGTTAGATCGAGCTTATATGCTTGAAATTGAGTGTCCAGAAGTAGAAGAGAAATCTTTACAGCTGGTAATCATTCCTCAACATTAAACAAACATTGCCATCGCTAGCACTTTAGAAGAATAAACGCTATTTATCATGGAAAAAATCCTGGTGGAAATTTAATTTAATTTAATTATTCTCAAAGCAGTTTAGCGGGGTGTCTGTAAGAGCTCGCAATGGTTAAAACACTGACGCTTATGTGGATATGACCATTTTTTCTTACTTTTGGGATTTCACCTCCCAACAAGGGCATCATATATGTAGAGTTTGCTCAGCAATTCTTAGCTAGCACGTACCTACGGGACACCCCCTATCAAAATGTTTAAATTTCCTAGGATAAATAGAATTCAGCGTTTATCTATAGTTAGTAATTGGCTGGAAAATCGACAAGAGTTGCCCTTTAAAAAAATAGAAGATTCAATTACCTTGCGGGTACTTGTGCTAGCGTTGGTAATTGTTGGAATTACGGCAACAGACATTGCCGCTAAAACAAGCTTTAGTATTTGGGGAGTTCCCTTATCTTTGCTAGGCGCAGTTTGGAGCTATTATCGTCGTCATGAAAAAAATGTCGCCGTTAAGTTTTGCATTGCCATTTTGATGTTAGCGGCATTAGGAAATTTTTTTGCTCAGCTAGTAGTTCAGCTCAATGATACGCGATTGACTCTCGCGGAATTGTTAATTCAACTACAAGTCCTTCATAGTTTTGATACACCCCGACGTAAAGACCTAGGGTATTCAATTGTAATTGGGTTAATTCTGCTAGGTGTTGCAGCTTCTATTAGTCAAACTTTGACTTTTGCAACATGGCTATTTTTATTTTTAGCGATCGCCTTACCAACTTTAATATTGGACTATCGTTCCCGCTTGGGTATAGAGGGATGGACAGTCCAAAAAAATTCTTTTCAGTACCAAACAATTACAAATGTTTTACCCCAATATGCTTTACTTTTAAGTTTAGTCATAGCATTGGGCTTGGGAATTTTTGCTGTTTTACCGAGATTTCCCGGTTATCAACTGCGTACTTTTCCAGTTAGTTCTCCAATTGATATTAAAAACAATTTAAACGGACGCAGCATTCTCAATCCTGGTTATGTGAAGCAAGGAAATCCTAATATCACTCAAGGGAATGGAGAGGGGATTGGTGAGGGGAAAAAAGGGCAGCCTGGAAAACTAGATAATAATTTTTATTACGGTTTTAACTCCAAAATTAATCAAAATTTACGTGGAGAAATGAAACCAAAGGTGGTCATGCGAGTGCGATCGCAATCTGAAGGTTTTTGGCGAGTATTAGCATTTGACCGTTATACAGGAAAGGGATGGGAAATTTCTCGTAATGATAGGGTCAATCGTTTCAGACGTTCTCCTTGGTCCTATCAAACTTTTCTATCACCACCATTTTTCCGCAACAAGACTAAAGAAATAGTTCAAACTTACACAGTAGTATCAGAACTACCAAATTTAATCCCGGCGATGTCTTATCCAAAGGAAATCTATTTTCCTACGCCGATGATAGCTGTAGATAAGGAAGGTTCTTTGCGTTCTCCAGTTGGGCTTACAGAAGGTTTGACTTACACCGTCATCTCAGAAGTACCATTACGCGATCGCTCTTTATTGGGAAAAGCTAGTGTCAATTATCCAGAAAAAATAAAAAAATACTATTTGAAAATTCCTCCCAAAATTGCCGATAAAGTTAGGCAGCATACAGAACAGATAATTGCTAACTATCGTCAGGAACAAGTCGGCAATACAGAAAAAACTTTGAAATCTGATTATGAAAAAGCTCTTTATCTAGCTCAATATCTCAAACAACGCTACACCGTTCCAGAAAATCCTTTGGGTTTACCATATTTAAAGGAAAATGAAGATTTAGTAGAAACTTTTTTGTTTAAGCATCAAGGAGGTTATCCGGATCATTTTTCTACTGTACTAACTGTGATGCTACGCTCTATCGGTATACCAGCAAGGTTAGTTGCAGGTTTTAGCCCCGGAGAATTTAATCCTTTTACGGGTATGTATGTTGTTAAGAATACAGATGCTTATGCGATGACGGAAGTTTATTTTCCTAAGCATGGGTGGTTTGCTTTCGATCCAATTCCAAATCATCCTTTAATTCCACCTTCTGTAGAAGAAACACGAAGATTTACAGTTCTACGTCAATTTTGGAATTGGGTTGCTCAATGGCTTCCTTCTCCAGTCGCTGGTTGGATTAATTATATATTTGAAACAATATTTAGTTGGATTGCAAAAATTTTCAGTTGGTTTATCGCTTTATTTTCTCAGGGTTGGCTAGGGTTTCTAACTGCTTCCATTATTTCTACCACAATAGCTTTTTTTACTTGGTTTGGTTGGAAACAATGGCAAGAACTAAGTTATCAGCTCAAATTACGTAAGTTACCACCAATGGAAGGCTTATATCAACAAATGATACGTTCCCTCAGCCAGAAGGGTAATTTTAAACATCCCTCACAAACCCCATATGAGTATACTCAAGTGTCATACCAATATAATTCTCCAGCGATCGCTGGAGTTGTAGATGAAATTTGTCAAGCTTACGTGAAGTGGCGTTATGGTGGTCATACCCCTGATGTCAATCAATTACAGCAAAAATGGCGGCTGATTAAATCAGCGAACAGGGGACAATGAATGGCGATTTTCTACTACTCCCTGTGGCAATAGGAACACCGAATATAATGGATGGTGTTCCTGATGTGAAATAGGAATCAAAAAGAATTCATTTTTCTATATAAAATTTTTCTTACAATATGTACTGTTATATTAGCTATATTAATAT
>JBCCDM010000076.1:0-18575 GCA_039030795.1 Cyanobacteria bacterium P01_A01_bin.84
AATACAGATAACCAAAAAATAACTTTATCGCTTTTTGAAAAAAATCTGAAACAAAGGGAAGAAGAAGAATTTGATTTAGTTATTCTTGCAACTGGATTTAAAAATTTAGGGTCAAAAGAAAATGAAGAATCCTATCCCCCTATTTTGGAAAATCTTAAATCTTATTTACCTCTGAATGATGATGGCTATCTGCATATCAACTACGACTACAGTATTGATTTAGTAGATAAGATAGGCTTGTATGCTCCACTGTTTATCAATGGTCTTTGCGAATCATCCCACGGCATGGGCGATGCTGGCTCTTTTAGCTTATTGTCACTACGATCAGCAATGATTGTAGAAGGTTTAAAACAGAGGCTAAAAATGTCTTTAAATGCTTCGGAAGAAGAAAATCTAATTTCCCCTTTGCAAATTGTCAAAAAATAAAAGTATTGTTGTAAAAAATCGGTGAGAAGAAATTATGCCTTTGTCAATAAATATACATTATTTTTGATTTTTGCAGACATATAAAATAGCTATTGTGTAATTATTTGCTCAAGGATTGGTCACAAATATGAAAACGAAAAATAGTAAGGCAGTTTATATTGAGCCTATCGTCAAAACAGAAATTCCTGGTCCAAAAACGCTTAAGCTTCTTCAGAAACAAGAGCAAAATGAATCTAATGCAAGGACTTATCCGCGTAATATCCCAATTGCAATTAAACATGCAGAAGGTAGTTACATTGAAGATTTAGATGGAAACTTATTCATTGATTTTCTTGGCGGAGCAGGAGTTTTGTCACTTGGTCATAACCATCCTGAAATTATGCATGAAGTGCAACAACAAATGGAGCATTGTTGCCACGCATTGGACATACCAACGGATGTAAAGAATGAATTTACACAACTTCAATTATCGATGTTGCCGTCGGCAATGCGTAATGAAATGAAGATCCATTTTTGTGGTCCAACTGGAGCAGATGCAGTAGAGGCAGCGATAAAAATATGTAAAACATATACAGGAAGATCGGAAGTTGTATCATTTCAAGGTGCTTATCACGGTTCTACCCATGCAGCCATGTCTCTATCTGGTTTGCTTGAACAAAAAAATAAAATACATAATATTGTTCCTGGGGTACATTTTTTTCCCTTTGCCTATTGTTATAGATGCCCTATGGAGCTTTCAAAAGAAAGCTGCTCCATAAACTGCGTCAAATACTTAGAAAACTCATTAAAAGATTCACATGGGGGGGTACGCAAACCTGCTGCCGTAATTATAGAACTAATACAAGGAGAAGGAGGTAACATACCGGCTCCAGTAGAATTTGTACGAGAGATAAGGAGAATTACACAGGAGCTAGACATTCCATTAATTGCAGACGAAATTCAAACTGGCTGTGGAAGAACAGGAACATGGTTCACTTTTGAGCAGTACCCAATAACTCCCGACATCATCCTGACATCGAAAGCCTTGAGTGGTATAGGAATACCGACATCTATAGTTATCTACAATAAAAAACTTGATGTATGGTCACCTGGAGCACACATTGGTACATTTCGTGGAAACCAGCTTGCTTTTGCAGCAGGAGTGGCAACAATCAAGTTAATTAAGCGAGACAATATTTTGCAAAACGTAAAAAATCAGGGTTCTTATATCATGGAGTACCTAAACACCCTTAAGCAAGAATTGGCAATCATTGGCGATGTTAGGGGAAAGGGATTAATGATAGGTATAGAAATAGTCGAGCCACATACTAATAAAACAGCAGGTTGGATTGCAAAGTTAATCCGTAAGGAGCTACTAGCTAACGGTGTAATTATTGAATTAGGTGGTCGTAACGATTGTGTAGTGAGATTATTGCCTTCACTTTTAGTAGAGAGGAATACAGTTAACACCGCTCTGAAAATTTTAGAACGCTGTTTAAGGAAAATAAATCAGAATATTGAACAAAAATTATTCTGAAATATTATGTCTTTTAATTAGGGAGGATTAAAACATGAAAGTATTGGACAAGATGGATTGGAAAAACTTGAAGTATGAGGAAAAATTTGGTTGTCACGTTAAAATATTGTTGCCTTGGTTTGGGCTTGCTGTTCCATTCGGAGGTGCTTGGGGTCTAGTAAAAAGTGGCACACGTTCACTTACCGATCAACATGAAAAATATGAACTAAATATTGGCATATCTGGTAAAGCTAAATTAAATCTTGGAGAGGATGTATATGAGGTGAAAAAAGGCGATACGATTGTAATTTCTTCAAATATTCCTCATTATTACGAAAATGAAGAACAAGAAGACTTTCATGTGTATAGTCTCTGGTGGGATAAGGAGTTAGCACAGCAGTATCTGAAGCAAGTGGAAGCGCAACAAAATGGATGATAAATATGTAGTGACCTTCGCAGCACCAACTTCAAATGGCGATCTTCATATTGGGCATTTATCAGGTCCATATCTAGCTGCAGATGTGTTTACCAGAGCGCGTCGTCTACTTGGAGATGATGTTCTCTTCATATCGTTCTCCGATGATTACAATAACTACGTAGTAAGAAGAGCAAAACAGCTTAATATTAGTCAAGAAGAGCTTGTAACTACTTACAGTGCAAAGATCGAAAACACATTGACAAAGGCTGATATTCAGGTAAATCATTTTATGAAAGCTCTGAATAATCAGCATTATCGAGAATCAGCACATCAATTTTTCCGTAATATATTTAGTACTGATAAGCTTTTTAACAGTTCAAGTTACATTCCGTTCTGTCAAAAGTGTAAAGTTTATGGATACGAAGCATTTGCACAAGGTGCTTGTAACTACTGTGGAAGCAGTACCGACCCGAGCCAATGTGAAACATGTGCAATGTCTCCAAATATTGATCAAATAAGGGAATTTAAATGTATCTTATGTGGTCAAAAAATGTCTAGGATTTCCGTAGAGCAATTATTTTTCAATATTGAACATTACCGAGTTTATCTTGAGGAACTCTATCGAAATAAAACTTTACGACCCGCGCTTAGGCAATTTATAGACAGCGTTTTGAGCAAGCCTAATCTACCATGGGCGATTACACGTCCGCACGAATGGGGAATTGAAGTTCCATATAACGATACTACTATTTTACATACATGGTTCAATGGGATTGCTGGATATTATGGTGCATCTGTAGAGTGGTCAAAGCAGCAAAGGGACTCTACCTTATATCGCTCATACTGGCATGACCCGCAAACAACATTAGTACATTTCATTGGCTTTGACTGCTCCTTCACTCATGCCATAGTCTACCCGTGCCTCTTGAGCGAACAAGATAATTGTCCTACAGATATATGGATTCATACGAACGCGTTCCTAAAACTTGATGGAAATTGCTTTTCGACTAGTAGAGGAATCGCTATTTGGGCTAGTGAGTTTTTAGATTACGTAAGTCCAGATATGCTGAGATTATACTTGTCATTAGTAGCACCTGAACATAAAAGTGCAAATTTTAGCGTTACAGAATTTCGTAACACAATAAATGAACTGTTCATCAGCTTAAATAAACTTATGCGGATAGTCGAAAATTTAGTGCAAGTAGAAGAAATGGATGTCATACCATCTATTAAATACTATGCACAACGGCTGTCGTTATTACGCTCCGATTGGATTGAAGCTGCGAACAAATCAACCTTTTCAATGCGAAAGATGGGTAATGTATTAATCAAACTCATTAAGTTGATGGAAGAAGTTGCATTGCAAGATTTGAATGCTCTCCCTACACTTTTTGGTATATACAGCTTGATGAGTCTTCCCATTCAGCCTATGTTTAGTCATAAGTTAGCTGATTATCTGGAATTACCAGAAGAGTGGGGTTACAAATGGCTTCGTGATGGAAAGAATTTACCCCAATGGCTTAAAGTAAAAGGAAGCAAGCCTGTGCCTTATTTTTCAAAAATCAGCGAAGAAGTGGTTGAGAAGTTTACTTCAAAGAAGGATAAGTATGCAGAAATTCGATAACTACATACAAAAGCAGGACTGCTTCATTTGATAAAAAGCAAATGCTAATAGTAAAACAAAATACAAAGTATTTTTGCAGATATTATGATGGAAGATCAGGAACTTGTACTTTGCCCTGAAGATTGCAACCTGGTGACAGACCTCTATCAGTTGACTATGATAGCTTGTTACGTAGCCGAGGACTTAGATCAAAAGTGGGCTAGCTTTGAGTTCTTTGTACGCAGTTTGCCAGAAGATTTTGGTTATTTAATTGCCATGGGGCTGAATCCAGCTTTAAAATATTTGGAGCAATTCCATTTTAGTGCTGCTCAAATCCAGTCTCTACGGTCAACAGAAATTTTTAACAATGTTCCAAAGCGTTTCTGGTCACTATTGTCTAAGGCTCGCTTTAGCGGAGATGTTTGGGCAGTACCTGAGGGAACAGCAGTTTTTGCTAATGAGCCGCTTTTAAGGATAGAAGCACCCCTATGGCAGGCATTTTTCTTCGGAACATATCTTTTAAATACGCTCAATTATCAAACTTTGATTGCAACCAAAGCGGCTCGCATTAGAGATGTGGCTGGGTCACAAGCAAAGTTACTAGAAGGTGGGACGCGACGTGCTTTTAGTCCTCAAGCATCCGTTTGGGCAGCTCGAGCAGCTTTAGCAGCTGGATTTGATTCTACGTCGAATGTGCTAGCAGCGCTGAAATTAGGTCAAAAGCCGAGTGGTAGTACAGCTCATGCTTTTATTATGACAAGTGCAGCCATGCAAGGAACTGAAGCACGAGCATTTATAGTGTCTAATAGTTTATTTCCTGATGCGTCTCTAGTACTTGACACCTATGACACAATAGGTGCAGCCAAAAGCATTGGAAAGATGGTTACATCTGGGGAAATAGAATTGCAAGGGGTTCGATTAGATTCTGGGGATCTAAGCATTTTGTCTAAGAAAGTGCGATCGCTTTTACCACGCGAAGTTCTAATTTTTGCCAGTGGTGATTTAGATGAACTAGCAATTGGCAAGTTGCGCGCTAACGGTGCTTGCATTGATGGCTATAGTGTCGGTACTCGGTTAGTTAGTGGCTCTGCAATGAACGGAGTTTACAAAATAGTAGAAATTGAAGGTATTCCAGTAGTTAAGTGTTCTAGTGGCAAAGTAAATTATCCAGGTCGCAAGCAAATCTTCCGTCGCTTTAAAAATAAACAAATTCAAGGAGACCGCTTGGGGCTGATAACGGAAACTCTGCACGAAGGTGAACAGCCTCTGATGCAGTTAGTCTTTAAACAAGGACAAAGACTGCATCCCCTAGAAACTCTACAAAAAATCTCTGAACGCACAGCTGAGTCTATTGCTAACCTTTCTACAGAAGTTCGCCAAATCGAGCAACCATCATCAATTCAGCCGCAAATTTCAATTGAGTTACAAAATTTAACTGAGCAAGCGTATCAAGCAGTTCCATTGTAAAAATCTGTGTTATTTCAATAAGTACTTGAATATTCATTAGTCAAAGTCACAGTAATAGCCACGGAAGTATAGCTAGTTAATATATTGCAATAATTGAAAGTTTCTATGTCTTTCAATTGAGGCAGCCGCACCGAAAATTTGAAAAATCTCTCACAATAACTGACGGTTTTTATAGTAATAGCCAGTTTGCTTAGGACGTTTTCCTTTTTCCCTGTTCCCTTTTCCTTTTTGAGTAAAAATAATGTCCCGTCCCTATATGTCTACGGCTATATCTAAGATTGTAGTTAATCCGTTGCTTTCATGCCAATCAATTCTCTAAGTGTCTCAAATTGCCAAAATTTTTTGAAGAACTGTTAGTCACAAAATATTGATATAGGTAAAAACTTATGCAGGAAAAATACCAAGTTATAATCTTAGGCTCTGGTGTAGCTGGTACGATGTTGGGTGCTATATTAGCCAGACATAAAGTCAAAGTTCTTATTATTGAGAAAAGTTCTCACCCAAAATTTGCTATTGGTGAGTCAACTATTCCTTACACAACATTTACTCTAGCTGGAATTTCTGAGCTATTTGACATATCTGAATTACATCCTGCTAATATTAGGCAAAAAATTGTACATACTAGTGGCATAAAAAAGAATCTTTCCTTTGCATACCATCGCCCAGAACAAGAGCAAAAAAAAGAAGAGGTTACACAAAGTAATTCAGGAGTAGCAGAACTTCATTTTTTTCGTCAAGACTTAGACACTTATCTATTAAACGTTGCTATTCAATATGGCGCTACTGTTAAACAAAATTGTAGTATATCAGACATAGAGTTTAGTTCAGATGGTAAGAATGTTTTGATAACTAGTCAAGAAGGAGAAGAATTTTTAGGTTCTTATATAGTAGATGCAATTGGTTACTCTTCTATACTGGCTCAGAAATTTAACTTACGGGAAAATCCGACGCATTTTAAATCTTATACGCGTTCTTTATTTACGCATATGATAAATGTCCCGTATTTTGAGACATGTGTTCATCCTCAAAAATCACATGGTATGCCAGTTAGCTTTTATGAAGGAACAGTCCACCATTTGTTTGATGGAGGATGGATATGGATAATTCCCTTCAACAATCATAAAGATTCCACAAATCCTCTTTGCAGTGTAGGTTTACAACTAGATGCTCGTCGATTTCCTAAGACTAATATTCCACCTGAGCAAGAATTTTTGGAAATTTTATCCAAGTATCCTAGCATCTCTAAGCAATTTAATACTGCAAAAGCTGTAAGAGATTGGATTTCAGTACCGAGGCTACAGTATTCTTCTAAAAAGTGTATTGGAGATAGGTATTGTCTGACTCCCCATTCTTATGGTTTTGTTGATCCTTTATTTTCTAGAGGGCTGGCTTCAAATTGTGGAGGTGTTAAATATCTCGCAACTCTAATATTGGAAGCTGTCAGAAACAATGATTTTTCTAAAGAACACTTTAAACACTTAGATCAAATTTATCGTAAGGAAATCGATCTTCACGACAACTTAGTATATGGGGCTTATATAGCTTTCAAAGATTTTGAGCTTTGGAAATGTTGGCAAGGAGTTTGGACAATTGCAGAATTTATAAACTTTTTCCAGATAGTTATAACTCTTACACAGTTAAGGAAAGGAAATCCAAATCCTTTCAAGGAACTTGATATAATTGGCCCAGGACAAGAGTTAAATGCCTTTGTAAAAAAGGCTGTTAATGAAATGCAACAGTTAGATAGTGGAAATTCATCTACAGAAATAGCAATCAAGAATCTTAAAGAACTTTTACAGCAAGTTGATTTTTTCCCTGAGCCTCTTAAGTTTTCTTTTTCAAGACGCTTTTATAAGCCGAGTATGTTGAAATTGATGGAAGTCGCACATTGGTTGAAATTCAAGTCAAACCCTCAGGTTAAAACTTACTACGAAAATTTCGACCCATTCAAGTTTAATCAAATGGTAAAAGAAATGGCTAAAACTTAGCCAGAACTTACGCTACAGATTTTGAAACATCTGCCGCCCGCCGGATCCTCAGCCGACAGTCTCAATCATATACGAATGTTGCTCTGAGTATAAAAACCTGTTTAAAGAAGTAATACCAATTTAAAAAAAGAATGCGACAGATGGTAATTTATTTTAGATAGGTGAGATTCAAGGTGAGTGATGGCAGGGGTAACATATATTGATATCCATAGGACTTACGCATTGACAGAAAAGCTAGTTTATGGATTCAAGCAACATAAGGTAGCATCCAAGTTGTCCAAAACATATTCACGAATAACTTTTGTGAATATATTCCTTTGTAGTTCATACCAATTGTCAATGATGTTTTCAGAGCGCATTTTTTCTAAATGAACAAATGCCTGAAGTGAGCAAAACATATGTGTTTTGATTGCATGACTATTTCTAACCATCAATCGACAAATACCGCATATGATCCATGTAATTGAGTATTCGTGGAAAGCTGCATTCGTCTTTTATTCCAATACGGATAAACAAGCAGAAGCTTGTGTAACGAAACGTTTGCAGTCTATTCTTGAAGGTAAGCAGGTATGCGAAGGAGTGCCACTTTTACGTCAACTGACTCCGGGTGAACGCCTACCCTGTAGATACCTGTGCCAGGTATTTACTTAACAATGCCAAATACCTCAAATACAATAGACCCGTCCAAAAATTTGTGAACCAGTATTCACAAATTTTTGGACGGGTCTTCTGAAGATTTAGGAAAAATCCCATATCATCTTGCAATGATGCAACGCCAGGGTATGAGATATCTATGCAATGAAATTCCAGAGGAAGACAGAGTTTTTTCGCTCATATTTTAAATAATTCCTAATTTTTTGTCAAAGATATAAAATTTATCCCTGATTACCCATTACCAATTACCTTCTTCTCCAAAATGCTCTCATTTTACCAACAAATTCTCCAAACCCTAAGTCAAACTTCTGTAATTATTGCAACAGTAATTAAAACCCAAGGTTCGGTACCGCGAGAAATTGGTGCAAAAATGTTCATTCATCCCGATGGTGAAATATGCGGCACTATTGGGGGTGGTGCAGGGGAAGCAAAGGTGATTCGACAAGCTTTGCAAATCTTCCAAACTAGACAACTTCAAGTTGAGGAAACCGATAAAAAACGAGTTGTAGAAATAGACCTATCAGGGGCACCCAATAAGGAAATTCAAGGTATATGTGGCGGTACAATGGAAGTATTGCTGGAATTATGGGAAGGTAGTTGGGCAATTGAGTTAGTAAGTCAAGTTATTCAAAGTATGAATTCTAATAATACTGTTACTTTAGTAACACCTTTGATAACATCCCAGAAACCATATTTAATAACTACTGAAGAAACTGTTTCCAACCTAGAAAAAATAGCTTTCATTGAAAAATTAACACCACCACCCACCTTACTAATTATCGGTGCTGGACATATCGCTGTACCTCTAGCTAAAATTGCCAAAATTACAGGATTTGAGATTATTGTCCAGGACGATAGAATCGAATACGCTTCCCAATTAAGATTTCCTGATGCAGTTAATATTTTGTCTCAACCCATAGAGTCAATTGCAGAAATATTAGAAAAACACTCTAACTTATATATAGCTTTAGTAACCAGAGGTTATTTACAGGACTTGGACGCATTAAGAATTATCTTAAATTGTCAATCCAAATATCAACCAAAATATATTGGGATGATAGGTAGTAGAAAGCGAATTAATACAGCATTTAAAGTTATGGAAAATGAAGGTTACTCCTCAGATATATTACAAAATATTCATGCACCAATTGGTTTAGAAATCGGTGCGATCGCACCAGAAGAGATTGCTATTAGTATTTGTGCAGAGTTAATTAAAATCAGACGAATTGGATAACAGGGTAAACACGCGATCGCTTAACTGGTGGTAGGTTGGGTTAAAGGCAGATGAAGTACATTCATATTTTACTGAAACTAACTATCCTGCCTTAAGCCAATGGGATGATTCAGGTTTATATAAAGTCTGGAATTGTTGGGTTACAACCCAAAGTATATTCACTTTTAATAATCAAATATTTGTGCGGGTCTAACCCAACCTACATTTAACTGGTGGTAGGTTGGGTTAAAGGCAGATGAAGTATATTCATATCTTACTGAAACTAACTATCGTGCCTTAAGCCAATGGGATGATTCAGGTTTATATAAAGTCTGGAATTGTTGGGTTACAACCCAAAGTATATTCACTTTTAATAATCAAATATTTGTGTGGGTCTAACCCAACCTACAATCTTCTTAACCGCAACCGTATTGATATATAACCCTCTTACCGGTTTTAGGGTAGAGCTACCGAGAAATGAGAAACTAATCTAATTCATATAAAAATAGGATAAGTCCTATTTAAGTCAAAAAATCATCTTATGGGTGGAAGAATTTTGAGATGATTATCTTTTAATATAAACATTATTGTTAAACTATAAAAATGATGTTAAAAATACTGTTTTTAAACTCTTATTTGCTTGATATCTCTATTATTTTAACAAGTATTTTTAGCATAAATATCTTGACAGTTAATCCGGCATTTTCACAGGTAAATCAAACGGTTCGGACTTATAAAGTTCCTGGAGGTAATATTATAAAAGTTATTACTCCTAACTATGATATTGATGAAAGTCCCGGAGGTTTACGAGTCACTACTCCTGTTGGTAGTGTCACTAATAATATTGGTTTTACAGTTAAACCCTTGGATGTTGTTGAGTCTTCTGTGGGAACTGTTATTACATCTGAAGGGTTAATTATTGGTAGGGAGGGGAAAGAAATTACCACTCCTGCGGGTAGAGTGTATAGTAGTGAAGGTTTTGATGTAAATCCTGATGGTTCTTACTCGACTCCTTCTGGAACCGTTATTACACCCTATGGAAATATTATTAGAAGAGGGGATGTAGCTCCTTTCTAGATAATCTTACCTTCTTATGGGGATGGGAAACCTCTTTTATTCTTGGGAATATAAAAGAGGTTTTGAATCCTCCTATTCAAGTAAAAAGTAATGAAAAAAGTTGCCATTATTTTAGCAGCAGGATTATCTCGTCGTATGGGAAGTTGTAAAACTTCTCTGATGTGGATAGATGGTCAAAGATTGTTGACTTATCAAACTCAGGAATGGCTGTTTGTGGGTTTTACACCTGTGGTGATATTGGGTGTACATAATCAAGATAAAGCAAAATATTCTTGTCCTGGTAGTTTGAATGTAGTTAACTATAATTCAAATTTAGGGAAAGTCTCTTCAATATTGACAGGGTTAAATCATATTTCAGATGCAGTTGAAGTTATAGCAATTTCTGCTATCGACCAACCGCGATCGCTCGAAGTTTACCAAAAGCTATATGAATCTCATAAAGATAGTTCTAGTTTAATTACTGCACCTATATATAACGATAAGATGGGTCATCCTTTATTATTTAGTCATAAAATCAGGAAAAATCTTGAATCTATAAAAGAAGAAACTTTAGGTTTACGTCAAATTATTCAAGAGTTTGATCTGGAGGTTAATAGGGTAGACTTTGATGATTCTCAGGTATTATTAGATATGAATACACCGTCTGTTTATCAAAATAGTCTGTTATTGGTGAAAAATAATATTTAACTAAATCATTTCCAACTCTAAATTATCGCTTTTGATAAAATCATGAGTGAAATGGTCAACAATATTAGTATCGCTCAACTCTAAGTTATAAAAGTCTACCGTCTCATGGTCAAAATATGGACCAGCGTGCCATGTTCCAACTGCTAATTTAATGAAGCAGTTTCCTGGTATGTGGAAAGCTGCAATATTTTCTAAATCGGGTTTTGTGGATTGATTATTTGGAGGACAAACAGCCATAAACCAGTCTTTCCCGAATAATGAACCGAGACATTGAGTACATTGAGTGTGACGAGTTATGGTGTGAAATTTTCTTCCTTTGTTACGCAGTTGCATGATATAGAAACGGGGTGTACCTTTATCTAAGGATAATTGTGCGTCTTGTTCATCAAAGGTTTTACCGTCTTGACTTGCGCTAATCATCTGTCCGTAGCGCAGGAAGTTTTCTGGTGTGATTAATTGGGTTTGGATCTGTTTTAATTTTGTGGATGTGTTCATGATGGGGAAGGATGATGGGTAATTGGTTCTGTAGAACAGATTAGGTCAACGCTTTTAATTTTGAATTTTTTTCGTTGAAAACATCTTTGTAGGGTATTTTAAATTTACCTGTCTTCTATTTTCTCATTTATTATGAACTGTCGATGACTCAGTATTTTATTAAATCTTGTGTATGAAATTGTATATTCACAAAGTAAGTTTTATATTCAGGACTTACGCACGGACTACGTGTTTAGGTCATTACGACCGTAGGGAAGTAATCGCAAAGCCTTATTACTCGTTATGAGTGCGTAAGTCCTAATATTAACTAATCTTAGAAAATAGTAATTGCGGGGGATTTATGGGTATTCGTTTTAATAGAAGAAAGTTTTTGATATGTGGTTCTGCTGCTGTTGGTGGTAGTTTGTTATTGAAAGCTTGTAGTAGTGGGGAAGAAAAACCTGTAGCTACAAATAATCAGCAAGGATATAAAGTTGCGATCGCGCTTCCTGGTGTTTCTACTGATAAAGCTTGGAATCAATCTGGCTCTGAGGGTGTGGAGCTAGCGAAAAGGAAGCTGGGTGTAGAAACTGCAAGTGTAGAACAGGTATCCCAATCCGATCAAATGCAGGTGTTATCAAATTTTGCTCGTCGGGGGTCTAATTTGGTGTTTGCACATGGGGGACAGTTTGATGCTGCAATAGAGCAAGTAGCTCCACAGTTCCCGAATACGTTTTTTATTGGGGTAAATGGTGCAGTTTCTGGAAGTAATTTTGGTTCTTTGCGGTTAAATCATTTGCAGGCAAGTTATTTGTGTGGAATTATTGCTGCATCTATGAGTAAGTCAAATAATATAGCATATATTGCCGGACAAAAGTTTAAGGCTACTGAGGAAGAATTAAGGGGGATAGAATTAGGAGCAAAGTCTGTTAAACCTGAGATTAAAGTTAGTTCTACTTTTACTGGAGACTGGAATGATATTGCTAAGGCTAAGGAAGCAACTTTAGCGTTGGTTTCATCTGGTGCAGATGTAGTTTATCAATGGTTAGATATTGCTTCTGCTGCTGTACTCCAGACTGCAAGTGAGAAGGGTGTTTACGCGTTTGGTAATACTATAGACCAGTTTAATCTGGCTCCGAAAGCAGTTTTAACAAGTGCTGTCAAGAGACTTGATTTAGCGATCGCTTATTTGACTGAGTTGGGAGTCCAGGGTAAATTGAAGGGGGAGGTTTATAAGTTAGGGTTGGAAAGACCTGATATTTTATATTTAGGTAAGTTTAATCAAGTTGTATCTCAAGATATTAAAGCTAAGATAGATAGTACTACAAAAGATATTGTTAGTAACAAAATTAACTTTGCACAATGTCGGGAAGGTAGTCAAGAAACCATTTGTATAAAGTAAGTGATTTAGGGAGTTCGCGGGAAATAACATAATCCCGCTCCGGTTTCATGCTCTTGTATCGTAATTAATCAAACGGACATGATATCAAAGCTAAAAATCTAAAACATAAATGTCTTATTTACGCTTGGAAAATATTACCAAATCATTTGGTTCGTTTGTTGCGAATGACAATATTAGTATATCTGTTGAGCAAGGTTCTATTCATGCTATTTTAGGAGAAAATGGTGCTGGTAAAAGCACTCTAATGAATATTATTGGTGGTGCGATCGCGCCGAGTAGTGGTGATATTTATCTACAAGATAAGTTAGTTAATATTAAAAGTTCAAAGTCTGCTATTAACCTTGGTATTGGTATGATTCATCAACATTTCATGCTAGTACCTCAATTAACAGTTACAGAAAATATTATTCTTGGTGCAACAAATAATTTACGCCTAAATTTACTTCAAAAGCAACAGGAAATTGCGGAATTATCTCAAGCTTATAATTTTGATATTAATCCTGATTCAAAAGTTGGAGATTTACCTATTGGTATTCAGCAAAAAGTTGAAATATTAAAGGTTTTGTACCGTGAGGCAAAGTTACTAATTCTTGATGAACCAACAGCAGTTTTAACTCCGGGGGAAGTTGATTCATTAATTCATATTCTTCAGGAATTAGCTCTGAAAGGTAAGACAATTATCTTTATTAGTCATAAATTAGAAGAAGTTATAAATTTATGCGACACTGTGACTATTTTACGACGAGGTCAAGTTGTTGCAAATACCACCACCCAGGAAAATACTCCACAACAACTTGCAGAATTAATGGTAGGTAAGGAGTTATCCTTACAGTTAGATAAATCTCTTATTTCTCCTCAGCAAGTTGTCTTATCGGTAAAAAATTTAAAAGTAGAAGACGATAGAGGTATTGTGGCTGTCAATAATATATCTTTTCATGTTAGAGGTGGAGAAATTTTTGGTATTGCTGGAGTGGATGGCAATGGACAAAGAGAATTAGCGGATGCAATTTGTGGTTTAGCTAAAGTTAACTCGGGAAGTATTAATCCAAATCCTCAGATGAAGGGAAAAAAATTAGGATATATCCCAGAAGATAGGCAAAAAATGGGCTTAGTGATGCAATTTAATATTGCTCAAAACCTAATTTTAAAGGCTTTTCAAAAAATACCTTTTTGTCGTCGTTTCTTATTACAAAAGCAAGTAATTAATCATCATACTAATTCTAAATTAAGAGAGTACGACATCCGCGCCAATAATCCACAGATTAAAGTCAGTCAACTGTCTGGTGGAAACCAACAAAAAATCGTTTTAGCGCGAGAATTAGATGGGGAACCATCTTTAATCGTTGCAATGCAACCCACACGAGGACTTGATATCGGTGCCACAACGGCAGTACAGCAACGCTTACTGACACAAAGACAACGAGGTGCAGCTATCCTATACATTTCTACAGAACTAGAAGAAGTAATCGCAATCAGCGATCGCGTTGCTGTTATGTACCGAGGGGAGTTTGTCCAGATCCTAGATGCAGATAAAATCACTATGGAGGAAGTTGGTTTATTAATGGGAAGAGGAGGCGATCGCAATTCGGGTTAATCATTCTTTCCAATCAAGAATTTTTGCAATATCTATTGCTAATTCTAAGGGGTTGAATGGTTTAGCGATAACTCCCAGGGGTTTTGTTGTCGGTATGGTTGCTTTCATTCCTAAGTCTGCATAGCGCTGATGGTCGGAGGTTTGGACTTTTGCTGTTAATAAAATGACTGGAATTTCTTTAGTTTCTGGGTTTTCTTGGAGATATTTAAAGGTGGTAAGACCGTCAATTTCGGGCATCATTACATCTAAAAGTATGACATCTGGTTTTTCTATCTCGGCTTTTTTTATACCTTCATTTCCCGAACTTGCTGTTACTACTTGCCATTTTGTAGTGGTTTCTAAACAAATTTTGATAACTTCTTGAATATATTCTTCATTGTCAACTACTAGGATTGTTTTAGTTGTCATTGCTACTATTCATTCAAACAAAGGTTTTCAATTAGCTTTTAAAGCTGTAGACATAGAGGAATAGGACATTGTGTTTGCTCCCAAGGGAACGGGGAACAGTTGCTATAAGTTGCGGTTAAAATATTGTAGGTTGGGCAGTCACTACGTTATGGGGTTGAGCCCCACATTATAGTGAGTGACCACGTTTGAGGTACGTAGACGCAGAGTGGCTTCTCCTTAGAAAAAGCCAACTTTCGGGGTTGATAATATTGCATTGTACCTAGGGTGTTGACTCTGTACTTTTTAACTAATTTTAGTATGAAGTTTTAAACATTACATATGTTATATGGACGATAAACTAGAAGAAATCAACATTGGAAGAGTAAAATAAAAAGTACTACCAACCCCTAAAGTACTCTCAACCCAAATTTGTCCACCATGCATTTCTATGATGCTGCGACAAATTGCTAAACCTAAACCTGTACCTTCATGGTTGCGGGAATCTGAAGAATCTACTTGTTGAAAGCGCTCAAAAATGATTTCTATTTTATCTGGGGGAATACCACGTCCGGTGTCTTTAACTGTAAATAATACCTGGGAATCTTGTTCTAATGCTGCTAACCAAATGGTATCACCGGATTTGGAAAATTTGATGGCATTACTGAGTAAATTTGTTAAAGTTTGAATTATGCGATCGCAGTCGGCTTGAATTTGAATTTGAATTGCTCGATTGTCGATTGATAGTTTAATTTCGGCTTTGTCGGCTAAGGGTTGGACTAAATTTACTGCTTGTGCTATTAAATCAGCAACTTTACAGATTTGCTTGTTCGCGATCGCCTTCCCTGATTCAATGCGCTCGATATCGAGTATATCGTTAATTAATCTGACTAAGCGTTCGCTACTATCGGTGGCAATTTGCAATAGTCGTTTCCCATGTTCAGAATTTGCTGCAATTAAACCAGTTTCTAACATCCCTAATGAAGCGTGAATTGAAGTTAAAGGGGTGCGGAGTTCGTGAGAAACGACAGAAATAAATTCATCTTTCATCCGCTCAATCTGTTTGCGCTGGCTGATATCTTGCAAGTAAACTGTGTAAACTATGGTGTCGGCTAATTTTAACTTAGAAATTGAAGCTTCCGCCGGAAACTCGCTGCCATCTTTGCGTTTCCCGTAAATTTCCTGACGTTCTCCCATTTTTCGAGATGTGTTTGATGATTTACCAAACTCAGCTACATGATGACGATGAGTTTCTACTGAACTCTGGGGTAGCAGTAAATCTAAAGGTTTTTCGAGTACTTCACTGGCACTATAACCAAAAATTTTCTCCGCACCCTGATTAAATAAAGTAATGCACTGGTTGCTATCAATAGAAATGATCGCATCATCAGCAATCTCTACAACACCTTTCAATTGAGCTTGGGATTGCCGAAGTTGTTCTAGTTCCAATTCTAAGCGTTGGTTTATCTCTACTTGTTCTGCGGTACGTTCTGCAACTCTATTTTCTAATTCTTTTTCAGCCAGACTGAGAGTAGTTTCTACTTGCTGTTTTTCTTGGACTCTGGTCATCCGTCGAATTAACTTAATTCGTTCCAAACGGTTGACAATACGGGTAACTAATTCGGGTCCGACGATTGGTTTGCTGACAAAATCATCTGCACCTGCGCTAAAAACTTGATTGACGGTATTTGCTTCGCTATGAACTGTTAAAAATAATATTGGTAATTCGCTCCAACGGGAATCGTTGCGAACTAGGGAGCAAAGTTCAATACCGCTCAATCCGGGCATTTTTACATCTAAAATTAGTAGATCGGGCTTGGTGGTTTCTAAGGTTTCCCAAAATAAATGGGGTTCTGCTAAAGTTTTGACTACGATTCCCCAATGTTTGAGTAGTTTTTGTAATACTTCTAAGACTTTGGGGTCATCATCTACAGCTAAGACTCTTGCTTGTCCATCTTCTGATTCTTTAACTAATTGTGTGGCAGTTTCTAAAATTTCTGCTTCTGATGCGGATTTTGATAATATAGTGTTTCCACTATTGCTAATGATTTCTAATAACTGAGGCGAATCTGCTTCTTCAGTTAAAACTATGACTGGAATTGGGGGTTTCCGATTTTTGAAATCTGCTAATAAACTCAAACCTTCATCATTCCTCAAAGCATTAAAATCAGCGATCGCAACATTTGGATGTTCTTGATAGAGTTTCTCTCTGGCACTAGAGATACTATTACTAATTGTGGTTTGTAAACCCCAATGGGCAGATTGTTTGACTAACTTTTCAATTAAATTTTTGGGTGTTTTCCGTTCTGCATTAATAATTAAAACTAAAGGATTTTCATCTAGATTATTTGCAATTGAGCATGTAAGTAGGGGTTGATTAACCGAATCAATTTCAGTAAGTATAGCTTTTACCCAATCGTAAAGTTGTCCTATTTTAGTTTCCTCTAAAACCCGATCTGCTTTCAGTAAATGTTCAACGTTACGGGCTAATTTTGAACCATTCCCAAATCCAAAAGTACCCAGAGAACCAGCTAGTGTATGAGCTTGTGTAATGGCTTGGGAACGGAACTCTAGACTCAAAGACTCCCCTGATTTTAATACTTCTGCTGCCTGAAGTAATACATTTACCTGTTCCTTCACCCGTCCCTGATATTTTGCCCAAACTCCAGCGATCGCTAAGAGAGTTTGGGATGAAGAGTTTTGAGAACCTGGTATTTTTTTCTCGTTTCCTCGTCTTCTCTTCTTCTCTTCCTGTGGCTTTAAACGATAACCAATACCATATACTGTTTCAATCAGATTACCAGAGGCTCCAGCAGTCTTCAATTTCATGCGCAATCCTTTGATATGAGTCCGAACGGCTTCTTCTGAAGGAACATCTTGGTAAGACCACAGATGTTCCAAAATCATTCCGCAGCTAAAGACACGACGACTATTGCGTAAAAAAAGCTCTAATAATGAATACTCCTTGGGGGTCAAAGATATATTTTGTGTGTCATAACTTACCTCACAACTTGTGGGGTCAAGTCGCAAAGCACCCCATTTTAAAACCGTAGGTAAATTTACATTCCCTCTACGTAATAATGCCCGTACCCGAGCCACTAACTCTTCTTCTTCAAAAGGCTTAACCACATAATCATCTGCACCAGCATCCAAACCAACAGCTTTTTCATGGGAACTATCGCATCCCGTTACTAACATAATTGGAACCAACCATCCACCAGAACGAATTTGCTGACAAAGACTAATTCCATCGAGCTTAGGTAAAGTTATATCTAAAATGATCAAATCATAGTCAAAAGCTTGAACTAACTCCCAACCTATCTGACCATTAGAGGCAACTTCAACAGCATAATTGTGATGAGTCAGGACTGCACTCAAGGCTTGGGCAACAAGTTCATCGTCTTCTACAACTAAGATTTTCATCGCTTATAGCAGTTTAGTATTCAGAAAAATTGAGAACCTAGCTACATTGCCCCACATACTGGTTATTCTACCGTATATCATGAGACCGCGAGAAGGAGAAAGCAGATATAGCATTACATATGTATATAGCCCAATACCGTTGCCGTTAAGCCTGAAAATTCCAAATAGCGTAGGTTGGGTTGAGGAACGTAGACGCGGAGCGGCTTCTCGGAGAGTAACCCAACATTATCAATGTTTTGTTGGGTAACGCTCAAGCTCTACCCAACCTAC